>NZ_JBVVPB010000010.1:0-251603 GCF_055807435.1 Bradyrhizobium sp. Ken51 | reverse complement strand
CCAAAAGGAATATTCCGAAATCCTCGTTTTGAGAGAGAAGATAAAACTGGCGACCGATCTGAAGAAGGCTCGCCGGCTTTCGTCCCATCTGGGAACAACTCCGCACGCACTAATCGGCCTCCCCGCAGTGTAGCAAGTATTGTGCCGTGTCGGATGTATGGTGGATGAACGAGAGATCGTTCAGCTCGGCCTATGGATCACTCCCCAAGTGCAGCCGCGCAGGCCGCCTGCCATATCGTCCGTGCTATGTTGCTTTCCGGGCATCGAACGACGGCAGGATGCTTGATAGGTCGAGATAGCGATACGGCATACTGTGCGTTACTTGTGATCCGCGAGAGAGCCAGCAACGAAGGTCCGGTTCTGGCCCTTTGCTGACCTGCGGCACGCAGCCGGTCGAGGACCGCTTCTGACCCAAAGCAGACTCAAATTAGCGCTCACTTCGTGCCCGGTTCATCGGATCTGAAGCTTTTACGCAATCGCCGCAGCCAAAGCTAAACCAAACACGTAAGCGAGAAATTCACCCGCTACTTCTACCCAAGGTCGCGGGAAAGGCGGGAGAAGTCGGCGTGGGTTGGAAGCTCTTTGCACTGCTAATTGTCGTGCTCACGGGTTGGAGTTTTGCGGACTCAGAACCTTACACTTCGACAGGACTCATCCACCTGATGATGAGCGCGCTATCGGCGGCCGGTCTTGTACTTATGGCATTTGAGATTGACTTTTTGCCGCGCAAATTCTGGCGCGCATTTTCCGTGGCATATGCAGCGTATAGCGTTGGCCTGATGGCCTTTTCCAGTCAGAACCTTTACAAGCAATATGCCGTTGATGGGCGGTCTCTGTCGGCAGTCGTCAGCGCATTCCTCATAATGGCCACCCTCCAGATCGCCATCAACATCGGACTTTGGGTAAACGCCTCTTCGCGTTTTTCAGCGCGAGGCAATGCCTGAGGCAATGCCTGATGTACTTCCTCACTGCCTGCTTGATCGTAGGAGCCCTGAGTGCCCACGTATCGTCTCGTGGTCCTGGAACTTGTTGCAGGACTTTCGGGTGGCCAGCGCTACTCAGCGGCTCGCGGCGCGGCGGCGTGCGCTTTGCCGGTGCTCTGCTTGGGATTTTTTCTGCTGCTGATGCTTCTATTAGGTCGCGTTCTAGGTTCGCAATTTACTGCCGTCACAGCGGACTGTTTGGTATTACTCGTTTCGATTTTTGCCGGGTTGTTTATCGGCGTATTTGGTGTCATCGCCGCGACGGACCGTCGTTGATATGATCCCGCAAAATCGCGCAGGCGAATGAAAGCTCATTAATGGGCACCATTTACGCGATGCTGGTGATCACTACGTTCGTTCTAGGGTTTGTCGCAACCGTCCTGTGGGGGCCAGATTTCGAATGGCTTGGGCGGGATGTCGAGGATGCCTACATCTTCAAGATGGTTGGCATCGGACTGGTCGTGTTCTTCTTAATCGCAATCACCTTCCACCTCATCTGAGGTCCTACAAACTGGACGGTGTTGCGCCTCAACGTCAGCTTCTGGCCGATTTCGTTGCAAAAGTCGGCTGTGAGCGATGGATGGTTCGGCGATTTCGCTAAGGACGACCGGCTTGATGCGCCGGCCCTGACGCTCTCTACGCAACTGGAACGCTACGCAGTGCACAGAGCCCGAGCGGGTGGCGGACGAGCGCCCAGCGACGCCAGCCGCCGCAGGTTCTGGGCGATGCTGCCTTGGAAACCTCAGGAAGCAGACCTCGCGACACTCTGAGCCAATGGAGGACTCCGCACGGTTTTCCCATGCTGACCGACACGACATAGGTTCAGGCGGCTCCTCGGCTAGGCGATCAAATAGAAGGTGGTTGCCAGCGCCGCGGCGAGGACCGCGAGGACGCGAAGGCGTGTCTGAATCTCAAAAATGCGACTGGAAGATTGGCGCTACTCCCTCATACTCCGTCATTGCGAGCGCAGCGGAAGCAATCCAGTCTGCCGCCGCGCGGGGATTCTGGATTGCTTCCGCCTTCGCTAAAGCTTCGGCGGACAAGTCGCTGCGCTCGCAATGACGACGTGGAGAGAACGTGCCTCACGCTCCGCTCTCGTGCCCCGGACGCAGCGCAGCGTCCCTTCGACGGTGCGCTGCAGAGCCGGGGCCCATCTCGCCGCATTACGCCGTGTCGCCCCTGGGTCCCGGCTCTGCGCAGCAACGCTGCGCGCTGCAGCGCGTCCGGGACACGATTGGCTCACGATGACCAGGAGCAACCGAACTCTAAGCTTTCAATATCACCGTCCCGCGGGTGCAGACATCGCGCAGTTGGAATAGCGCGACCAGTCGGGCCCGGTCGGCTGCGACGGCCAGAGCGCGGCGTTGGAGTCGCGCACCGACTGGGTGATGGGATGGGGCTGCGCCTTGCGGACATGACGGCGGTCGTTCGCCGCGGCGGTCTGGATGGTGGCGGCGGCAATCAGCGTCGCGCCGAGAATGATGAAAGTCCTTTGCATTGTTTCTTTCTCCCGTGACGACGCCCGGCCGTGAGATGTGTGTTTTGTGTGGTCGCCGTCGCGGCTGACATGGCGACGCGCCCAGCCGATATCAGCGCTCGCGACATCACATTGGGGCGAGCCAATTTTCTAGCCTCGGCTAAATATTCGGCAATCGCGCCCGTAGCCCCGATGGACTTGACCTGCGCAATCCGGTTCAATGGACCAGATCTGGTTTTCAGGCGACAATGATGTCGAAATATCTGCTGGTCTTTCTGCTGATCGCCTCGCCGGCCGTGGCGCAGGTCAAGCTGACCCCAAAAACATCGGCGGCGCATCCGGACCCCTGCGCGCCGATCGGGCGGACCGCGGACGGCAAGCTGGTCTACTCCATGAAATGCGAAAATCTGCCGGTGCCGCCTCCGCCGCCGCAGGCGGAACTGAGGGAGGCGCCGCAGCCCGCCGCCGAGCCGGAGCCGGAGACGCGGCGGAGTGGCGTTTTCGGCTGGTCCTACGACCGCAGGTAAGGGGCCGCGCCCCTTGCGCGAAGCCCGACGGAGTGCTCTTTGCCTGAAAATTCCCCGTGGGGCCACCACCCCCGATCCAGAGAGATGAGATGACCAAACTCGTTATCCGCGCCGGCGACTTCACCTTCGATGCCCGTTTCGAGGAGCAAGCGGCGCCCAAGACTGTCGCCGCGTTCCGCAAGGCGCTGCCGTTCGAAAGCCACATCATCCACGTGCGCTGGAGCGGCGAGGGCGTGTGGATGCCGCTCGGCGACCTCGATTTCGGCGTCGGCTACGAGAACCACACCAGCTATCCCGCACCCGGCCAGATCATCCTCTATCCCGGCGGCATCAGCGAGACCGAGATCCTGATGGCCTATGGCGGCGTGCACTTCGCGAGCAAGATGGGCCAGCTCGCCGGCAACCATTTCATCACGCTGACCTCCGGCCTGGAGAATCTGGCAACGCTCGGCAAGAGCGTGCTGTGGAAGGGCGCGCTGCCGATCCGCTTCGAGGAAGTCTGAGTGACTGGTACCCGCTACCCGCGCGATCTCCGCGGTTACGGCCGCAACCCGCCGCACCCGCAATGGCCCGGCGACGCGCGGGTCGCGGTGCAGTTCGTCGTCAATTTCGAGGAGGGCAGCGAAAACAACATCCTGCATGGCGACCCTGCCTCGGAAGCGTTCCTGTCCGACGTGCTCGGCGCACAGCCTTGGCCCGGCCAGCGCCACGCCAATATCGAATCGATGTTCGAATATGGCTCGCGCGCCGGTTTCTGGCGGCTGTGGCGGATGTTCGGCGAGCGGAAGTGGCCGACCAGCGTGTTCGGTGTCGCCACAGCGCTGAAGCGCAATCCGGAAATCGTTGCCGCCATGAAGGAGGCGGGCTGGGACATCGCCAGCCACAGCCTGAAGTGGATCGAGCACAAGGACATGACCGAGGCGCAGGAGCGCGCGGAAATCGCGGAAGCGATCCGCGTCCACACCGCAGCGACCGGCTCGCGGCCGCTCGGCTGGTATACCGGACGCTCCTCGATCAACACCAACCGTCTGTTGATGGAGGAGGGCGGCTTCCTCTATCTCAGCGATTCCTATGCCGATGATCTGCCCTATTGGGTCAAGGGCGCGAGCAGCAAGCAGCTCGTCATTCCCTATACGCTCGACGCCAACGACATGCGCTTCATCAATCCGCAAGGCTTTGCCGAAGGCCAGCAGTTCTTCACCTATCTGAAGGATGCCTTCGACGTGCTCTATGCCGAAGGCGAGAACGCGCCGAAGATGATGTCGGTCGGCCTGCACTGTCGTCTCGCCGGCCGCCCCGGCCGCGCGGCGGGCCTGATCCGCTTCCTCGACTACATCGGCAAGCACGAGCGCGTCTGGGTGCCGACGCGGTTGCAGATCGCACAGCATTGGCACGACAAGCACGCGGGCCTTGCCGACGATGCATTCGAGATCGGATAGGGAAGCAATGTCACAGATCGCCTTGTCTGATCTCAATGCCGCGAGCTTCGATGATTTCGTGGCCGTACTTGAAAACGTGGTCGAGTACTCGCCTTGGATTGCCCAAGAAGCCGCGGCGCGCCGTCCGTTTGCCGGCATCAATTCACTGCTCGACGCGATCAAGGCGGCGATCGCGAGCGCTGAGCCCGAGGTGCAGCTGGCGTTGATACGCGCGCATCCCGACCTCGCGAACAAGACCCAGCGCGCAGCGGGACTCACGCCTGACTCGACTGCTGAGCAGAGCAGCGCTGGTCTAGACCGTCTGTCGGACACCGAATATGCGGCCTTCGAGCAGGCGAACGATGCGTATCGCGAAAAATTTGGTATCCCCTATATCGTCTGCGCGCGCCGGCACACCAAGGATTCCATTCTGCGTGACTTCGAGTCGCGACTGCAGAACATTGCCAAAACCGAGACACGCCGTGCGCTCGAGGAAATCTCCCGCATCGCTGCGCTGCGGCTGGACCAGCTCGTCAGTGCTGACGACAAGCTGAAAGTGCACGGTTGGCTCTCGACGCATGTGCTGGACAATCACGCCGGCAAGCCCGCGCCGGGCATTCGTGTCGAACTCGTCGAGCTCGCCAAGCTTGGCGAAAGCCGCGTGATCGCGCGCGCCGTCACCAACGCGGATGGCCGTACCGACCAGCCGCTGATCGGCGGCCGGCCGCTGCCGATCGGCCGCTACGAGCTCCGGTTTAGCGTCGCCAAATATTACGCCGAGCGCAACGTACCGCTGTCAGATCCGCCGTTCCTCGACGAGATCCCGCTGCGCTTCGCGATCAGCGAGCCGGAAAGCCACTACCACGTGCCGCTGCTGGTCACGCCCTGGAGCTATTCGACCTACCGCGGCAGCTAAACATGTTGCGCGGATGAGGCGACTGCTGCTGCATCCGCTTCCGCCGCAGCTCCTCCGCTCAACCCGTTGAAGAAAGCATTGAGCAGCACGGAGACGATCGCACAGAGCAGGATGCCGGACTCCAGCAGCGGCTGGAGATCGTGCGGCAAATTCCTGAAGAAGCCGGGTGCGGCGAGCGGGATCAGCCCGAAGCCGATCGAGATCGCGACGATGAAGAGATTGTAACGATTGTTGCGGAAGTCGACCGAGGTGAGGATGCGGGCGCCTGTCGCGGCGACCATGCCGAATATCACGAGGCCGGCGCCGCCGAGCACGACCAGCGGCACGGCCTCGACCAGCGCGGCGAGCTTCGGCAACAGGCCGAGCACGAGCATGATGCAGCCGCCCGTGACCGTCACCCAGCGCGAGCGCACGCCGGTGACCGAGACGAGGCCGACATTCTGCGAGAACGACGTGTACGGGAAGGTGTTGAAGATGCCGCCGAGCAGCGTACCGACGCCGTCGGCGCGCAGGCCTCGGCTCAGGGCTTCGCGGTCGACCGTCTTGCCGGTGATGTCGCCGAGCGCCAGGAACATGCCCAGTGATTCGATCATCACCACGACCATGACGACGCACATGGTGATAACTGGTACCAGATGGAATTGCGGCATGCCGAAGCGGAACGGGATCACGAGCGCGCCCCAGGACGCCGCAGCGAACTTGTCGAAATGCATCACGCCCAGGATGGTCGCGAGCACGGCGCCGGCGATGATGCCAAGCAGCACGGAGACGTTGGCGAGGAAGCCGGTGCCCCATTTGATCAGGCCAAGACCTAGCCCCTGCAACTGTCCGTAGGCCGGATTGGGAAAACTACCGACGACGCCGTCGACCACCTTCGTCAGCGTCGGCAGGCCGCCGCCGGCCCAGTTGATGCCGACCCGCATCAAGGAGATTCCAATGACGAGAATGATGCTGCCGGTGACGACGGGCGGGAACAGCGGCAGCAGCCGGCTGACGAACGGCGCCGCGACGATGCCGAACAGGCCGGCCGCGATCACCGAACCGTAGATGCCGAGCAATCCGATATCCGGCGCACTCGCCATCGACAGCATCGGACCCACGGATGCGAAGGTCACGCCCATCATCACGGGCAGGCGGATGCCGACGCCAGCAAAACCGAGGCATTGCACCAGCGTCGCAAGTCCGCAGGCGAACAGGTCGGCGCTGATCAGGAAAGCGACATCCTCCGGCGGCAGCTTCAGCGCGCGCCCGATGATCAGTGGCACCGCGACCGCGCCGGCATACATCACCAGCACATGCTGGAGCCCGAGCGCGAGCAGACGTGGAACCGGCAGGACTTCGTCGACGGGATGCACCTCGCTGGTCATGAATCAATCTCCCGAAATAGGCCTATCCAAATTTGTCGTGCAGCGCAGGAAACAGCCGGTCTGGCTTGAATGGCGGCGCAGTGAAGCGGATGCCGGTGGCATCGGCAATCGCGTTGCCGAGGGCGGCGGCGACCGGATTGTACGGACTCTCGCTCATCGACTTCGCGCCCAACGGTCCGATCGTGTCGGATGTCTCGGCGAAGAAGACCTCGGTGCGGGGCACGTCGGCGAAAGAGGGCAGGTGGTAGTCGCGGAATTTGGGGTTGGTGACGCGGCCGTCAGCGTCGATCACCATCTCCTCGTAGAGCGCGGCACCGAGCGCCTGCGCGACCCCGCCTTCGACCTGACCGCGGCACTGCATGGGATTGGCGACGACGCCGGCATCCGCCGCATGCACGCTCCTGAGAATCCGGAGCTCGCCGGTGCCCTTGTTTACGGCGACGCGAAAGCCTTGCACGTTGAAGCCGACCGAACGCGGCGTGCCGCCGGAATTGCCGGCGCCTGCGAACGGCTGTCCGCGTTCGCGCGCGAGCTTTGCCAGCTCCACAAAGGACATCCGCCGCACGCCACTGACGACGGCTTCGCCCTCGAGCGTGCAGCTGCCGACGTCGCAGAGCCATGCGCCGGCGGCGGCCGCCTTCAGCTCGGCCGCAAGCTGCATGGCTGCGGCATGCGTCGCCTTGCCGGCGACGAACATGCCGGCGCTGCCATAGGCGCCGGTGTCGTGGCCGCCATGGGCGGTATCGGACTGGCGCAGGCGGATGCGGTCGACGGTGGTCGCAAGCGTGGTTGCCGCGATCTGCCGGTGCACGGTGCTGGTGCCGTTGCCGAATTCGGCGGTGCCGACGGTGAGGTCGAAGCCGGCGTCGTCGTTGAGCGCGATCCTCGCATCTGCAAGATGGCCCGCCGGGGGCACCGTATCGATCATGGTCAGCGCGACGCCATCGCCGATCAGCCACTCCGGCGACAGGTCCGGCTGCGGGCCATCAGCCTGCATCGCGTGCTCGACGAGGTCGAGACACTGGTCGAGCCCGTAGGAGCCGTATTGCACGTCGTGAAATTCCGACGGCGGCGGCGACAGCATGGGATCGCCGGGCTTGACGACGTTGCGCCGGCGTATCTCGTAAGGGCTGATGCCGAGCTGCTTGGCCAGTTCGTCGATCGCGGCCTCGACAGCGATCAGTGTTTGCGGCAAGCCATAGCCGCGAAACGCGCCTGCCGGCACCGTGTTGGTGTAGACCGCGGTGCCGTCGACCCGCTTGTTCGGGCAATTGTAGACGGTGATGGACTCGGCCAGCGAGTGGAACATCACCGGGCCGGCGTGATTGCCGTAGGCACCGGTGTTGGAGAGCACGTCGAGCTGAAGCGCGGTAAGCTTGCCGTCCGCGTCTGCACCGGCCTTGACGTGGACCCGCATCGGATGCCGCGTCGAGGTCGCGATGAACTGCTCCTCGCGGGTGAGCTCCAGCTTCACCGGCCGTCCGGTCTTGAGCGCGGCGAGCGCCAGAATATCCTCGACGAACATCTCCTGCTTGCCGCCAAAGCCGCCACCGACGCGCTCGCAGAAGACGCGGACCTTGTCCATGGGAAGCTCGAAGATATCAGACAGCGCGCGCCGGGTCAGGAACGGCACTTGCGTCGAGGTGCGAACGTTGAGTACGCCGGAAGCATCGAGCCAGGCGAGGCCGCCATGGGTTTCCAGCGCGGCATGCTGCACACGGTGACTATGGAAGGTGCCCTCGAAGGTGACGGCGGATGTCGCGAGCGCAGCCGCCACGTCGCCGAATTCGCCATGCGTCTCCGCAGCGAGATTGCGCTGGGCGTCGGCGACGCGATTGGCGGTGGTGCGATCGGGATGAATAATGGGCGCGCCCGGCGCCATCGCCTGCTCCGGATCGATCAGCGCGGGCAAAATCTCGTAGCTGACCTTCAGCCGGCGGCACCCGTCCTCGGCGGCGGCTTCGCTGTCTGCGACCACGGCGGCGACCTTCTGGCCGATGAAGCGGACGATTTCGTCGAGGACACGGGTGTCCTCGGGATCCATCCAGTCCTTCTCATGCCGCGCGGTCGACATCAGAGTGGTTGGCGCATCCTCATGCGTCAGCACCGCGTGCACGCCGGGAACGCTCAGCGCTTCCGACGTGTCGATCGCGACGATCCTCGCGTGGGCGTGCGGTGAACGGTGCAGCTTGATATGCAGCAAGCCGTCAATCTGCGTGTCGAACGTGTAGCGCGCCTTGCCGCGCACGACATCGGGGCCTGCTGGCGCCGGCAGGCTGCGGCCGAATGCGGCGCCGGCCTCGACGCTCTCCTCAATATTGGACTTGCCGAGTAACGCATCCTCGATCGAACGATACCCGGTGCAGCGGCAGATATTGCCCTTCAGCGCCACGACGAGATCGGTGCGCTGCGCCTGGTTCAGCGAGGCGCAGGTCAGGATCATGCCGGGGGTGCAAAAGCCGCATTGAAAGCCCTGCGCATCGAGGAAAGCCCGCTGCATCGGATGCGCGCCGGCGTCTCCGCCCAGACCTTCGATCGTGGTGATGGCGCGGCCTTCGACGCGGAAGGCCGGGATCAGGCAGCTATGCACCGGCTCGCCGTCCAGCAGCACGGTGCAGGCGCCGCAATCGCCGGCGTCGCAGCCCTTCTTGACGCCGAAATGACCGAGCTCGCGCAGGAACGTGCGCAGGCACTGGCCGGCGCGCGGGCTCTGCGAAAACGGCTTGCCGTTGACCTCGAAGCTCATGACGGCGGCGCTCCGAGGAGTTCGTCACGGATCTCTTCGGCAAGCCGCTGTGTCATGTGCTTGCGCCAGAGCGGCTTGCCGTGGATGTCGGTGTGGTACAGATCGTCCGTGATCTGCTGCGCGATGGCGTCGCGAAGCGCTTTGGCGTCAGGTGGTTTGGGAAAGGACAATCGGATCGGCCTTACCGTCGATGCGGTGACCGTGAGCGTCAGCGTGCCATCGACATCCAGACTGCCGATCAGGAGCGCCGCCGAACGGCCGACCGGCGCCAGCGAGATCTGGCGAAAGACCGTACGACGCTTCAGCGCGGCGATCGGAATATCGATCTGCCGGAGCAGGTCCCCCGGCAGCAGAAGGTTGCGCTGGTTGCCGGTGACGAAGTCGACCACTGGCATCATCTGTTCGCCGCCGCCGGCCTTCCAGATGGTGCAGACGCCCTCCAGCGCAGCGGTGAGCGAGATCATCGGTCCCGCCGGCAGCGACATGCAGAGATTGCCGCCGACGGTCGCCGTCTTCCAGATCTTGAACGAAGCAAGGAAGGCGCGGCAGCACTGGTTGATCAGCGGCGCCGCGAGCCAGTCGGGTGGGCAGACGAATCCATCGAGCTGCGCAACGGTGCAGGTGGCCGCGATGCTGAAATGGCTCTCGGTGACCGTCAGTGCCGGCCACTTGAGGTCGGTGAGATCGATCAGCCGAGTCAGGTGAACTTGCGGCTCCGAGAACAACCAGGTGCCGCCCGCGAGCCAAGCATCACCTGGCGTCCAAACGGGCAGCTGCGTGCGCGTTTGCGGATGGGCGACCGCTGTGATGGTATTCAAGTCCATGGCGACGCCAACGCTTCCAATGAGTGAATCGAGCCAGGAGAAAGTCTTGCAAGACGAGCGCCAAGTCGCAACAACAAGTCGCAGCAAAAGCGCCATCAGGCCGGTACCTGCCTTGCAGGCCTGTCGTCAGCGGATGTGAGGAGGAGCAGGTTCATGAACGACGCAAAGCCGATCTGGATCAGGGATCCCCTGGCTATCCTCGCCGATGGCGCCGAGCGCGGGATCGTGGTGAAAGGCGGCCAGATCATCGAGCTGGTGCCGGCCGGCGCTGCGCCCGCAACCGCTGACGTCGCGGTGTTCGATGCCGGCGACCACGTCGTGCTGCCGGGCCTCATCAACACCCACCACCATTTCTACCAGACGCTGACGCGGGCGCTGCCGGCGGCGATGGACCGCGAGCTGTTTCCCTGGCTCCAGGCGCTCTATCCGGTGTGGGCGAAGCTGACGCCAGATGCGCTCGATCTCGGTGTCACGGTGGCGATGTCTGAACTGCTGCTGTCGGGCTGCACCACCACGACGGATCATCACTACGTATTTCCGGCAGGGCTCGAAGACGCCGTCGATATCGAGGTGGCGGTGGCCAGGCGGCTCGGCGTGCGCGTGCTGCTCACGCGCGGCTCGATGAACCTATCGCAGCGCGACGGCGGTTTGCCGCCCGATAGCGTCGTGCAGGATGAGGACACCATACTCGCGGACAGCGCGCGCGTGGTCGGCAAGCACCACCAGCGCGGCGCGGATGCGATGGTGCAGATCGCGCTCGCACCTTGCTCGCCCTTCTCGGTGTCGACGTCCCTGATGCGCGCCACCGCCGATCTCGCCGACAAGCTCGACGTGCGCCTGCATACACATCTTGCCGAGACCGAGGACGAGAACAGGTTCTGCCAAGAGATGTTTGGCTGCCGTCCGCTCGACTATCTCGAACAATGCGGCTGGCTCAATGCGCGGACTTGGCTCGCCCATGGCATCTTCTTCAATGCAGACGAGATGAAGCGGCTCGGCAAGGCGAAGACGACGATCAGTCATTGCGCCTGCAGCAACCAACTTCTGGCCAGCGGCTGCTGCCCCGTCTGCGAGATGGAGGAGGCCGGTGTGGGCATCGGCATCGGCGTCGATGGCTCGGCCTCGAACGACGGATCGAACCTGATGCAGGAGGTGCGGGCCGCGTTCCTGCTGCAACGGGCGCGCTACGGCGTCACGAAGGTCAGTCACAAGGATGCGCTGCGCTGGGCCACCAAGGGCTCGGCGGCCTGCGTCGGCCGGCCGGAACTCGGCGAGATCGCCGTCGGCAAGGCGGCCGATCTCGCGCTGTTCAGGCTGGACGAGCTGCGCTTCTCCGGTCACGGCGATCCCCTGGCCGCACTGGTGCTGTGCGGGGCGCATCGGGCCGACAGGGTGATGGTGGCAGGAAAATGGGCCGTAATCGACGGCGCGATCCCCGGCCTTGATGTGGCAGACGTCATCCAGCGCCACAGTTCGGCGGCGCGGGCCATGCAGGCCGGATAATATCCACGCAAAATAAAAATAAAAAGAGGGGGCGACCACAAGTGCCGGGTGCTTCTGGCCACCCCCTCCGAACCTGTTCCGGGAGGAGCAGGTGATCTAGGCGATGCAAGAAGCGTGCTACTTGCCCGGCAGCTTGTCGTCGATGCCTTTGACATAGAAATTCATGCCGAGGATCTGGCCGTCGTCGAGATTGGCGCCGCCCTTGCACTCGACAGGTTTGCCGTCCTGCCCAAGGACTGGGCACTTGAACGGATGCAGCTTGCCCGCGGTGATCGCGGCCTGGGCATCCTCGGCGATCTTCTTCACGTCGTCAGGCATGTTGGTGTAGGGCGCCATCGCGAACATGTGGCTGTCGAGGCCGCCCCAGCTGTCCTCGGATTTCCAGGTTCCGTCGAGCTCGGCCTTGACGCGGGCGATGTAATAGGGACCCCAGGTGTCGAGGATCGAGGTCAGCTGGGTCTTCGGCCCGAACTTGATCATCTCGGAATCCTGGCCGAAGGCGAGCTTGCCGCGTTCGCTGGCGATCTGCATTGCCGCCGGCGAATCCGTGTGCTGCATGATGACGTCGGCACCCTGGTCGATCAGCGCCTTGGCGGCGTCGGCCTCCTTGCCCGGGTCGAACCAGGTGTTGGCCCAGATGATCTTGACCTTGATGTTCGGGTTGATGGTCTGCGCGGCGAGGATCGTTGCGTTGATGCCGGAGACGACCTCGGGAATCGGGAACGAGCCGATATAGCCGAGCACGCCCGACTTCGACATCTTGGCCGCGATCAGGCCCTGGATGTAGCGGCCCTGGTACCATTTGGCCGAATAGGTCGACATGTTCGGGTTGCGCTTGTATCCGGTCGCGTGCTCGAAATGCACGTTCGGATATTTCTTCGCGACCTTCAGCGTCGGATCCATGTATCCGAACGAGGTGGTGAAGATCAGCTTGTTGCCGGCGCGGACGAGCTGCTCGATGGAGCGCTCGGCGTCCGGGCCTTCAGGCACGTTTTCGAGAAAGGTGGTCTCGATCTTGTCGCCGAGCTCCTTCACCAGCGCCTGTCGTGCCTGCTCATGCTGATAGGTCCAGCCGAGGTCGCCGACCGGGCCGAGGTAGATAAAACCGACTTTCAGCTTGTCGGCGGCGGAGGCTGCACTGACGCTCCCGGCAAGCAAGAGCCCGGCAGCCAGCGCAAGAAGTGATTTCCTCATCATCAATCTCCAAACATCAGGGGAAAGCCACGATCCGCAACGTGTGCGCCCCATCGCACACGGCGCGGAAATGAAACGTTAGCGGTCAGGCACGAACACGGTGCCGAGCGCAGCCGGTGCGGTCGATCCGCCCGTGCGCGCACGGGAGAGCAGGACCAGAACGATGACGGTCGCAAGGTAAGGCAGCGCCGACATCAACTGCGAGGGAATGCCGACGCCCCAGCCCTGCGCGTGCAGCTGCAGGATCGTCACCGCGCCGAACAGGTAGGCGCCGACCACGAGGCGGCCTGGCCGCCAGGACGAAAACACCACCAGCGCCAGTGCGATCCAGCCGCGACCCGCGGTCATGCCCGGAATGAAGAAGGGCGTATAGGCGAGCGGCAGATAAGCGCCGGCAAGCCCGGCGCAGGCGCCGCCGAACATCACGGCGATGGTTCGGATCCGCAGTACGGGGTAGCCGAGTGCATGCGCAGAAACGTGGTTGTCGCCGCAGGCGCGCAGGATCAATCCTGGCCGCGTGCGGTACAGGAACCACCAGACGCCGACGACCAGCGCCAGCGAGAAATAGACGAAGGCGTCCTCGCCGAACAGCACGCGGCCGATAAGCGGAATATCCGTGAGACCGGGAATGTTGAGATGCATCGCCGGCGTGATGCGTTCGCCGACGAAACCGGCGCCGATCAGGCCCGAGAGTCCGACGCCCAGGATGGTCAGCGCCAGCCCTGTCGCAACCTGGTTGACTGCAAGCCCGAGCGCCATCAACGCGAAGACCAGTGACATCAACGTGCCGGCGACGATGCCGAACAGTGCGCCGATGAAGATCGAGCCGGTCAGCCACGCACCTGCAAAGCCAGACGCGGCGCCGATGATCATCATGCCCTCGACGCCGAGATTGAGCACGCCGGAGCGCTCGGTTACGAGCTCGCCGGTCGCCGCAATCAGGAGCGGCGTCGAGGCGGCGAGCACTGCGAGAATGATCGCTTCAATGAGTTCCACGAGCCACCTGTCGGTTCGGGAAGACCAGCTTGAAGCGATAGAGAATGAGGGAATCGCAGGCGAGCACGTAGAACAGCAGGATGCCTTGAAATACCTTGGTGACGTCCAACGGAATCTTCATCGCGATCTGCGCCTGCTCGCCGCCGATAAAGGTCAACGCGAGAAAAAGGCCTGCAATTAATATCCCAAGGGGGTTCAGCCGGCCGAGAAAGGCGACGATGATCGCCGTAAAACCGTAACCCGGCGAGATGCCGGGCTGGAGATGCCCGACCGGACCCGCGACCTCGATGATGCCGGCGAGGCCCGCCAGCGCGCCCGAGACGGCGAAGGTCAGGATGATCAACTGGTTGGAATTGAAGCCGCCGAACCGCGCGGCGCGGGGCGCCGCACCGACCACGCGAATCTCGAATCCCTTGATGGTGCGCCCGAGCAGGATCGCCACCGCGGCGACGACGAGAAGGGCGATGATGGAGCCGAGATGCAGCCGGCCGCCTTCGATCAGCAGCGGCACCGTTGCGACCGGATCGAATTCGGCCGTGGTCGGGAAGTTGAAACCGTGCGGATCGCGCCAGGGGCCGCGCACGAGATAGTCGAGGAAGAGATCGGCGACATAGACCAGCATCAGGCTGGTCAGGATCTCGCTGGCGCCGAACTTGACCTTGCAGATTGCCGGGATCAGCGCATAGAGCGCGCCTGCGGCGGCGGCGAGCACAAGCATGACCGGCAGCACCCACGCGCCGGCGTCGGTGCCCTGCGTCTTCACCGCAATCCAGCTTCCGGCGACTGCACCGATCAGGAACTGCCCTTCGGCGCCGATGTTCCAGGCATTGGCGAGATAGCAGAGCGACAACCCGATCGCGATCATCACCAGCGGTGTCGCCTTCACCGCGATTTCCTGGAGCGAATAGCTGTCGGTCAAAGGCGCAATGAAATACGCCTGCAGGGCGAGCAGCGGATTCTTGCCGAGAATCGCGAACAGGATGACCATGGTCACGATCGTGAGGCCGATCGCGATCAACGGAGAGATCAGTGCGATCGTGTTGGAGCGCTCGGCGCGCTTCTCAAGCACCAACTGCATGCGCGGCCTCCTTCGGTTCCAGCGTGCTGCCGCCCATCAACAAGCCTAGTCTTTCGCGCGTCGCCTCGCTGGTGGCGAGCGGCGCAGACAGATGGCCATGGAACATCACGGCGATGCGGTCGGCGATTTCCGCGAGTTCGTCGAGGTCCTGGCTGGTCACGAGCACGGCGGCGCCTGCCGTTGCGAGATCAAGCAGCGCCTGGCGGATGACGGCGGCCGCGCCGGCGTCGACGCCCCAAGTCGGCTGGCTCACCACCAGCACCGCGGGATTGCGCAGGATCTCGCGTCCCACGATGAATTTTTGCAAATTGCCGCCGGAGAGGGATGCTGCTTCCGGATCGCGCTTGGCCTTGCGGACGTCAAACGTCTTGGTTGCGCGGTCGACAGTCTTCAGAGTGGCCGCAGTATCGATGAAGCCGTGGTGGACCATGCCGCTGGCGGCGTGCCCGGTGAGCAGCGCATTCTCGGAAAGCTTCATGCGCGGCGCCGTGCCGTGGCCGAGCCGCTCCTCCGGAACGAAGGCCGCGCCGAGCTTGCGGCGCTGCGTGATCGAGAGATGGCCGGCAGCAAGGCCTTCGATCACGATCGTGCCGGGATCCTTCGAGAGGCGTTCGCCGGACAGCGCGGCGAACAGTTCGTCCTGGCCGTTGCCGGCGACCCCGGCGATGCCGAGGATCTCGCCGCCTTTCAGCTCGAACGAGATGTGCTCGAGCCGCACGCCATGCGCCTCGCCCGGGGCGAGCGAGAGGTCGTTGACGACGAGGCGCGGCACGGTGGTCTGCCGGCCGGCGGCCGCCTTCACCTCCTTGATCTCGCCGCCGACCATCATGCGCGCGAGCGACGCGGCGGTCTCAAGCCTTGGATTGCAGGTCTCCACCTTCTTGCCGCCGCGCAGGATCGTTGCCGTGTCGCACAGGCGCTTCACCTCTTCGAGCTTGTGGCTGATGTAGAGGATGGCGCGACCTTCGGCCTTGAGCCGCTCCAGCACGACGAAGAGCTGGTCGGCTTCCTGTGGCGTCAGCACTGCGGTGGGCTCGTCAAGGATCAGGAATTGCGGATCCTGCATCAGCGCGCGAACTATTTCGATGCGCTGGCGCTCGCCGACCGACAATTGCCAGACCTCGCGTTTGGGATCGAGCGGCAATCCATAAGTCTTCGACACCTGCTCAAGCCGCGCCGACATGTCCTTGAAGGATTCTTTCCCGTCGAGGCCGAGTGCGACGTTCTCGGCGACGGTGAGATTGTCGAACAGCGAGAAATGCTGGAACACCATGCCGATGCCGCGGCTGCGCGCTTCCGAGGGACCGGACTGCACGATCGGCTGGCCCCGCCAGCAAATCTGGCCGGCGCTGGGCTGGATCAGCCCGTAGATCGCCTTGACCAGCGTCGACTTGCCGGCGCCGTTCTCGCCGAGCAGCGCGTGGATTTCCGTTGGCCAGATGTCGATGTCGATGGAATCGTTGGCGAGGAAATCGCCATAGCGCTTGGTGAGCCCGATCGTCCTGAAGAGCGGGGACTCGCCGGAATGCAGGCTGTTAGCCGTGGGATCCAACATTCGCTGATGCGCTTGCATGGGATGAAGTGCCTCAATACTGGGCTAGTTTGAACCGTCGCGTAAGGTGTGAAAAAGCGTCATCCCTTGCTCAACGCTTCGGCAGCCAGGTGGTGTCGGCGAGTCGCGGCTCTCGCCGGGCGGCGATCGTCCTCAAATGCCTCCCGAACAGCCTTTGCAGTCCCGGCTTGCGCGTGCCGCCTGTTGCAAATTTGTGACGGATCAAACCAAATCGGAACCCGCTATGCAGGCTTGATGTGAAGTTGAGCAGAGACGCGCCATCACGCGTATGCATTTGCGAACACCGCGACAGTCGCTTCCGCCGCTCCTGTCTGCCTTGCCCGCTCGACATGAAAAGGGAGCGAAATCAAATGGAATTATCCGGCAGTGGCCGCTCTCGCCTGACCGCGTGGTGGTGAGGTTGGCCTTCCGAATCCGCCGGTGAAGCGCAGTGCTCTGTGCAAACAAGCGGCATGCCTTGAAACAAGTTGAGGCTTCTCACTCCTGGAGATCGGCGCAAGTGTCGCACCCAAGGGACGTTCATTTTTACGTGTCCAAACTTGGGGGTATTCGGATGTCGTTTCGTATGAAGGCAATTGCGGCGGCGGCGCTGTCACTTGCTACGCTCGCTACCGGTGGCCTGGCTCAGGCAGCCGACTTGCCGGTCAAGGCTGCCAAGAAGGCGGCGGACCTTCCGTTCTTCCTGGTGATCGACGACCGCGTCACCTTCTCCTATATCTTCAATGCGTCGCAGCCCGGTGCGTTCACCAACACCAACGGCGTGATCAACGCCAAGACGACGAAGCAGGTCTACTCGTTCACCCACTTCGATGCCTGGACCTACGGCACCAACTTCTTCACCATCTCGATGTTCAAGTCGGACCACAACGATCCGGCCGGCCCCTGTACCGCCACAGGCGTGGTCGTTTCGCCGGCTGCGGGCTTCGCAGCGACGCCGACGAGCTGTGCCGGCGCGACAGAAATCTATGGCCTGTTCCGCTCGACCTTCGGCTGGAACGAGATCTTCAACACCAAGGCCTTCACCCAGGGGCCGCTGCATAACATCTCGTTCGAGGTTGGCATGGATGCCAACACGGAGAACCGGTATTTCGGCGCCGCCAAGCGCGACGTTGTCGCCGGTCTGCAGTTTGCCTTCGATCTTCCCTACAAGGGCTACTTCAACGTCGCGCCGCTGGTGTACTGGGAGTTCGCCAACCACAACTCCTTCTCGCAGTGCGGCGCCGGTTGGTCCGCGCCGTGTATTGCCGACGGCAACACGTCGTTCAAGCCGACCTGGGCGATCGAAACCAACTACTATATGGACCTCGGCTTCCTGCCGCAGAACATGCAGTATTTCTCGATCAGCGGCCGCGCGGCGTGGTACGGCAAGAAGGGCACAGACACCGAGCCGCTTCCCGCCAGCGTTGCCAACAACGTCTACCCGACCAAGGTCGAGTTCAATTCCGAGCCGATCCGCCTGACCCTCGATGCCTCGAAGGCGATTTGGGGTGAGAAGTACTCGCACTTCGTGGACGTCTGGGTCGCCTATCGCTACTGGCAGAACAAGTTCGGCCTCGATCACAACAATGCCTTTGCGTGCACCACTTTCGTCGGTGGTACGAAGGTGAGCACCGGATCCTGCACCGAGTCCTCGCTCTACTCGGGTATCACTGTGAAGTTCTAACCACCTGACATTCTTCAGGTGAATGACGATGACGCCGCGTCAAACCTCCGCGGCGTCATCTTCGTTTGTGGGATGGGCTGGGTACCTTCAGGCGGCCCTTCGGTGAGCGCGGGGCGGAGGCCACCTACTTCGTCCACACGCCGTCGTGCAGCGCTTCGGCCTCGTCTTCGAGCAGCGGCCCCGCAACGTCTGTCGGCCGCTGGCCCCTGGTAAAGACCTCGCGACAGGGCAGGTTGAGCGTCGGGTTCTCCGGATGATCGCCGGTGATGTCGCGCAGGCGGTGCTCGCTGAGGCCATAGACGACACGGCCGATGCCGGCCCAGTAGATCGCGCCCGCGCACATCGCGCAAGGCTCGGCGGAGGAATAGAGCGTGGCCTTCGCCAGAACCTCGCGGCCGAGCGTGCGGCAGGCCTGAGTCGCGGCGAGGCGCTCGGCATGCGCGGTGCCGTCGTGATCCGGCATGTAGCCGTTCTCGGCTTCGATCAGGACCTTGCCTTCGGCATCGACGACGATGCAGCCGAAGGGATGGTTGCCGTGGGTGAGGGAACGGCGGGCGACCGCGAAGGAGAGGCGGAGGAAGTGCTCGTCGCGCTCGGACCCGCCGCTCATCGCTCCCCCCTGGTCAATGCCCCGCCATATGCCGGCCGACCACGGTGAGATCGGCTTCGCTGGTCCGTGCTTCATACACGAATTCGCCGTGGAACATCACCACCAGCCGATCGGAGAGTTCAAGGAGTTCGTCGAGGTCCTCGCTGACCAGCAGCACTGCGGCGCCGCGGTTGCGTGCTGCCATGATCTCGGCATGGATTTGCGCCACCGCGGCGAAATCGAGCCCGAAACAGGGATTGGCCGCGATCAGCACCTCGACGCCGCCGCCGAGCTCGCGGGCCAGCACGGCGCGCTGGACGTTGCCGCCCGACAGCGCCGAGATCGGCGTGTCGGGCGTGCGGGTCTTGATCTTGTACTGGGCGATCTTCTTCCTGGCGTCGACGCGGAAGGCGCCGCGGTTGAGCCACCAGCCGAGGCTTGCAAAGGGCGCGCGGTCGAACTCGCGGAAGGCGATGTTGTCGGCGACGCTCATGCCGCCGACACAAGCGTTCTTCAGCGGCTCCTCCGGCAGGAGTGACATATTGTGCCGCCGCATCTCCTCGCGGCTGGCGTGATAGGGGGCGCCGGCGACGCGAATCTCGCCACTTTCAGCTTCGCGCTGCCCGGCCAGCACCTCGACGAGCTGGCGCTGGCCGTTGCCGGAGACGCCGGCGATGCCGACGATCTCGCCGGCACGAACCGTGAGGGAGACGTCATGCACGGCGATAGCGCCGGCGTCGTCGAGCGCGCGCATCTTCGCCAGCTCCAGCCTCGCCTTGCCGGCCTCTCCGGTGCGCGGCGGCTGTACCGTCAGCTCCTCGGCGCCGATCATGGTGCGCGCCATCGCGTCCGGCGTCAGTTCGGAAACCTTGCCGGCGCCGGCGAGCTTGCCGCGACGCAGGATCGTGACGTCGTCGGCGAAGGCCATGACCTCGCGGAACTTGTGCGTGATCATCAGGATGGTCAGCTCGCCCTTGACGACCATGTCACGGAGCATGCCGAGCACCTCGTCGGCTTCCGCCGGCGTCAGCACTGATGTCGGTTCGTCCAGGATCAGGAAGCGGCGCTTCAGGTAGAGTTGCTTGAGGATCTCGCACTTCTGGCGCTCGCCTGCGGAGATGTCGGAGACCTTTGCGCTGAGCGGCACCTTGAATGGCATCCGCGCGAGAAAGGCCTCGAGGTCCTTCATCTCGCGGGACCAATTCACCATGGCCGGCACGTCATCGCGGGCCAGCACCAGATTCTCGGCGACTGTCATCGCCGGCACTAGCGTAAAGTGCTGGTAGACCATGCCGAGGCCGAGCGCGTGGGCGTCCTTCGGATTGCCGATCGCCTGCTCGCGCCCGCCGACCAGAATGTCGCCTTCGGTGGCGTGATAGTAGCCCATGATGCATTTGACGAGGGTCGACTTGCCGGCGCCGTTCTCGCCCAGCAGCGCATGGAACGAACCCGGCCGCACTTTCAGCGCGACATTGTCCAGCGCCAGGAAATCACCGAAGCGCATGGTCATGGCGATAGCATCGACGCCGAAGGCGCCCGATGGCGGCGGCGTTTCGCCGACGATCACGAAATCGCTCCGATGAAAGCGTCGGAGGTCGAGACCGCGCCAAACACGCCGCCCTGCATCTTGATCATCTTCAGCGCGTGCTCGTGGTTGCTCTTGTCGGTCGCACCGCAGCAATCGTGCAGCAGTACGCATTCGAAGCCGCGGTCGTTGGCCTCCCGCATGGTGGTGTGAACGCAGACGTCGGTGGTGATGCCTGTGAGCACGACGTTCTCGATGCCGCGGACGCGCAGGATCAGCTCCAGATCGGTGGCGCAGAACGAGCCCTTGCCGGGCTTGTCGATGATGGGTTCGCCGGGCTGCGGTGCGAGCTCCGGGATGATGTCCCACCCGGGCTCGCCGCGCACCAGGATGCGACCGCACGGGCCGGGATCGCCGATGCCGGCGCCGATCTGCCGCGAACGCCAGCGTTTGTTGGCGGGCAAATCCGAGAGATCGGGACGGTGGCCCTCGCGGGTGTGGATGATGTGAAAGCCTTGGCTCCGCATGGCCGTCAGCAGTTTTTTGATCGGCTCGATCGGCGCCCGCGTTAGGGACAGGTCATAGCCCATCTTGTCGACATAGCCGCCGACGCCGCAAAAATCGGTCTGCATGTCGATGATGATGAGCGCGGTATTCTCGGGACGGAGGTCGCCGTTGTAGGGCCAGGCATAGGGCTCGGACTTGATGGTGCGCTCGGGCATGATTCGCTTCCTAGCGGGTGATCGACAATTCGGCCGGGGCTCCGGTCAGCGTGCGCTTCGGCGAGCAGGTGATGATCATGATCGCCAGGGTCAGGATGTAGGGTGCGGCGTTGAAGAGGTGGTAGCCGGAGGTGACGCCGACCGATTGCAGCGCCGGGCCCAGCGCCGCGGCGCCGCCGAAGGCGAGCGAGGCCCACAGGCACAGCAAGGGATCCCAGCGCGCGAAGATCACGAGCGCCACGGCCGTGATTCCCTGGCCCGATGACAGGCCCTCGTTCCAGCTTCCGGGATAGAACAGCGACAGGAATGAACCGCCGATGCCGGCGAGGAAGCCGCCGACCATGGTCGCGCGCAGGCGGATCAGCAGCACGGAGTGGCCCATCGCACGCGCGGCATCCGAACTCTCGCCGGCCGTGCGGATCAGGAGGCCCCAGCGCGTAGTCCGGAAGGCCCAGTAGAGAATTGGCGCGAGTGCGACGCCGATCAGGAAGAGCACGTTGACCCGTAGTGCCGCGCGCACCTGCGGAATGTCGCTCCACCAGCCGAAATCGATCGCGGGCAGCCGCGGTGCTGTCGGCTCGATCAGCGGCTTGCCGAGATAGAACGCAAGCCCGGTGCCGAACAGCATCAAGGCGATGCCGACCGCAATGTCGTTGACGCGCGGCAACGAGCAGATGCCGGCATGCAGGGCGCCTAGAAGCGCGCCGGTGATGCCAGCGGCGAGCACGCCCAGCCACGGCGATCCCGTGAGGTAGGAAATGCCGTAGGCGCTCATCGCGCCCATCACCAGCGTGCCTTCGAGGCCGAGATTGATGCGGCCGGAGCGCTCGGTGATGCATTCGCCGAGGCTCACGAACAGGAACGGCGTCGAGACGCGAATGGCGCCGCCGAGCACGGCGAGCGGGACGGTCCAGAGTCCGATCGAGCCGTCTGCCATCTCAGGACTTTCCCTTCAGAAACCCGATGCGGCCGTAGAGCGCATCGCTCGCCAGCACGAAGACAAAGATGATGCCTTGCAGCACCAGCACGGATGCATCCGGCAATCCGAGGCGGCGCTGCAACAGCCCCCCGCTGGCGCTGATACCACCGAGCAGGATCGCGACGGGGATAATGGCGAGCGGATTGTGCCGCGCGAGGAAGGCGACGAGTATCCCGGTAAAGCCGTAGCCCGCGGCGAGGTTGGCATTGGTGCGCCCCTGCACGGCGGCGACCTCGACCATGCCGGCAAGGCCGGCGGCGCCGCCTGCGAGGAAGCAAACGGTCAGGATCAGCTTGCTGACATTGAGGCCGACGATCTTCGCAGCGCGGATGTTGCCGCCGGCAACGCGCGCGGCGAAGCCAAACACGGTATGATAGATCAGGATATAGGCGGCGATCGCGGCGATCAGACCGAACACGAGACCCCAATGCACGTCGGTGCCGGGAATCGATCCGAACATGTTGGCGGCGCCGATCTCGCGGGTCGACGGCTTGTTGAGGCTGGCGGGGTCGCGCATCGCGCCTTCGACGAGATGGTTGAGGACAGCGAGCGCGATGTAGACGAGCAGCAGGCTCGAGATCGTCTCGTTGACGCCGCGATATTGCCGCAGCGCGCCCGAAAGCATGACCCACAGGCCGCCGCCGATCACGCCGGCGATGACCATGGCGATTTGCACGATGAGCGGCGGCATGCCCTGAAGCAACAACGCCGCGCTGGTTGCCGACAGCGCGCCGATCAGGAGTGCGCCTTCGCCGCCGATGATGACCATGCCGAGCTGCGCGGGCAGCGCCGTGCAGAGTGCGGTGAGGATCAGCGGCGCCGCGCGCGTCAGCGTGTTCTGCCACGAGAACCAGGTGCCGAACGCGCCGTAGTACATGTAGAAATAAAGGTCGAGCGGGCTCTTGCCGAACATTGCGACGAAGATGCCGAAAACCCCGAGCGCGCCGACCAGCGCCACGCCCGGGATCAGGACATATTCGATCGCTCCGCCGTGACGTTGCAGGAATCCCGCGTCGGCTGCCGGGGCAACCGTCCCGACCGCTTCAACGGGATCCGCAGCTTCCGTCGTCACGAAGTCGCCCCGACCACGCCCTCCACAAGATAGTCCATCTTCTCGAGCTCGGGATCCTTCTGGCCGCGATCGGTGCCGGCCGCGATCACCGTCTTGCCCTTGTTGTCGACCAGCCCTCCCTTGAAGATGGCGTAGCCGTCACCGGACAAGAACTTGGCTTTGACGTCGTCGGCGTGCTTGCGCGCCTCGGCGGAAACTGCTTCGCCATAGGGTGAGGTCTTGACGATCTCTTCCTTGAGGCCGCCGCGATAGAAATTCGGAATGCTCTCGCCGGCGGCGATCATCTTGACGAACTTGGGGTACAGCGCTTCCCAGTTCCACTCGGCTCCCGTGAGATACGCCTTCGGCGCGAGGGGCGACTGGTTGACGTGATAGCCGCACACCATGGCGCCCCGACGCGCGGCGTTCTCGACCATGGTCTTCGGGCCGTCGACGTGACAGGTCAGCACGTCGACGCCCTGGTCGATCAGGCTGTTGGTCGCCTCGGCTTCCTTGACCGGCATCGACCAGTCGCCGGTGAAGATGACCTGCGTGGTGGCCTTGGGATTGGCAAGCCTCGCGCCGAGTGCGAATGCGTTGATGTTGCGCAGCACCTGCGGGATCGGTTTTGCCGCGACGAAGCCGAGCTTGCCGCTCTTGGAGCTATAGCCGGCGACGATGCCCGAGATGTATTGGGCTTCATCGATATAGCCGAAATAGCTGCCAGCGTTCTTGGGGTCCTTGTCGCTCCAGAGGCCGCCGCAGTGCTCGAAGTGCAGCTTCGGGAATTTCTTGGCCATCTTGACCATGTGCGGATTGTAGTAACCGAACGAGGTCGGGAAGAGCAGGGTGGCGCCGTCGAGATTGATCATGGACTCGATCGTCTTCTCGACCGCGTCGGTCTCTGGCACCTTCTCTTCTTCCACGACCTTGAGGCCGGGAATCTTCTTCAGCGCCGCGGCGCCCTGCGCATGCGCCTGGTTGTAGCCATAGTCGTCGCGCGAGCCGACATAGATGAAGCCAATGGTCGTCTCGGCCGCGAAGGACGGGCGGGCGCCGGTCGCCGCGCCGAGGGTGAGGGCCGCACCACCCTGCAACAAATGACGTCGTGAGATCCTGCCAAATTCCATTGCTTGCTCCCCTTGGCGGATGCACCGCCTCATCTCGCGCTGCGCCGGTCTGGCGGAGCCCGGGATGGATTGTCGCAAGCTTCGTGCCAGAGGTTGCCGAGAGAGCACTTCCAAATAACGCATTGAAAATAAGAATGTATTTTGCGAGTTCTGATCCTGACCAGGAAATCAGCAGATGAAATTGTAGGCAGTATTTTGTAATTGTATGCAATGGAGTTAAGCAGTCTTAACCAGCGCGGACGTGTGCATGACGAGGGCGGGTGGTCTGCCGGCGACCCGCATTCATGCTAACCACGCGCTGATTGGAACGGTGGCTTCAGCGTGTTTCGCTGGCACCGAACTTGAATCGATTATCGCCCGGATTGCCGTCCCTGCGGTCCCAAGAGATGGAAAGCTCGCCGAGATGGCTGCTGGTAACGCCGTTCAGAATGGATCGCTCGGCGAAGAGATCGTGCGAGGGATCAATGAGCTCGCGGCGATCTCGGAAGAAGGCGACAAGCTCACCCGCATCTTTCTGACCAGCGAGCTGCGCAAGGCTGCGGACCTCATCCTGAGCTGGATGCGCGACGCCGGCATGAGTGCGCGTCTCGACGCGATCGGCAACGTCTGTGGGCGTTACGAAGGGGAGGGGCCGGGCGCGCCTTGCCTGATGCTCGGCTCGCACTACGACACCGTGCGCCATGCCGGCAAATGGGACGGGCCGTTGGGCGTGATCACGGCGATCGCCTGCGTCGCCGATCTCAACCGCCGCGGCAAGCGCCTCCCGTTCGCGATCGAAATCGTCGGTTTTGCGGACGAGGAAGGGGTGCGCTTTGCCTCGACCTTGCTCGGCAGCCGCGCGGTGGCCGGCACCTTTGACGAGAGCGTCCTCAACACACGTGACCGCGATGGCGTGTCCATGCGCGATGCGCTGGTGCAGTTCGGGCTCGACCCCGATCATATCGGCGCGGCCGCGCGGGCCCGGCGCGAGCTGCTTGCCTATCTCGAGCTGCATATCGAGCAAGGTCCTGTGCTGGAAGCGCAAAACCTGCCCGTCGGCGTGGTCACCGCGATCGCGGGCGCGACACGGCTTGCCGCGCGGCTGACCGGCATGGCGGGGCACGCGGGCACGGTGCCCATGGCGCTCCGGCGCGATGCGTTGGCGGGCGCGGCCGAATGCATCGGCGCAATCGAGCAGTTTTGCCGCACCGACGAGGATGGGCTGGTCGGCACCGTCGGCTACATCCAGGCGAGGCCCGGCGCGACCAATGTCATCCCGGGCCAGGTGTCGTTCACCATCGACATGCGGGCACCGACCGACATGCACCGCAAGCGCGCGGTTGCCGATGTCGTCAGGCAGATCGAAGCCATCGCAAAGCGTCGTCAATTGACGCTCCAGCTTGACGTCACCCACGAGAACCGCACCGCGCCTTGCGCGCCCTGGCTGAAGGACCAGATCGCGCAGGCAATTCAAGCGGAAGATTTCCCCGTGTTCGAGCTGCCGAGCGGGGCCGGGCATGACGGCATGGCCATGATCGACATTGCCGATGTTGGCATGATCTTCGTCCGCTGCCGCGGCGGCATCAGCCATCATCCGGACGAGCATGTCGAACTCGCCGATGCCGACGCCGGCGCGCGGGTGTTGCTGCGGCTGATCGAGAATTTTCGGCCGCGGGAAGGCTAAACTGACCCGCAAGTCACGGGATAGAGACACGAATCAGACAGGTCTAGAGCCGCGACGGCCTCCCGCCGAACCACGAGACACCATTCGACGGCGCCTATGAACAGCGGCATCTCTTTTCCATCCCATCGCGAAAACCGGTTTTACCAGGGTGTGGCGGCGACCTTCGTCGCCAACGCGATTCAGGCTGTGAATTTTCTCGGTGATCGACTCCTGAGGCAGTCACATCATCCGCTCACGGCCATGGAGGACCTCTACCGGCACTCGATGGACAGCGCCTTTTCGGTAACCGAGTCCTTCCTCGTCACCGGCGCGCCGCACGCCTCTGCGTACTATCCGCGCGACTTCGCCTGGTTCTATCCCGACGTCCTCGACCCCGACACCATCATGGATTCGCAGGATGCGGTGCGGCGGGCTCGTCTGCTCGAAAAGAGCGTCCGCCTGCTGCTGGAAGCGGTTCGCGCCAATGTCGTCACGACGACCATCGTCCCGGCGGGGCGCTTTCGGTATCTCGGCGTGAACTATTTCTCGCGCCCCTCGGATACGCTGCTCGGCATTCTGGCCGGCCTGCAGCAGATGATCTCTGCCGAGGAGAGAGCGTCATCCTTCCTGGCGATGTCGCAATGCGCGCATGCCGGTCGCCTGCTGCTGGCCGAATATGGCGGTGATCTGAAGCGCGCGATCCTCCAGCTCGCAAGCGAGCTAGAGCCGTTCAATGAGGGCGACACGAGGCGTTTGCTGTGCGATGCCAGTGCTCCGCGCTCCGCGGCAACCGACACGCGCGCCGAGCGCAGGCGTTTCGTCACCAATGCCTGCGTCTACACGACGTTCGTGTGGGGCGTGCAGCTCGGAATCGTCGACGAGAACGAGCTGAAGCGGCTGCTCGGACGCGACCTGGCGCAGTACAAGAGGGACCTGCTCGGCCTGTTCGGCAAGGGTGGCTATATCAGGCATTCCCTGGACGGCCCCACGGGCTCGCCGGTGTTCTCGGTCGCGCTGGATTTCGTCAGCGTGCATCTGGGCTTCTGGGATATGAGCGAGCCGGCCGAGCGCGCGCTGTTCGCGGCCACGGCGGATCTGATCATTGGGGAGCCACGCTTTCGCATCCCCGGCACATTCCACTTCCTGGTGTCCGCGGATAATCCGCGGAACAAGATGATCCACAAGATCGCGGCTCCCGCCTACCAGGGGCGTTCTTCCTGGCCGACGTTCAACGTCGAGTTCGCGGATCGCATGCTGGACTATGACGAATTCTCGGGGAGCGATACCTACCGCGCCTGCGCGCAAGGAATATTGAAGGACATTCGCACCGCGACCGAAGTCCACGGCGGCTATCAGGAACTGATCTCGGAACAGGGCCTGAAATATCGCACCTGGGCCTACAAGGGCGCCGTGGCCCACTCCTGGTTTCCGCGTTTCCTCTCCGTCTGGAGGAGGGCGCACGGAACGCCGCTCCTCCAGTGGAATGACTGAGCGGAGGGGTTATCCCGCCGTCACGTCCACAAGCTCGCCGCCGTCGAGGACCTTGGCCGCCTTGGCGCGGTCGAGGTCGCCTTCCCAGGCGGCCACCACCACGGTCGCAACGCAGTTGCCGGTGAGGTTGCCGACCGCGCGAGCCATGCCGATGAACCAGTCGACCGACAAGACCAGCACGAGGCCGATCGCTGGGATGCTCGGCACCGCGTTCAGCGTCGCCGCCAGAATCACGATCGCGGAGCCCGGCACGCCATGCGCGCCCTTCGAGGTGATCAGGGAGACGCCGAGCACGAGCAGGAGGTCGCCGAAGGACAGCGGCGTGTTGGTTGCCTGCGCGATGAAGACGACTGCGAGCGTGAGGTAGATCGAGAAGGCGTCGAGGTTGAAGGAATATCCGGTCGGGATCACGAGGCCGACGACGGAATCCTTCACGCCCATCCGCTCCAGCTTCTTCATGATCTGCGGCAGTACGGCGTCGGACGAGGCGGTCGCGAGCACGATGGTCAATTCCTCGCGCAGGTAGGCGAGGAATTTGAGGATGCTGATGCCGGCGAGCGCCATCACGCCGCCGAGCACGCCCAACACGAAGATGCCGACCGAGACGTAGAACAGCGCCACCAGTGAGACCAGCTGCTTGAGCGAGCCGACCCCGTATTTGCCGACGGTGTAGGCGACTGCGCCGAGCACGCCGAGTGGAGCAACGCGAACAATAAGCCCCATGACGCGGAACAGCACGGTCGAGGCGGCATCGATCATCGACGTGACGAGCTTGCCTTTCTCACCGCCGACCAGCGCGAGACCCACGCCGAACAGCACGGCGAAAAATAAGACCTGGAGCACGTCGTTGCGCGATAAGGCGTCGAACGAGGTGCTCGGGATCACGTTGAGGAGGAAGGAGCCGATGCCGCCGCCCTGCAGCTTGTGGGCGTTGTCGGCGTAGGTATTGAGCGCCTTGGCATCGAGCGTCGAGGGGTCGATGTTCATGCCGTGGCCGGGGCCGAAAGTGTAGGCGAGGATGAGACCTACCACGAGCGCGACTGTGGTCATCACCTCGAAATAAATCAACGCTTTGACACCGACCCGTCCGACCTTCTTGAGGTCGCCCGCGCCGGCAATGCCGTGCACTACGACGCAGAACACGATCGGCGCCACGATCATCGAAATCAGCTTCAGGAAGGCGTCGCTGAGAATCTTGAGGGAAATGGCAAAATCCGGGACGGCCACGCCGAGGATGATGCCGAGGATCAACGCGGCGAGGACCTGGACGAACAGCGATGTGTAGAGCGGTTTTCGCTCGGCGGCCGGGGCCGCGGCAATGGTCGACATGGTGACTCCCCCGTTTTGACGACGTCTCGATCGTCGAAAGGAGCAACTAGCGTGCCAGATTGTCGCGGTTTCGCTGAGGCGGAGGTCTATTTGGTCGCTTTTGCGGTGCGACCGGACACCCGCACCGGCCCCGGGGGCCGTTCGAGGTGCCGTCGGTCACGTGGACGGGCGATTTTGCGGTCGTTCCGCACGCGGGTGGCGCGTCACGCCGCGAGATCCAGCAGCCGACACGATCCGCGTACCAGCACCTTGCGTCCATTCGGCGTCATGACCGGCACGCCGTCGCTGACGACGACAAGACCAAGCTTGACGAGGCTCTCGATGAGATAGGCCTTCGCAAGACGACCGTTCGACACCGGGTTGCGAAGCGCCTTCAGAACCTCCCATTGGTCCGGCGTAAGATCGAAGTCGATGTCGTTGCTCATTGTTGCCTCAAGCCGTGGTGCCGTTCGTGCGCCTCTGTTAGAGGCGCTGCATGAAGACCGTGCGACGACAATGAGTCGGGAATTCGGTGAGGCGTTTAGAACTTCTCTTCACAAATTGCTGCATGCCATTGCGTCACAAGAGTTAAGATCGCTCGATCATGATTATAGTCCCGGGCCTCGATCACATATTGATGATGTGCGTTTGATGCTGGTCCGCGAACTACCGCGCTGCACGGGCAGCGCTGCTGTCTCATTCCGCGTCGCAATATGCACAGAAATCATGAGACGAAGGGTTCGAGATTCTGTTACGCTGATCGCGCGGAATGGCTTCACACGCCAGGAGTGGAGTGCATGAACAGGCTGGTCGAAATTCGCAGTCAAGAATCTCTGTGCCGGGAGCGCGCCGCGCTTGATTTCCAGCGCCGGGTTTTCTGGCTTGCGCAAGCTCAAGAATGGGAGCAGCGCGCGCTTGACGAGATCGCCTATCATTTCCGGGAGTGCAATGTGGCTCACGCGGAGCTGGCGCGAAACTGACGCCGGCTGTGGGTAGGGCCTACTGATAAGTCGCCACGATATCGGACACCGCGCGCTCAAGCTGCTGCGCGGTGGAGCACTGACGCACCACGCTGCAGAAGGTCGCATAGCGCGGCATCTCGGAATCGCCAAAGCCCCAGGCGAGACGTCCTTCGGGATTGAGCCAGACCAGCCGCTTCGAACGCTCGGAGATGCGGCGCAGGATGTCGGCGCGCGGATCGAGATTGTTGCTGCGGGCATCGCCCAGCACGATCACCGTGGTCTGCGGCGTCAGCGCGCTCATGAACTCCTTCTCGAAATCGGCCAGCGACGAGCCGTAGTCGGAGGAGCCGAAGCCGACCTTGGACATGATCTCGGCCATCGCCTCTTCCGGTGGTTTCGATTCCAGGATGTCGCTGACTTCGATCAGATGCGAGGAGAAGGCGAAGGAATGGACGTCGTCGACCACCTCGTGCAGCGAGTGGATCAGGAGCAGGAAGAAATCCGAGACCTGCGCGACCGAGCCGGAGACGTCGCAGAGCGCCACGATCTTCGGCCGGTCGCGATGCTTGCGCTTCCACGCCGTGAGAAAGGGGATGCCGCCCCAGGCGGCGTTGCGGCGCAGCGTGCGGCGGACGTCGAGATGACCGCGCCGTTGGCGCTTGCGTGGTTTCGAATAGCGCTCGCGCAGGCGTCGCGCGATCTGGCGGATGAGGGCGCGCATTTCCGCGACATGGCGCCGCTCGATGCGGGCAAGCGGCGCGTTGCGCAGAATCTCATTGCGGAGGTTTTCGGCCTCCTCGCGGGCATAGAGCGCAAGCCCCTGCGCGACGGTGTCGCGAACGGCTTCGCGCAAGGCATCGAGCGCGGCGCGAAGCCGCTCGGCCAGCGCCGGGTTGGTCGCGGTCAGCTCGTCGAGATCGTCGCGTAGTCGCTGGAGCCCCATGGCGTCGAGGATGCGGCTGGAAAAGATGCCGCGCTGGGTGGAGTAGCGGATGTCGGACAGCGAGGCCGCACCTGAGGCGCTGGCGATCGCGGCGCTGATCGCGTTGCGATCCTGCGACAGCAGCATTTGCGCGAGGGGGCCCAATTCTGCGGGAGGCGAACCGCCGCTCGCATCGCTGGCCTCGCCGGACGACGGAGATTGATCCGCGTCCTCCGAAACATCGTTGCTGTTGGCTTCAGATTGTTCCTGCCGCGGCTCGGGCTGACTGAAGAACAGATCGAAACAGTCACCCAGCGCGAGCTTTTCGTCCTGCGACTTGGCGAGCGTCAGAAGGAGCGCATCGCGCAGGATGGTCCGGTCGGAAACGCCGACCTGCGCGACCGCGCGCATCGCGTCGATGCTTTCGGCAGGCGAGACATGGACGCCGGCGCCCCGTGCCGCACGGAAGAAACGATGAATATTCTCGCGCATCGGCGTCAACCGAAGACGTTAGATCGTGCTGCCTTGGCAATGAAGGTCGTGATCTGAGGCTGAGCCGCCTCGATGTCGGCCTCGTATTTCAGGAGCACGTTGAGCGTGTCCTTGACGATCTCGGTGTCGAGCTCCGAGGCCTGCAAGAGCACCAGCACGCGCGCCCAGTCGATGGTCTCGCTGACCGAAGGCAGCTTCTTCAGGTCGAGCGAGCGGATTTCGTGGATGAAACCGACCATCTGCCGCCGCAGCGTCTGCGAAATGTTGGGGACGCGGCTCTCGACGATGCGCTCCTCGAGCCGCTGCTCGGGGAAGCCGATGTGCAGATGCAGGCAGCGCCGCTTCAGGGCGTCGCCGAGATCGCGCTCGCTGTTGGAGGTGAGGATCACAGTTGGCGGCGTGATCGCGGAGACGGTGCCGAGTTCTGGGATCGTGACCTGGAAATCGGAGAGAATTTCCAGCAGCAACGACTCGAATTCCGCATCCGACTTGTCGATCTCGTCGATCAGGAGCACGCAGCCGCCCGGCTGCTCCAGCGCTTGCAGCAGCGGCCGCGGCTCGACGAACTCCTTGGAGAAGAACACGTCACCGAAATCGTGGAGTTGATTAAGTGCAGCGTGCAAAGTCTGCGCGCCGCCAAGGACTTCGCCGAGCTTGTCCTTGAGGATCTGCGTGTAGAGAAGCTGCTTGGCGTATTTCCATTCATAGAGCGCCTTGGCCTCGTCGAGGCCTTCGTAGCACTGCAGGCGGATCATCTTCAGGCCGCGCCAGGCCGCGATCGCCTTGGCAAGCTCGGTCTTGCCGACGCCCGCCGGGCCTTCGACCAGGATCGGTTTCTCGATCTGCTGCGATAAATAGACGGCGGTCGCGATCTGCCGGCTCGCGATGTAGCCTTGCGCGGCGAGGCCGCTCTCCACTGCCTCGATCGCTGTCGAAGGCTTCTGTTCAGCCACGAAAAGGCGCTCCCAAAGGTCTTGTTTGAGGCTTGTTCTGCCTGCGTTCACGGCAAAGAACAAGCCTCGTTTGGGAGAGGCCAGACCCGCGCGAGTGGGCGTTTTTTCCGCTCAGCGCAAATAATCGGGTGGCCACCGGCCGCGCGATCAGTGCCGCAGCAACTCCGGCTTGCGGATCGTCTGTCTGACCTCGGCGCCGCAATCGGCGCATTCGTAGACGAAGTCGATCTTGGCAAGACTCCAATGCGGTTCGACCTCGCGCACATACATTGGAAGGAACCCCATGCATGCAGGGCAAATCACAGGCGCGATTTCGATATCCTGATGATGCTGTACATAAGCTGGCATCTCGGCTCTCCTTCGCAGACGACCTCCATACCCGCGCCAAGGCTACTGCCGGCAGGCGCAAGGCCGACATCAACTCTTTCGAACAGAGGCGGAACGGCTGAGGTTTGTCGTTCGCTGTGACATTCTTGTTACGTCTCTGTACTGTGACGGGGGGACCAAATACCTATCTGGAAAGCCCGATCCGGTATTCGGATTTTGACCTCAACGATAAGGGAGCAACGCCCATGACGCATGCCATTCGCTTTCACAAGACTGGTGGTCCGGAAGTGCTGGTCTGGGAGGAGGTCAGTGTCGGCAAGCCCGGACCGGGCGAGGCACGAATCCGCCATACCGCCGTGGGTCTCAACTTCGTCGACATCTACAACCGTTCGGGCCTTTACCCGGCACAACTGCCGAGCGGGCTCGGTAGCGAGGCTGCTGGCGTCGTCGAGGAGGTCGGGGCGGGTGTCACCGATCTGAAACCGGGCGATCGCGTCGCCTACGGCGCCTCGCCGCTCGGGGCCTATTCCGAGGCGCGGCTGATCCCGGCCGACCGACTGCTGAAGCTGCCGGACGGTATCGATGACAAGACCGCGGCGGCGATGATGCTGAAGGGGCTCACCACGCAATATCTGATCCGGCAGACCTATCGCGTGAAGGCCGGCGACACCATCCTGCTCCATGCGGCCGCCGGTGGCGTCGGCCTGATTCTCTCCCAGTGGGCCAAGCATCTCGGCGCGACCGTGATCGGCACCGTCAGCAACGACGAGAAGGCCAAGCTCGCCAAGGCGCACGGCTGCGACCATGTCATCATCTACAGCCGCGAGGATTTCGTGAAGCGCGTGGACGAGATCACAGGCGGCAAGAAGGTGCCGGTGGTCTACGATTCCGTCGGCAAGGATACGTTCCTGAAGTCGCTCGACTGTCTCGCGCCGCTCGGCGTCGCCGCGCTGTTCGGTGCGTCCTCCGGCGCCGTCGAGCCGCTCAATCTCGGTTTGCTCGCGCAGAAGGGCTCGCTCTACGTCACCCGGCCGACGCTGTTCACCTACGCCGCGAAGCGTGAGAGCCTGGTCGCGATGGCAGGCGAGCTGTTCGACGTCGTCAAGTCCGGCGCGGTCAAGATCGAGGTGCACCAGACCTATCCACTGAAGGACGCGGCCAAGGCGCATGCCGATCTCGCTGGGCGCAAGACCACGGGATCGACCGTTCTCACGGTGTGAACTCCGGACGGGGGCGTGGTGCGGGTCGCTTGGGCCTGCGTCACGTCCGCTCGTGCTTGCGCAGATCGCGGGCGTGATCGAGGCGCACGGCCTGGACGTCGACTTCTTCGGGCGGGATCCGGGGCAGGGCAGCCTCAGCGAGGATCGTCTCGGTCACGTCTTCAACCGAATTCTCCACGATCTCCTGGATGAACGAGATGTTCCGATATTCACCTGAGGCGACGCGGGAAATGACCTCGCGCCTGGTGATTTCAGGGTCGACGACCGCCTCGCGGCCGCGGCGCCCATAGTCGATCATCACGACGAAATACTGCATGAAAGAATCCTGCCGTGCCCCATGGTCGGGCACGGCGGAGTATTTCCGAAAAACGGAATCAAGTCAAGGTCAATTTCGAAAAAACGGAAATTGCTGCCTACTTGCTCCTCTTGCGAGGGCGCGCCGACTTGGCGCGCAGCCGCTCCAGCTGGCCCTTGGGCATGGACAGGCAGATCTCGCCGACCCACTCCAGTTTCACGCCGACGATCTGCTTGGCATTGAAGCTGGTGAGATTGACGACGGAGGGGGATTTGCCCCGCTCGATGGTCTTCAGATAGCGCTCGCCGGTCTTGAGCCGGACCACGGCCTCCTCGCCGTAGAAGCTCGACAGCGGATGGCGCTGGTCCTTGTAGACCACGATTACGTCGCCGCTCTCGTATTTGGGCAGCATCGAATCGCCCACGATCTCGAATGCGATGGTCTCCTCCATGATCGGAAAGGGCAACGCGATGTCGCCAAGGCCTTCGGGGGGAACCTGCTCATAATCCGGCTCGATCACGGCACCGGCCCCGACGCGGCCCATGATCGGCGCGAGATTGAGCTCGAGATATTCCATGATCGGAATGATTTCCGAAGCCTTCACCAGGCGTTCGCCGCCCAGGATCTCCGAGACAGCGCCGGGGCGAACGCCCATGGCAGCCGCCAGACCGCCCTTGCTCTTGCCCGTCTTTTCCAAGCCCCGTTCGATCATTGCCGCGTCCAACATGTGATTCCCTCGATTGTCCGTCGTTCCGCCTCTTGTAATCCGAAATTCGGAATTGATGCAATTATGAATATCAGAATTATCGCTTGACTTGGGCTTCGGAATACCGGAATGTTAGCTCCGCCTCGCGATCGTGCGATCGGAGGAGGCGCATCACAGGACAGCAGCATGGAACCGGGCCATTGGCCGTCGGAGCACTCCGACGCGCTTCGCGACTATTTTCTCAAGGGAATGTCTTATGCGGAGATCGGAAGACAGATTAACGCAAGGTTTGGAACGGCTTACACGCGCAACGCGGTGGTCGGCCGCGCCAAGCGGCTCGGGCTGATCGCGCCGGTGCGGACGACGAGCCCGTCGATCGTGCCGGTGCTACCGTCTGGAGCCTGTTTCCTCCCGCACCGTCCCGCGTTACTGAATCTGCCGCCGAAATCCGCGATGAAGCCTGCCGCGCCGGTCAAATTGCGCTGCGTCGGCGTCCAGCCGCGCCTGGTCCCGTTGGTCAAACTCGCCAGCGAGGACTGTCGCTATCCCTATGGCGGCGACAAGGACGGGGAGGAGATTACCTTCTGCGGCCATCCGCGTGAGCCGGGCTCGAGCTATTGCACGCCGCATGCGCGCCTGACGCGTCGCGCCGGAGCTGGCTCCGCGCGCGTCGCCGGCCCCGTCGTGCTGAGGCTGGTCTCCGCCGCCTGATCCCACGACCGCCCGTTCAATCGTCAATTTCGCAAGGAGTATCCGAGTGGCACGTGTCCGACGCAACAGATCCTACAAATTGGCGAGTGTCTACGACCGACGCTCACGCGAGATACCGTTCAATGCGGAGGTGGCGGAAGTCGAGGTGGACAATCCGCTGGCGCTCGACCCCGGCGAAAAGATCATGGCCGTGCGGTCGATCCGCAGCGATCCGCTCGGCCGGCTGCACGCGCACCGTCAGATCGACGAGGCGCAATATCGCGGCGGGCGCGCCTTCCAGAACGATTGGGAGAGGGCCGAGCGAGGCCTTCAGGCAATCGACGCAACCCGCGAATATGTTGATGGCGCTCGCACGCGCGAGCCGGTCACCGAGAGCCAGCGCCAGGCGGTGCTGCGGCTGAACCGGGTCGAGCGCGAACTCGGCACCGACGGCGCCGCGCTAGTGCACGACGTGTTGGTGCTGGGCCTGACCATGGACGAGATCGGCCAGCGTCGCGCCGTCCGTACGCAGCGCTGGACCGACTATTTTGCCCGACGTTTTCGTGAATGCCTGGATCGTCTGGCGCTGATCTATGGCTTTGCGACGGAAACGGGGACACGGCGTGCAGGGCAAGGCAGATGACAATGGCGCTCCCCGCGACCGCGGCCGCGGGAGCGCCGGTCTGCTGCTTAGGGATGCGGGAGGATCTGGTAGGTCGTGGTATAGGGCTCCACGCGCAGCGAGGCGTTGGCCAAAAGCCCTATTCTGGCGGTCGGCGCTTGCTGTAATTCGCCGTTCGGACCGCGATGCACGTTGTATTGCCAGACGGTGAGATCGCCCTTCTGTGCCAGAGCATGTGCAACGGCGCTGGCATCGTTGCCGCCGAGCGCCTGAAGCTCCTCTGTCGACAATCCGACGACGATTTCGTCCTTGATGGTGACGATCTTGAACAGGTTCATCCTGGTCTCCTGCGCCCATGCGCCTTGTATCGAGAAGGTGAGAAGCGCGACTGCGGCGCCCTTGATGAGATCGCAGCGGGAAAGCATGCCGTCGTCCTTTGGTGCTGGGGCGCCGGAATCGATCAATGCATCGGCCATGGCGCCCGTAATCTGCGTGACTGTTTCGCCATCGCTTTGTCGTTTGCTCCTCGAAAACGGTTCACGGCCAGAAACAAATGCGGCCGCGCCGTGGTTGCCGATCCATGGCGCGAAATCGACGTTTATTTCGTCGACGATACAACCGCCGATGCCGGACTCAACAATTACGTGTATACGCTGATGAAGCGCAATTTCGCGTTCACCAATGTCCATTCACATCCGAAAGAAGACGAAACGCAGCGTCGATTGACGGCGATCGAGACTGTATGCCTGATCGATGACGCTTCTTGACGCAGGTGGGTGACGGCGGCCTATATTCCTGTTATCCGGAATTGCCGTGGCGCGATGCAGACGAAGCATCGCTGCGCCAACCGTTAGGCTTGCCGGATGAGTTGTTTCTTGACATAATTGCAACCTGTTCAGGTGTGCCCGCTTGCACACGTAGCTCGGCGTGCGAACCCACCGGGCTCCCCCGGCCGAAAGTGCGCCATCGCCATAACATCCGATTATGGCATCCGGTTGTGGCGTTCGGTTCTTAGTCGGGACCTCGATGTTGGATCACGAAGTTCGATGCTTGTCATAGGTGCGAGATGAAGAACCTCAATTTCGCAGCTGAGCTGCACCTCAAGCTCGGCGCGCCTGCAAGCGGCACTGTCGAAAGCCTGCGCCTGCTGCGTGCGTTTTTGAAGCTCGCGCCCCGGCAGCGTTTCGAGGTCATCAAGCTCGTCGAAGACCTAGCCACCGAAGAAACCCTTCCCGAACACCCCCTGTCCTGAGCCGGCCTGCGCGCCGGCCTTACGCCTTGCCCCTCGTTTGCCTGCCAGAGTCGGCCGCCGGGCATGTCTTCCCCCGGCTGGACGCTGGCAGGCGATCCGGCAAGTGTGGTATTCAGTTCAGAAAACGGGAGGAGTGCGACCATGATCGAACCGAAGCTCGAAGTTCCGGCCGAACTGCGCGACTTGGCCGAGAAGACGATTGACCAGGCGGAAAAGGCATTCGGAATGTTTTTCGAAGCCGCCACCAAATCGATGACCACCGTTCCGGGCGCGGGGGCGGACGTGTCGAAGCAGGCGCTCGCTTTCACCGAGCAGAACATGAAGTCGGCGTTTGAGCATGCTCGCAAGCTCGTCCATGCCACCGACCTTCAGGAGGCGATGCGAATCCAATCGGATTTCCTGCGCAGCCAGTTCACCAGTGCCGGGGACCACATGCGGCAGATGACCGGCAGCCTCATGCAGCCGGGGAAGGGCAAGTCCTGACTGTCGGTGTGTTTACGGCGCGTCCACAGATTGGACCTGCGCCGCGTGGATATCCGCACGTCGCTACGGGTACCGGTCCATGATGGGCCGGCGAATGGACCTCATTCACAGCCCATCATCCTTCTGCCGATCCCTGTCGGTTCTCCGGCAGGGATTTGCATTTGTCGCAAGTGTCTCGACCGCTCGGCCGCTCTGCTAACGCAGCGATGCGATGTAGGCCGCGATGTCGCCGGCTTCAGTCCGGCTCAAGGGGAAATTCGGCATCTTCGGGTGCGGATCTAGCAAGAAAAAGGCGAGCCTTTCCGAACTGAAGTCGGGCCTGCGCGCAACCGATGCGAAAGAGGGGACGTCGGCGCTCGCCTGGGTCTGGCCGTTCGCCACGACATGGCAGCTGGCGCACCAGCGCCTCGCAAGGTCGGCGCCGTGATCTGCATCGGCGGCGAGAGCGGACGACGTGCCCATGCTCGAGGCCACTGCAACCAGCAGGCAAATTCGTCTTAAATGCCGGTGCATGGGGAACCCTGTGTGTTGTTGGATCGCGACGCCGTCCTCATCCGCAACACGAACCCGGAAACTGCGAGAGGTCGATGCGGGCGATGATCGACCGCAGCAGCTTTCGGGCCGAACGATAGAGATGCCGGGCGAATCTCGGCGTCCTTCCCGCGGGCAGGACAAAGCTTGTCGTATCGAGTCTTTTCGTATCAAGGCTTTCGATGGAGTGCGACACGTGCCTCTCCGAGATGGCGAGGCCCTTTGTATCGTGGCCGGCTCGCGGCAGCCTTGATCTGCCGCAAAGGGGCCGGACTAATAGTCGCCGGGGTTCATGATCATCGGGCTTCGTGTATCGGCCGGGGCGAGCGCGCTGCTGGCGCTGTCGCGCAGGAAGCGGTCGAGTGTTGCCTGGATTTTCTCCTTGACGGCATCGGGACCGCGATCGCTCATCTCGGTATGCTGTGCGCCAGTGTGGATAATGTCGATGCCGCGCGCTTTGGCCTCTTCCGGCGTCGGCAGCACGCCGGGATCTGTTACGAAATGCGGATCCTTCGAGCGGAACGACAGGATCTTCATGTTGTCGCTAAGCACGAAAGGCACCCGCAGATTGTCGAGCGTGATCACTTTCGACACCAGCTCCGGGTGCTGATGGGCGACATACATCGAAACGTCGCCACCGTTGGAATGCCCGACGAGCGTGATGTGGTCGTAGTCGGCGTTCTCTTGCCGCCGCTTCAACTCGCCCAAGGTGAAGAGGATGTTGGCCTCGCAGCGGATATAGACCTCGCGCCGGCCGACATATTGCTGGCCTGCCTTGGTCATCAGCGGCGGATCGCTCGGCAGATCCTGCTGGATGCTGGCGACGAGATAACCGCGTGCGGCGAGCACGTTGGCGAGGAAGGAATATTCGGTGGCCTTGACGGTATTGCCGTTGCTGATGATGGCGAGCGGGAGCTTCCAGAGGCCGAGATTGGCCTTGGTCTCGTAATCGCGCCGTACAGCGATTTCGACCGCGATCGGCCGCTGGCGCGCGGCGTCGAACAGGGTCAGAACCTCATGGCGGATCGCGAACCGGCTGACGACGAAATACTGGCCGACGCCGAGGACGCAGAGGAACGCCAGAACTGCAAACACCCTTTTCATGGTTCCGTCTCAAATCACTTTTGACTGAACATGGCCATTGGGAAATCCCGGATCGAGCGATCGTGAGCAGGTTACCGGATTAAATTTAGGTAAGTCTGTGAGCCACGCCCCAAAAAGGGCCGCATGTCGGGGGCCACAGCGCGAAGCACAAGGGGGGTTACAGACAACCGCCCTTGCCGCGTTCCGAGCACAGTCGCAACGCGCTTGACAGGGTAAACAGGAAGCGCGGGCTGCGGCGCTCGTTGTCGGGCGCCCGGTAGCTCAGGGGGACGGCCACGCCGAGATCGGCCTGGAAATCGTCCGGCAGGAAGAACCGCACGCCGGCTCCGGCCGAGGTCAGCGACAGGCCGTCGCTGAGGCGGTAACCGTCGTTCCAGACGGCGCCGGCGTCGCCGAAGGCATAGAGCTGATAGCCGGTCCAGTAGCGGAAATTGAGCTTTTGGTCGAAGCGCAGTTCGAGCGAGCCGGCAAGACCGTTGTCCCCGCTGATCTCTGCTGCGCCATAGCCGCGGCCGAAGGCAGCGCCGCCGAGATAGAATTGCTGCGAGGTGAACAGCGGCCGTGACGCCGTCTGGCTCGCAGCGGAGAGCTTGAGCGACCAGACGTCGTTGAGTGTCTGGTAGCGCGTGAACCAGAGGTTCAGCACTGAAAAGTTCGATGACGCGCCATCGCGCGACAACAGGTCGTCGTTGAAATGCGAGGCACCGAAGATGTCGAGGCCCTGGCGGTAGGTCAATGTCGCGAAATTGGTGCCGCCCAAATGATCCTGGAGCCGGTAATCGGCGGTCAAGCTCGCGGTCCTAATGTGGTCGTTGTACCAGGGGCCGTAAAGGTCATGCTCGGACACATTGCTGAAGGTCATCGCCGTAGTCAGGGTCAGCGAGGACAATTGCGACTGCAATGGGACGATGCTGGCACGCAGCTCGAACGCCTCGGTCGTGGTGATGTCGCTGTCGAGGCGGCGGGCATCGCCCGGCCTGACCGCGCTGTACAGGACGGACCCGCCGAGACGCACGCCGTCGACGCCGACGGGTGCATCGTAGGACAGCCGTGCGAAGCCGAGCTGGCGGGGGTCGTTGGCGATGGTCGACAGGTTGACGGCCAGCGTGTCGCCGGGCGTGAGATAGGAGTTGAACGCGCCGGTCGCGTAGGTCTGCCACGGACCGACTGATGATGAGCCGAGATTGTCCAGACCGAATGAGGAGAAGACGTGCCAGGTCTTCAAATAGACGATGAGGCGGAAGCGGCCGGATGCACCGCCGATCTCCTCGAGTGCGGTATCGGTGATCCGGACGCCAGGTCTGCCGTTGATGAGAAAGAGCTGGCGTTCCAGCGTTGCCAAGCGCGACGGTTGCTCGGCCAGAACCGGCCCAAGCATCGGTCTCACGCCGAACTGCTCGGCGCCGTCGCCTTTCAGCTCGGCCTGCACGATGGCGCCTTCGACCACCCGGATCCGGAGCAGACCGTCGGCAATATCCTGCGGCGGCACGATCGCACGGCTCAGGTGGAAACCATCGGCGCGGTAGAGATCGCTGATCGCGCCGGCGATTGCGGCGAGATCCGCCTGCGAAACCTTCTTGCCGACATAGGGCTGGTAGACCGCGGCGATCCGATCGGGGGAAACGGCGCGGGCTCCGCTGACGTTGATGCCGCGCAGCACGAACTGAGGCTTGGTATCGCCGCCGGTGTTGGGCTGGTCGACTGTTGGTAGCCTGACCGGAGGACGGCTCAGCGATTCCCGCTCGGTTTGGTTTTCGAAATATTTTTCTGGTTGGCGCGGATCGAAGCCCGCCTGGTTCGCCTGTTGTGAGAAAGCCTGAGGAACTCCGGCGAAAAACGGTGCCAACAGCACGATTGTGGTAACGAGATGCCGCTTCTCAACGCGCGCGACGCGGCTGCCCCCGTAGTTTGACGGAGATGTGCCCCTCATGCGGTAAGAGTTCGTTAGCCCCATGATTTTTCATAGTTTTTTATGGTCAATGAACCGTTAACGCGACCACTCCGCTGGCCGCTACCCGCTAATCCTATGTTGAGTGATTTCGGATACCCCTCAGGACTGGCTGTAACGCGGACTGAGGATCGTCATGCTGAACAAGATTGGAATGCAGTGCGCCTTCGTGGCTGCGCTGATCCTGGGAACGGCTTCCGCCGCATTCGCCGCGGACGACGGCGTCTGGTCGGTCGGCAAGGCCACCGGCGAGGTCTGGGTCGCCACCAGCGGCGCGCAGCAGTTTTCGTTGAACCAGCAGGAGGCACTCAAGCCCGGCGACACCATTCGCACCGGACGTAACGGACGCGTGCTGCTCGTCCGCGGCGAGGAAACGATCCTGATCTCTCCCAACTCGGTGGTCGGCCTGCCGACCGAGAAAAAGGACGGTCTCTCGACCACCATCATCCAGCAGGCAGGCTCGATCCTGCTCGAGGTCGAGAAGCGCAACGTCAAGCATTTCGAGGTCGAGACGCCCTATCTCGCCGCCGTCGTCAAGGGAACGCAGTTCAGCGTCACCGTGAATGCGGGCAGCACCAGGGTCGGCGTGCTCCGCGGCCAGGTCGAGGTCTCCGACTTCAAGACCGGGCAGATCGCCCAGGTCCTGCCCGGGCAGGCCGCCACCGTGTTCGAGCATGGCAAGCCAGGCCTCTCTTTGAGCGGCTCCGGAACGTTCAATCCGATCGAGCACGGCAAGCCGCGCGCCTCGAGCATCGAGCGCGTCCCCGTGCCGAAATCGGGCCTGGCCGCCCCGCGGAACGCAGCGAACGGCCATGCGATCCATGCGCTCGGTCCGATTGACAAGGGCACCAAGGCGGCCGCCACGCCCAAGCAATCGCATCAGGCGGCCGGAGCTCACGCGCCCAAGGGCGGTGCTGCAAAGCCCGGCGTCGTGCGCATCTCGAGCTCGCTCGGCGAGGTCAAGCTGAACGTCCACAAGGTCACGCGCGGGCTCGCTCACGGGGGCGTTGCTCCCGGGCAGGTGCGCAACGCGCATGCCAGCACCGAGACAGTCTGGAGTAACTCTAAAGCGAGCACGACGGCATCCAACAGCACCGTCCAGACTGCGGTGACGACAAGTGGTGCCGTAACGGCTGGCAGCAGCAGTTCGTCAAATCCAGGCGCCGCGATCGCCGCAGCGGCCGCCAACGGAAACGCTGGCGGCAACGGCAACTCCGGCAACGGCAACTCCAGCAACGGCAACTCCGGTAACGGCAATTCCGGCAATGGCAACGGTAATGGCAACGCCGGCGCCACCGGTAACGGCAGGGGCAACAACGGCAACGGCAATGGCGGCGGCAACGGCAGCAATGGCCACGGCAATGCCTTTGGCCACAACAAGCACTGAGGCGATTTCTTAGGGGATGAGGGGGCGTACCAGCAGAAGCCGGTGCGCGGGAGGATCGGAGTGAAGCGCTATCGTCCGCATATTCTAGTCGTGATCGCGCTTGCGATCGTGCTGTCCACGGGGTGGCATGGCGCGGTTCGCAACGCGCTGACCGACCTGCGGTTCGCCTGGCAATCGCGTGCCGCGAGCGGCAATGTCGTCGTGGTGGCCATCGACGCGCCCTCGATCGAGCAGATCGGGGTATGGCCCTGGCCGCGCCGGCTGCACGCGGAACTGTTGCACAGGTTAGAGGCCGCGGGGGCGCAGGACGTTGCGTTCGATGTCGATTTCAGCTCGCCATCCGATCCGGCGTCCGACGAGGCCTTCGTCAACGCACTGCGTGAGGTCGGCGGCTCGACGATCCTGCCGTCCTTCAAGCAGCCGACGCCGAATGGCGGAGCAGCTCACATCAATCGGCCCCTGAAGCCGTTCAGCAACCAGTCGTGGCCGGCGCTGGTCAATGTCGCGATCGAATCCGACGGGCTCGTTCGCCGCTATCCATTCGGCGAGAAGCTCGGCGACGCCTTGATGCCGTCGATGGCCGTCGTGCTGGCCGGACAGGACGCCAATCGGCGGCCGCCTTTCCTGATCGATTTCAGCATTCGGGCGGGCTCCGTTCCGAGTGTCTCGTATGTCGACGTGCTCCGCGGCGAACCGGCTACTCTCGACAAGCTGAGAGACAAGAAGGTCATCATTGGTGCGACGGCGCTCGAGCTTGGCGACCGCTTCAGCGTTCCAAATGGCCGCATCATCTCCGGACCCATCCTCCAGGCGCTGGCAGCGGAATCGATCCTCCAGAGCCGGATGCTGCGCTGGACTTCCGATACCGGCATGATCCTGGGTCTCGCCGTGATCTGCCTGCTGATGGTGTTTTCGTGGCGCCGCTTCGGACCGGGAATTCGCGTCGCACTCCTGATCTCAGCCGGAGCGATCTTCGAACTGGTTGCGGTCCTCGTGCAGGCAAGATGGCCCTTCATCATCGACACATCGCTGTTCCACATCGCGATTGTGGCTTATCTGACGGCGATCGCACTCGACGAAATCGACTTCCGCGGTCTGTTGGGGCGCATCGCCGAAAGCCGCTTTCATCGTATCGCGATGTCGCTCGGCGATGGCCTCGTCTGCACCGACGAAGGTCAGCTGATCACCGTGTGGAATCCCGGCGCCAGTGCGATCTTCGGCTATATGCCCGCCGAGATCATCGGCCGCCCGTTCGAAACGCTGTGCGCCGTGTCGGTGGACGGTGACGCGAGGCCGTCCATGCGCGACGCCGCGCGCCAGGCACTCCTGGTCCCCGGCGGAGCGGTCGTCGTTGAATTCGAAGGGCGGCGCAAGAACGGTGAAATTTTCTCGGTCGAGGCGAGCTTCTCGGGTTGGCAGGGAACGGACGGCTTTCAGTACGGAGCTATCCTGCGCGATATCTCGGTCCGCAAGCGCGAGGCCGAACGCGTCAGATATCTCGCCGAGTACGACGCGCTGACCGGACTTGCCAACCGCAACACGCTGCATGCAGGATTGGTCGGCATGATCGCGGATGCGGGGCAGCGCCCTTGCGAGGTCGCGCTACTCGTCATCGGGCTCGACGGTTTCCAGAGCATCAACGACATGCTCGGTCATGCCGCCGGAGATCTCGTGCTGCAGGCGGTCGCTGGCCGCTTGAAGGACCAGGCGGACGACGGCGCTATCGTTGCCCGGCTCAGCGGAGACGAATTCGCCATTGCGCGCAAAGGCGCCGATGGCGACGAGCCGATCGCGGACTTCGCCGAGCGCATTGCGCGCGCGTTCGAAGCGCCGCTTGCGACCGGCACGCGGCAGCATCGCGTCAGGATCAGCATCGGCGTCGCCGTCCATCCAGAAGGCGGGCACAACGCCGACGATCTCCTGAGCAACGGTCATCTTGCGCTGACCAAGGCAAAGCTGACGCGGCGCGGCGGTTATGTGGTCTTCGAGAGCGCGATCCGAGAGGAGCTGGAGAACCGGCTAACGCTGGAGGGTGAATTGGCGCTCGCCGCGGATCGCGGCGAGTTCGAACTGTTCTACCAGCCCCAGGTTCGCCTGATCGACGCGAGCCTGGTCGGGGCCGAAGCTCTCATCCGCTGGCGGCATCCCGTGCGCGGCTACGTTTCGCCGGGAGAGTTCATGCCGGTGGTCAACAGCTCAGCCCTATCCGAGCGGATCGGAAACTGGGTGATGGAGACCGCCTGCCGGCAAGCACGCGCCTGGGAATTGTCCGGCGACAGAGTGCGGGTGGCGATCAACCTGTCGCCCTCGCAGCTCCACTCCGGCGATCTCGCACATTCAGTTGCGGGGATGCTCGAAGCGACAGGGCTCACGCCGTCGCTGCTCGAACTCGAGGTCACCGAAGACATCCTGCTTCACGACGAAGCCCGCGTGCTCGACATGTTCAAGCGCATCCAGCAGCTCGGCGTCCGCGTCCTGTTCGACGATTTCGGCACTGGCTATGCAAGCCTGAGCTATTTGAAGAAGTTTCCGCTCGATGGACTCAAGATCGACCGGTCGTTCGTGCTCGGTCTGCTCGCGAACTCCGACGATGCCGCGATCGTCGGGTCGACCATCGGCCTCAGCAAACGGCTCGGACTGACGGTCGTGGCCGAGGGCATCGAGAACCGCGCTACGGCCGATTTCCTGGTGAGCATGGGATGCGAGGAAGGCCAGGGCTATTTCTTCGGCCGTCCGATGCCGGCGGAAGCATTCGAGCACCAATTCCTCGCGGTCGAGTGCGCCGCCGTTAGTGCCGCCTGAACGGGTCCGCTCGATCTCTAGCGCCGACGCGCTACCGCGACGCCGAACAGGAAAGCCACGAACAGGCTGGCAAGCGGTGCTTCGCGCGTGATCGCGGCGACGGTCGCGAGGGGCTTGCCCGGCTTTCGAGCTTCGTCGATAGCGGAGGTCACGCGGTCGACAGCTGCATGCAGGCCACCTGCGACTTCACCGATGGTGCGGGATACGTCCGTCGCGGCATCGATGGCGCGCTCGGCCATGCCGGGATGTGAGGTGGACTGCGGGATCTCCGTGCTCAAGTGCGCAACCTCCAGGTGATCATGTGTTGGCGGAGGCCGATACCTTTGGCTATCCGCGCGAGCGCTCGTTCTGAACAGCGGGTCGGACGACCTTTGGCTATCCGCGACAGGCGCCGTGGTCTTTACGGCGGGTACCGGCCTTGGATGAGCAATTCGGCGCGCGGGCTTTTGTTCCGAGAGGATGCGCCCCTGCGCGGACCTTCCCCGTGAAACGACGGATGCGAATCTCTGTTAGGCTGGCTCAAGCTTGCTGATCTCAGGAGACAGCTGTGACCGATCGAACCACGACGGATCGAGCCCGGCGCATCGCCTTGCTCGGCGCTCCCATCGACATGGGGGCTTCGCAGCGCGGTACCCTGATGGGTCCTGCGGCGCTCCGCACCGCCGGCCTTGCGACACTGCTCGAGAGCCTAGATTTCGAGGTCGTCGATTACGGCGATCTCTCCGTGGCCGAGCTCCGGGACCTCGCAGACGTGCCTCCCGACAAAGCCAATCACTACCGCGAAATCCAGCGCTGGACGCGCGTGCTGAGCCATAGAGGCTACGAGATCGCGAAAACCGGCGCGCTGCCGATTTTCCTCGGTGGCGATCACACGCTGTCGATGGGATCGGTGAATGCCATGGCCCGTCACTGGCAGGAGCGCGGACGCGAGCTGTTCGTGCTCTGGCTCGATGCCCATGCCGACTACAACACGCCGGAAACGACGATCACCGCCAACATGCACGGCATGTCGGCGGCATTCCTGTGCGGCGAACCTGGCCTCGACGGATTGCTCGGCGATGATCCGCGCGCCTCGATCGATCCTGACAGGCTCGACCTGTTCGGCGCGCGCTCAATCGACAAGCTCGAAAAGGAGTTGATGCGCACGCGCCGGATCAGGGTTGTCGACATGCGCCAGATCGACGAGTTCGGCGTCGCCGTACTGATCCGCCGCGTCATCGAGCGCGTCAGGGCCAGCAACGGCGTACTGCATGTCAGCTTCGACGTCGATTTTCTCGACCCCTGCGTCGCACCCGGCGTGGGCACGACGGTGCCGGGCGGAGCGACCTATCGTGAGGCGCATCTGATCATGGAGCTTTTGCACGATTCCGGCGTGGTCGGATCAGTCGACATCGTCGAGCTCAATCCTTTTCTTGACGAGCGTGGCCGCACCGCACGCACCGCGGTCGAACTGATCGGCAGCCTGTTCGGCCAGCAGATCGCCGACCGGCCGACCCCGAGCAATGCGATCGCGCCGGGCGAGTGACCGACGAGCCGTTTGTGCATTGCGAAGAGAATTGCCGTCGCGGCCGCCAATTTAGATCAGTCGCGGTCGAAATCGCTCATTTTTGAAACAGCTGCGAATTGCAAATGCTCGTCGCTGAATGTTTCATGCGGGTCGCGCTTCAGCCGAGGACCCGCAAATGAGCAGCACGTTTGATGCCGACGACAAATCGGCCGACACGACCCGCCGTCACTTTCTGCGCGCCAGCGCGGCGGCTGCGGGTGGCACTGTCCTGGGCGCCGGCGCATCGGCTGCCGCCGGGACCGACAACCTTCCACCCAACATTCCCGAATGGATGAAGGCGCCGGGCGAGCCGACGGGGGGCCAGCTCTATGGCGCGCCATCGCCGTTCGAGAAGAGAGTCGTCAAGAACATCTCGACGACTCTCAAGCAGTACATCTCGGCCTCGAGCCGGACGCCGTTGCAGGAGCTCGATGGCATCATCACCCCGAACGGCCTGTTTTACGAGCGTCATCATGGCGGCGTTCCGACCATCGATCCGGTCCAGCACCGGTTGATGCTGCACGGACTGGTCGAGCGCCCGCTGATCTTCACAATGGATGATCTCAGGCGTTTCCCGTCGCAATCGCGCGTCCACTTTCTCGAATGCTCCGGCAACCCCGGCTACAGCAAGCCTTATGGCAAGACAGCGTCCGACCTCGTAGGTCTGGTGAGTTGTGCAGAATGGACCGGGGTCAGCCTCAAGCTGGTGCTGCAGGAGGCCGGGCTGAAGCCAGAAGCCAAATGGGTCGTCGCCGAGGGTGCCGACGCGGCTGCGCTGACGCGCAGCATCCCGATCGAGAAATGCCTCGAGGACGCCATGCTGGTCTACAGCCAGAACGGGGAGCGGCTGCGTCCACAGCAGGGCTATCCGCTGCGGCTATTGCTGCCGGGCTTCGAGGGCAACATGAGTGTGAAGTGGCTGCGGCGCCTGCATGTAACTGCGGAGCCGGTTTATTCGCGCGAGGAGACCTCGAAATACACCGACCTGCTGCCGGATGGCACCGCGCGTGAATTTTCGTTCTACATGGAGGCGAAGTCGATCATCACGCGGCCCTCTGGCGGCCAGCGTCTGGGCGCGCCCGGCTTCCACGAGATCACGGGCATCGCCTGGAGCGGGCATGGCAAGATCGCGCGCGTCGAAGTGTCCGTCGACGAGGGAAAGAGTTGGCAAACCGCGCAATTGCAGGAGCCGGTGCTGACGCGTGCGTTGACACGCTTTCGCTTGCCCTGGCAGTGGGACGGCAAGCCTGCCGTGATCCAGAGCCGCGCCATCGACGAGACCGGCTATGTGCAGCCGACGCTCTCCGAGTTGCTCGCGGTGCGCGGCGAGAACTATTTCTACCACAACAACGCGATCTGGCCTTGGCGCATCGCGGCCGACGGCGAGGTGACCAATGCGCTGGCGTGAGACTTGCGGCATTGCTATCGTCATCGTGCTGTGTGCGTTCGCGAGCGGAGCGCAAGCACAAAGCCTGTACGGCATCGGACGCCCCGCGACGGCTGCGGAGATCGCGGGCTGGAATATCGACGTCGGAGGCGACGGCAGCAATCTGCCGAAGGGAAGTGGCTCGGTCAGCCATGGGCGCGAGGTGTTCGCCCAGCAATGCGCATCATGCCATGGCGACAAGGGCGAGGGCGGGCTCGGTGACCGGCTCGTCGGTGGGCAGGGCACGATCGCAACGCCAAAGCCGATCCGCACGGTCGGCAGCTATTGGCCGTATGCGCCGACGCTGTTCGACTACATCCGCCGCGCGATGCCGCAGAACGCGCCGCAATCGTTGAGCGATGAGGAGGTTTATGCGGTGTCCGCGTACATCCTGAACCTGAATGGACTGGTAGGAGGGGATGCGACGCTCGATGCCAAATCGCTTGCAGCGGTCAAAATGCCGAACCGCCACCGGTTCGTGGGCGATGCGCGGCCGGATGTGAAACACTGACCCCTTGTACCGTCAGGTTCCACGCATTGGCTGGGAACTTCCCCTGGGCCAGGAGCGGAACTCGCGGGACCGAATTGAATTAACCTGCGATAGGAAAAACGTATGGGTCCTTCGATGGCAATGGATCGCTTCGCAAATTCCATGTCTTCGGCGCTTCGCCATCCCGGCGTGATCGCGTTGATTGTGGCCGCGGTGACGATCGCCGCGATGCTCGTCGTCGATCATGGGCCATGGAATCGCGCCAAGACGCAGCCTGCTCACGTTGCGATGTATGCAACCACGGGAGAAGCTGCGCGCGCCGTAGGTGCCAAGATTCTCCCGACCGAACCGAAATCACCGATCGAGCCGGCGCGGCCGGGGCCAAAGACGTCCCCGACCGTCAATCCGGTAACGCCGTGAGACGCTTTAATTCTTGCGACCGTAGTTGAGGAGCCCGCCGGTGGTCTTCGGCGGATGCGCGCGAAGGGCTTCTTCGTTTGGCTCGGTGCCCCAGCCGGGCCGGTCCGGAATGAGCAGATGGCCGTTCTGAATTTCGGGCTCATGCGTGAACAGCGCGCCGTCCCACGCCAGGCGATCGATGTCGATCTCCATGATGCGCAGGTTCGGCACAGCGGCGCAAAAATGCGCGTTCATCATCGAGCAGAGATGACCGTAGAAATTATGCGGCGCAACGTTGACTTCGAACGCTTCCGCAGCGGCTGCGATCTTCATCGACTGCCAAACGCCGTTCCAGGGCGTGTCGATGATCGCGACGTCCATAGCCTGCTCGCGAAAATAGGGCAGGAATTCCCGCAAGCCCAATAGCGTCTCGCAGGACGAGATCGGGTGCGGGCTTTGCCTGCGGATGTAACCGAGCGCTTCCGGATTGAAACTGTCGATCTCGATCCAGAACATGTCGAGGTCCGCGATGGTGCGCAGGATCTCCAAATAGCCCTCGGTCTTGGCGTTGAAGTTGCAGTCAAGCAGGATGTCGACGTCGGGGCCTGCACCGTCCCGGATCGCTTCCAGATGCATGCGCAAGTCGCGCAGGATTTTGCGATCGACGTTGATCTCGGGGGCGAAGGGCGAGCCGAAGCCCGGCCGCCAGCCGGTCGGCTTGCCGTCATCGTAGGAGAAGATGTTGGTCTTGAGCGCGGTGAACTTCTTCTCGCGCACCTCGCGTCCCATCGCCTTGACATCGTCGAGGTTCTCGATCGGCGGCTTGTACCAGGACGGATGATTGATCCGCCACGTTGCGCAATGCGACCAATAGACCCTGACACGGTCGCGGATCTTGCCACCGAGCAGTTCATAGCAGGGCACACCGAGACACTTCGCCTTGGCATCGAGCAGCGCATTCTCGATCGCGCCGAGCGCCTGCGCCACCACGCCGCCGGCGGCGGGACGTGTGGCCGCGAACAGTTCGGCGTAGATGCGCTCGTGCCGGAAAACGTTCTGCCCGACGACGCGGGCAGACAGGCGCTGGATCGCAGCGCCGACGCCGGGCGAGCCGAAGCCTTCGTCGAACTCGCTCCAGCCGACGATGCCGTCTTCGGTCGTCAGCTTGACGAAGTGGTAGTTTCTCCAACCGGCATCGCAGGCGAGAATTTCGAGACTTGTTGCTTTTGATGATTTGCTCATGTCGCTCCCTGTTGCCCGGCTGGGCTTTTTCTTGGCCGGCCCGCAAGCCCGGCTCCAGCCACAATTGTTAGGCTAACGACCCTGCGCAGTGAAGTCCGGCGAGGTGCGCAGGCAAGCCCGTTCCGGCCGTTCTAGCGGAAAACTCCGTGGAATCTGGTGGGGACAGCCATGATCTTTCCCGGCATCGTCGTGAAAAGGGACCATGCTGTGACGTTTTTGGCCGCAATCGGGATCGACCCTCCGGCCATGAAATTTCTGGCTGTGATTTCGATCCTGGCGCTGCTCACGATGGGTGGCGCCGCCATTTCCGATCAGTTTCTGACGGCCGATCAGCACGCCGCGCACGGGGTGGAATAGCGCGGCGGGCGGAGACGTTTTTGTCTTGGGGGAGACAGCGATGCTTTCGATCGACCAGTTCTTGCGCTTCATCAGCGTGCCGGCCGTGTTCGCGGCCCTCATCATCGCCTCGCAGATCTCGGCGGCCCTGTCGCAAAGTTAGTCAGCCGATCGCGGACGAGCCGAGCAGAGCGAGCACGGCCAGCGCCATCAGCGCGGTGCCGAGCCAGCCCAGCGCGATGAGCCATGAGCGGCCCTTGAAGCGGCCCATGATCGCCTTGCTCGAGACGATCAGCATCATCATGGCCATGATCGGAACGGCGACGATGCCGTTGAGCACCGCGCTCCAGACCAGCATGTGGATCGAGTCGATGCCGGTGAACCCGAGACCGAAACCGATCGCGGTCGCCGCGGCGATGATGGTGTAGAAGCCGACCGCCTCGTCGGGCTTCGCTTCCAGCGTCGCGCGCCAGCCGAAGATCTCCGCCACGCCGTAGGCGGCCGAGCCCGCCAGCACCGGGATGGCGAGCAGGCCGGTGCCGATGATGCCGGTGGCGAACAGGGCGAAGGTGAAGTCGCCGGCGAGCGGCCGCAGCGCTTCGGCTGCCTCGGTCGCCGAGTTGATGTTGGTGACGCCATTCGCGTGCAGCACCGACGCGGTGGTGAGGATGATGAAGAAGGCGATGCCGTTGGAGAGCAGCATGCCGGAGAGGGTGTCGGCCCGGATGCGCGCCAGCTCCGGACTGCCGCCGCGCTTCAGTTCGCGCAGCGGCTTGTCGCGCTTGCCCTGGTTCATCTCCTCGACCTCCTGCGAGGCCTGCCAGAAGAACAGATACGGGCTGATCGTGGTGCCGAGCACGGCGACCACCATCATGAAATAGTCGGCGCTGACATTCGTCTGCGGCCACACCGCCGCGAGCAGCGCCGTGCTCCACGGGATCTTGACGGTGAAGGCGGTCGCGACATAGGCGAACAGCGCCAAGGTGAGAAATTTCAGCACCGGCGAATAGCGCCGATAGGGCAGGAACACCTGCAGCAGCGTCGAGCCCGCCGCGAAGATCAGCGCGTGCTCGTGGTTGAGGCCGCCGATCACCAGCGAGAGCGCCTCCGCCATCGCGGCGATGTCGGCGGCGATGTTGAAGGTGTTGGCGGCGACGAGCATGCCGACGAGCGACAGCACCGCCCAGCGCGGCGCGATCTGCATGACGTTGGCGGCCAGCCCCTTGCCGGTGACGCGGCCGATCCGGGCGCTGACGAGCTGGATCGCGATCATGAACGGCGTGGTCAGAAACACCGTCCAGAGCAGTCCATAACCGAATTGCGCGCCGGCCTGCGAATAGGTGGCGATGCCGGACGGATCGTCGTCGGCCGCCCCGGTGACGAGACCCGGCCCCAGCCTCTGCAACAGTGTCGGCGCGGATTTCGTGGGGGTGAGGGCACTGTCGGTCATGGCGGGAGGGACCTCGGTCGGGGCGCGTCCTTCACAAATGCTAAGGAGGGAACAAGGTTCCCGGACCACGCGTAACGCGCTCCTCGCTCGTTTCTGATAAAGCGAATCTTCGTTTGACCCGTCGGGCAAAACACCTGTATAAGTACATCATCGAAGAATACGCTGTCCGCTTTTGCGCGCATCCCGAGTGCAACCGGGCGGCCGTCGCGCAGTTCGCAACCCGCGCACGGACACCGGCGAGACGCTTGTCTCCTGAGCGAGTGCCGTCGGAACTATTTGATGCTGACGAACATGCCCCAGGCGCCGGCCAGCGCGGCGCCGGCAAAGACGATCAGCGGGTTATCGCAGAACGCACTTCCATAGGTGCACATGGTGACGCCGAACGAGCCGATCTCGTGATGGCTCGCGGAGTAGAACAGTCCCGACAGCACCAGCAACGCGGCGGCGACGACATACATCGACGGTCTCTCCGAGCTATCCCCGTTGCCTCCGTCGCAAGGGACATGTTCCAGCATGGCGCAAACCCATTGCATCCTGCCGAATCCGCCCTGCTGCATTTGAACTAAAGTCGATCTTTCCCGCGAGATGCTGTCGTTGTCAGCTGCAGTTCGTGCGCAATCTCGACGTGTGATCGGAACCGGACCATCTGCGCGGAACTCCTGGACGTGCTCTTCATTAAGGAACAAGAACAGTTGGACCAACTGAGGGGAGTGGCCCATGGGAGCCGAGCGGATGCACCCTCCGCGGTACTGGCGGATGCGGGCGGAAGAATTCCGCACCAAGGCGGACAATTGCGAATATCCCGAGACGCGGGACGTGCTGCGCAAGGTGGCGCAAAATTACGACGAACTGGCCCGCCGCGCCGCGCGCATCTGCACACTCGAGAGCCTGGACGAATTGCGGGGGGGGGGGACCCGCCAACAGCAAGCCGGTTTGATCGTTCAGGACAAACCCGCTTGATCGTTCAGGATGAAGCCGATAATCGGCGCGCGCGATCATGGGGCGTCTAGGCCCTCTCTTCCATTCGAAGCGCCACCCGGGTGATTGGAACGAATGTGCACTTTGGCACTTAGGAACTCAGTCCTCCAACGAGGAATGAGATGAGCAGCGAACAGCAAGCAGGCCCGGCAACGAGGCCGGATCATTACAAGCCAAGGCCGGCTTGCCCGAAATGCGAGAGGGACACGCGCTGCCTGACGTCGATCTTCGATGTGAGGCGCGATTGCTCGATCCTGATCTATCGGTGCGATTCGTGCCGCGAGGAAGTCTGGATCTGAGCGAGCACTGTCGCAGGCCCCGGTCCATCCGCGGGAGGCCCGCTGCAGATCGCGCTGCAGATCGCGCCGCAGATCTCATGGCAATGTCGGATAGGAACTTCGCCTGCTTCGCGCGCTTGTCGCCTGCATCGACCACGCAGGCGAGACCGCTTCCGACCATGCAATCACGCTACCCGTTGTTGAAGAAGTGGACAGCGGAAGAGCACGAGCGGCTGAAGGCGCTGGCCGAAGCCGGCTGGCGGCCGGACGAGATCGCCGGCGAGCTTGGTCGCAGCGAAGCGGCGGTGAGGGTGCGCGCCTGGCAGCACGGCATCGCGCTGCGCCTCGTCACGCAGAAGCGCAGATCCTGAAAAAGCAACTTGCGGCTTTCGTCAGCCGGCGACGGCGACATCCATCTGCTGAAATCCGCGGACCTGCGGCAGCGACATGAACCCCGGTTTTGCGAAATAGTAACCCTAGAACAGCGCGATGCCGGCGGCCCGCAAGGAAGTGAGCTCGGCCTCGCTCTCGACGCCTTCGGCCAGCACGGTGATGTCGAGCTCGCGCGCGATCGCGGCCACCGCGGAAACGATCACCTGCTTGGGGTGGCTAAGCTGGATGTCTCTCACCAGCTCCATGTCGATCTTGATCAGGTTCGGCTGCAACCGGGCCAGCAGGCTGAGGCCGGCATAGCCCGCGCCGAAATCGTCCAGTGCGGTCCAGAACCCGAATGCCTTGTAGGTGCGGACGATGTTTTCGATATGCGCGGGATCGGCGATCCGCTCGTTCTCGGTGAACTCGAACATCAAATTCGATGTCGGAAAGCTCGCGCGGCGCGCGGCCTCCAGCGATTTCTGGATGCAAGCGCGCGGCTCGTACACCGCATTCGGCAGGAAGTTGATCGAGAGCCGCGCCTCGGGGTCGTCGAACAGCGCGCCTGCGGTTTCGATCGCCAGCACGCGTGCGGCCTGGTCGAAGCGGTAGAGCTGATTGGGGGTGAGCTGGCTGAGGACGCTGTGCGCGCTTTCGCCGTTCGGACCGCGCACCAGGGCCTCATAGCCCCAGATGCGGTGTTCGACGACGTTGACGATCGGCTGAAACGCCATCTTGAACTGGAACGGGAGCTCGGTCCCGTCGGCACATCCCGCACACTTCACAGCCATCACGCGAACCCCACGCCCTCTCAAACGCCGCGGGAAAAATTAGGTCGCAGGCGTTAAAGAACAGCGAAAAGCAATAGAAACCTATTCCGCTGTGCCGCGTTTGCGCGCATGGCAAACCGAGATACCAGGCTGCGGCCGATGTGTGCCGCGTGCAACAAGCCCATGACATTCATCGATGCGGTCAGCTCACCCGAGGGGGCGATTGCCATCTTTCGGTGCTCCGGCTGCAACAAGCTGTCCTGGGAGAAACCCAGCCGAGACCAGAACCAGGCGCGCTCGGGTTGAATTTGCGCGGGCGGAGAAACGGCCCCAGCCCGGGGGGCGAGCTGAGGCCGTTGGGAGGTGTCGGTCGTGCATCCGGACCGACGCTCGAATAACTTCTTCATCCCAAAAGCAGTTCCTAATTTGCTGGCCCGCCATGGCGCGCCCCGACGAAACACGCCTGAAACAGTGCTGAAACCAGATTGTCTCGAACGCCCCGCCGGCTGTGCCAGACCAACCTAGCGAAAAGGAGATCATCATGATCCAGGTTGGTTCGAAGGAAGAAGTTGCGTTTTTGCTGGCGCTGTTCGGCACCCACACCCAGCCGGTCAAGCGGCCGGCGAAATCGCGGCAGGCGTGAGGCGCTGATCCCATGCCAAGTTTGGCCGAATGCCAGAGCCTCTTGCGGCTTCTGATCGCAAGGGGTGACCCGAAGGCCATCCCGCTCGCAAAGGGCGCCATCGATCAATATCTGAACACGGCCCCGGCCTGCATGCGCGGCCGCGGCCTGCGCGTGCTCCAGCGCGATGCGCTCGACCAGCATGGGACCGCGGTCGGTGTCCAGCGCTCGTTCGCCGAAACGGTGGATGCCTATATCGTCGGGAAGCTTGCGGAGGAGTGAGGGTGCGCCGAATGTCGGTGCGCCCTTGTCGCTTTCACCCCCGAAACACGAACGCGGCAGGCGATGCTGCCGCGTTCGATTTGTCATCGTATCCAGCGCGCGGGCTTCCGCGCGATTACTGGGTCGGCGGCAGCACGGCCTGCGTGGTCTGCTGCGGCAGGTTGGTGTAGGTCGCACTTTCCTTGGTGCAGATATCCCTGAACACCACGACACCGGCCTGAGGATATTCCTTCACGAGGCAGTTGCAGTTGTTGTTGACCACCGGGGCGGGCGCAGCCGCCGCGACCGGTGCCGCAACCACGGCGGGGCGCTGCACGACGACCGTCTTTTCCACCACCTGCGGCGTCGGAACGTACACCGGCCTGTTCACGACAACCGGATACTGCACCGGCCGGACCACGACCTGCGGCGGGATATAGACCGGCGGCGCGGGCCGCGGATAGACATTGACCTGGGGCATCGGCCGGGGGCCGGGATAGACGACCGGGCGCTGGCCGCCGTTGCCGCCATAGCCGTTGAAATGGGGACCGAATTGAGGGTGGGCCTGCGGCGTGTTGCCATACTGTCCATTCTGGCCCCAGCCGGCCTGCGCCGAGCTGCTCGCAACGCCTGCCGCAACACTGGCCAACACGATCGCTGCCGCCATCTTCGTGATCATCAAGGTCTTCGTCATGGTCCACCTGTCTGGTTGTTTGTTTTGTTCCAAGCCGTCGTCGTGGGATGAGTGATAGGCCGACCTGGCGCGCGCTTCCGTGATGCCGCGCACACAGCGGGCGAAATCCTCCTTCGATGGAATGAGACATGACGGGCGAGACGCGGCGGCCGGCGCTTGTTCGCCGATGGGATTCGAGGCTGGCACCGGGCGCACACAGGCCTAGGGCAGGCGCAGCACCGCCAAAACGGAAAAGTAGAGTTCCCGGAACCTATTGATTCCAACAGTTTTTTTCGAGCCGCTCGAAACCCTTTGGCCGTTTCGGACCTATACCGGCAAAGGATACTGCGAATGCCCCGATATTATTTCGACCTGCGCGACGACACCGGTGTAGCGCTCGACGAGGAAGGGCTGGAGCTGGCCAGCTCGCGCGCCGTTCAGGCGGAGGCCGCCAAGTCGGTCGCGGACATGGCGCGCGATGCCATCCTCTCCGCGCCTGCTGCGGGCGGCAGGCAGACCATGGCGATCGACGTTCGCGATGCCCAAGGTCCCGTGATGCAGGTCAAGTTCTCGTTCGCGTTCGAGACCTTCAGGACGCCCGCGACATCACGCGATCATTGACGCGTGAGGAATTCCGGCGGCGATGACTCGGGCTCGAGCACGGCGATCTTGCGGCCGAGCTGCCAGACCTCGACCTTGCCGCGCCGCGTGAACTGCTGCGCGAAGGTGAGGGCGTTCGCATCGGAGGCGGCCTCGAACGCTTCGGCGGAGTGGAAGACGCCGTTGTCGCCAACGAGGTAGGCGCGATATTGTAGGGTCATGACGGTGCCCTCAGCCCTGGCGAATGCAGCCAGGCGTCGATGTGCATGGCGGTCTCGTCCTGCCGCGCCTTGCGCAGCAGCATTTCGCGGCGGCGCCCCGGCGCGAGCGTGCGCGCTTCCTCGCGAAGCCGCGCGGCCTCCTCGGCGAGCCGTTCGGTGAGTGTCGTGGTCTGCTTGAAACGTCGGCGCTTCTGCATGGCATGTCCATCGTGCGAGCAGGCGGGAGCGCGACCCCGGCGTTGTCGTTGCCGATCGATGCCGAGTGAGGCGCGGTGATGGATCAAGCCTAGGCCGCCGGTTTCGAACCGTCTTTGTCATTTGCTAGTTTGTTGAGAAGAATCTTTCGGGCGTGCCGGTGGCCGGTTTGCGGAATTTACTCATTTTGCGGTGCGGGGGATTTCAATGTTCACTTGGATGGCAACGCCGGTACGGTTGTTCCGATCTGACATGACCTCTTCGAGGGCAGAGGGTTCGGGGATGGCTTCGGCATCCTCTGCCATACCCTCGATATCAAGGCCCAAGGCCTCTTCCGCCATATGACGAGCATCATCCAGGGTGGTGCCGGCAGTAACAACGCCGGGGAAATCCGGAAATGAAACGCCGAAATGGCTATCGGCATCCTTATGGATAAGACCAATATAATTACGCATGGCTCTTACCTTAGTTTCAGGCCGGACTGCTTCTCAATGCTCTTCAGGGTCCCAACAGGAATATCCCGTTCAGGATGACGATGCTACATCTTCCTTTCCGCGCGTCGGGCTCGCCGCATTTCTGCGGGGCGGTCGATGAGTAACTCGATTCTCTCTCTGGTCTTATTGGACAATCCTGTGACGCCGGACATGTCGGCGGTTGCCAAGGCCCTTCGCGCGCGACATCCGGAGCTGGCAACTGACCTTGCGGAGAACGGAGACACGCAACCGCCTCAGGCAAACTCGCCGCTCATTCGCTGTGGCAACGAGTTTGTTGCCGTCATGTCGATGCCGGCGCCCATTCCTGACGATCCCGGCTTGTGGTCGCGCGCCTCCACGACATGGCCGCAGGCTAAGACGGTCGCGGCGCGGCACCGTGGGCATCTGATCGTCTCGGTGCTTGGTCAAAACCAGCGGCCGCTGCCCGCCGCTCGTCTGACAACTGCTGTCATCGGCGCATTGATCGCGACGGTGCCGGAATGTTGCGCTGTTGTATGGAATGGCAAGGTCGCACGTTCCGCCGATCTATGGTTGGACATGTCCAGCCAATCGTTTGCGCCGTATCCGGACTATCCTTCCTCGCTGTGGGTGGACATATTACCGTTCCGATCAAAGACAGGCATCGGAGCAGTAACGATGGGGCTGTCAGCATTTGCTGAGCGTGAAATCGAGTTCGAGACCCAAAAGCTGACACTCCCAACGCTGATCAACAAGGTGGACGGTCTTGCCGTCTATCTGGTTGAGCACGGGCTTGTGGTCAAAGACGGCGATACATTTGGTCGCGATTCGCGCGAGCGCTTCTCGGCTCGTTACAAGGACTCCGATCGATTTGAAGGCTTGCCCGTTCTTTTCTGTACCGATGGTTCGGCATAATCAGCGTTAGCCCGGCTCGCCCGAACATAGGACTGTAGCAGCGGTGAATACATCTTCCTTCTCGATGCCGCGCGCAACAATCTTCAAGCTTTCGTCCGGCAGCGGCCGTTGCAGTGCCTTGGCTTCATCCCACGGCGCCCTCAGCCAAACCTCTCGCTCTGCCGCTGTGGTCAGGATCACCGGCATTGCCTTTGGATGTATCGGCTCCACGACAGCATTCGGAAACTAGTCTGAAGCCGGTCCGAACCACCTCGTCATCGCGTCCGCCAGTCCGTGTTGGCTCTCGTCTCCCACCCACGCCACATGCCCGTCGGGGCGTACCAGCACGGCTTTGGGCGCAGCGACCTGTCCAATGGACGGGAGCTCCCATGCACCGTGATAGTCCGCTTCGACGAGATCGATGCGATCTGCCCAGGGCGTCATGTCGATGTTGCCGGCCTTGCCAAAATCGAGCAGCAAGCCGCGCGCGCCGTGCAGCAGCGTGAACAGTCGCAGCGGACGCCCGTCGACCGTTAGATCGAGATCGGGCATGCGGCGCCCGAGCAGCGCGTGTCCTTGGCCGAGATCGTAGTGCACGTCGAGCCCGCTCATCATCGCGCCAAAACGTTGGCGCGGCGCGTCCATCGCGAGCAGTTCGGAGACGATTTCGCGCGCGGCCTTGAGGCCGTCCTCGCCGCGGCGGAGCAGGGCGATTTGCGCCATGGTGTTGCGCAAGGTCCGCGCGCCGACGGGATGTCGCTCGGCGTGGTAGGTGTCGAGCAGGGTTTCGGGCGACAGGCCCTTGACCACTCGCGCGAGCTTCCAGCCGAGATTGACGGCGTCCTGCACGCCAATGTTGAGGCCTTGTCCGCCGACGGAGTGATGGATATGCGCGGCATCGCCGGCGAGCAACACGCGACCGCTGCGATAGGACCCCGCCTGCCGTGCCGCATCGGTGAAGCGGGAGATCCAAGACGGGTTGTGGAGGCCGAAGTCGGTGCCGTAAACGGCGACGAGGGCGTCGCTGAGATCGCGAGGGCCGGGCGCGCCGGTGCGATCGAGGGTCGCTTCCGTCACGACCACCAGCACGCGCCCGCTCTCGGTCTTGCTGAGGCCGTGAAAGCCGAGCGCGTCGTGGCGCAGGCCCCATGCCGGCTCGTCGCGCATCTCGACTTCGGCCATGAGGTTGCTCAGCGTCGGATCTGTGCCCGCGAAATCGACGCCCGCGGCCTTGCGCACCAGGCTGCGGCCACCGTCGCAGCCGACCAGATAGTTTGCGCGCAAGGTCTCGCCGCCGGAGAGCGTCACGTCGATGCCGGTCTCGTCCTGCGCGAAACCCGTCACCTCGCGGCTTCGATAGATCGGCACCGCGAGCTCGCTGACCCAGTCGGCCAGGATGCGCTCAATGTGGCTCTGCCGCAGTGCCAGCCCGTAAGCGTGCCGGGTGGGGAGGTCGCTGATGTCGAGCCTGGTCCAGGCGAAGCCCGCGAGCTGGGTGATCTGCCCTTCACGCATGAAACGATCCGCGACGCCGCGCTGGTCGAGGATTTCGATGCTGCGTGCGTGCAAGCCGCCGGCGCGCGTACCGACCAGTTCCTGATGGGCGCGCCGTTCGACCACGGCGACGTCGACATGCGCGAGCGCGAGCTCCGCGGCCAGCATCAAGCCGGTCGGGCCGCCGCCGGCGATCACCACGGCATGGTCTTGTGCGTGATCTTTTGCGTGATCTTGCGCGTGGCGGGCGCCGGCCGCTTTGGCGTGACCGCGCGTCCGGGACGTCGGAAGCAGTACAGGCATGGGATGACCGCTCGGGTTTGGATGGTGTTCGGGTCGAGGGTTCTACGGCAGGGTCGGGGGCTTGAAGCAAGCCCGTTGCACACCACATATCTGATTGGGAGAGGCAATCCTTTGTCCGCGTTCGCCGCGTTGACACGTCGGGCAAAACACCGGCATGATGCCATCATCGAAAAGAGTTTGGTTCAACCCGCGCGGAGGCGATCCGCCGCGGGTTTTGTTTTGGGTTCTTGCGCTTTCCGACGTTTTGGGCTTGCGGCCTTCAGCAGATGCCGGTGGTCCGCTGCATGGTGCTGGCGAGTTCCTCGAACGAGAACGGCTTTCTGATCATGGGAAGGCCGTCGCGCCGGGGCTCACGTCCCGACAATTGCAGGATCTTCAGTTCCGGGCGGCGTCGTCTGGCCAACTCTGCCAGTTCATGACCGTCCATCCCAGGCATGTTGATGTCGGTGATGAGGATGGAAATGTTCTGGTTCTGCCTGAGCCGGTCGAGCGCATCCGGGCCGCTCCGGGCGCTGATGACTTCGCAACCGAGATCTTCCAGCATGTCGACGATGACGTCGAGCACGCCGGGATCGTCGTCAACAACCAGTACGGTATGGCTCATCGCACAATGTTCCTCCTGAAGGAACGAACGCGCCCGCCTTGGCGTAAGTTCCGGCACGGCGTGGTCGAATGAGCGATGTTTTACGCGTCGCGCCGCTCGCGAAGCAGCCTAATCGTCCTTCGACAAATCGCCGGGCCTGGTGGGAAGGTCGATGGTGCCGCCCTCGCCATGCACGAGATCGCGGTCGCTGTCCTCCGTAACGCCGGCGTCTTCAACGATGGTCTCTTGCGTGTCGCGGTCCTTGTCGATACGCGGCTTTCGTAATGGAAGATTTCGCGATGTGTTTTGTGACTTCGTCTTGAGCGTCATCTGCCGGCTCTCCTGATCGCCTAACGCAGCCTGCGCGAATTCGTTCGTTTGACACGTCGGGCAAAACACCGGCATAATGCCATCATCGAAACGAGTTTGGTTGACCCGCGCGGAAAGCATCCGCCGCGGGTTTTTTCGTCTCGATGTCGAGAGCGACTGTGGTCGCGCATCCGGTCAAACCTGGAGCGCCGATCGGGGCGCCGCCGTCCGTACCATTGCTGGCCCTGCGCCGAAGCGAGCCGGCCCGCGGCGCCGGGCTCTTCGCTCGCGCCGCTGCGGTCTCCGGGAGCGGAGATCGGCACTGGTGGAGCGAGACAAAATGACGGGCTATTGCGTCGCGCTCTACCTGGCAAGCTTCCTGGTCTGGGCCGGGTCCTCGGCTTTGGTTCCGCGGACGCTCTCGCTGGATTTGCGGCGATCACAGCCAATCTCTTGTCTCCTTGTACTTCGCCAAGGGCGGCTTTTGAGAATGTTGCGGGGATCATCCAGCGGTGAAGATGCCAGATGACGAAATCAGGGCGATCGTTGCCGAGACGCTGGCCGAGCAACACAGGCTTCAGCAGGCGAATATCGATGCCATCGTATTGAGGACGGTGGCATCGGTGCTGGCGTCTTTCGGAATCGAAGACGACGACCGAAAGGAGCTGAGGGCTGATCTTCAGCACTTGCGCCGATGGCGAACGAGCGTGGAGCAGGCGCAGAGCTACACGCTCAAGGCCGTGATTACGGTGATCGCCACCGGCCTGATGGGTGTGGTCGGGCTAAGCGTCAAGGTCGTGCTCGGCAAGTGAGCCTTAGCCGCGACGACATTGCTGCATTCCACTCCCGTCGTCCTTCGCCAATGGACCGTCTCATGTACAGAATTCGCTTTTTCGATGCATCCGATGACGACATCGCCGACACATTGGCCGATCGGCATCAGTCGACGTTGTTCGATGCGGCTGCCTTGCCACAATTCGAGTTAGGGGCGTGGTGGCTTGCCTACCACGGCGGTGAGCCGGTAGCATTCGCAGGTGTCGTGCCGTCAACGCACATTCGAAATGGCGGCTATTTCTACAGGGTCGGTGTGTTGCAGCGGCACTGGGGACGTGACCTCCAGTGCAGGCTGATGCGGGTGATCGAGGCGAGAGGACGGCGTATTGGATGGGACAGCATCGTCTCGGATACGACGGACAATCCGGTGTCTGCCAATAATTTCATCCGGGCGGGCTATCGGCTCTTCGAACCCCTTGTGCCCTGGGCTTGGGCGCACACGCTTTACTGGCGAAAGCGGCTTCGCTGAGCGAATGGTGCCAGGTTTCCCGTGGTGCGGAACGCGATTCCCGCAACGGAAAATGGTTCGCGCGAGATGGAGCGCAACACGGAACGTCCAAGGGCCCGGCAGCTTGACAGCTGCCGGTCCCTTTTTGCGTATTGAAGCGATGCGGGCGAAGGACTTGCGAAGTCAGCGGTGCCGGGCTTTAAGTTTGCTCCTGCGGGAAATTCGGCAACCATAAGCCGATGTAAGGGAGCGCCGTCGATGCCCACCAAGCCTCAATTGCCGGAACGTTCGTCGCGGGCGACGGGCGCGCCTACCGCGCTCGATGGTCTGCTGGTCGTCGATTTCACGCGTGTGGTTGCTGGCCCGGCCTGTACGCAGACGCTTGCTGATTTCGGCGCGCACGTCATCAAGATCGAAAATCCAGACGGGGGCGATGACACGCGTGCGTATGAACACGCCGAGATCGGCGGAGAGAGTGCTGCCTATCTTAGCCTGAATCGCAACAAGCGCGGCATCGCGCTCGACCTTACCGTGCCGGAGGCTCGTGAGATCGCGCTGGATTTGATTCGCAAGGCCGACGTGGTCGTCGAGAACTTTTCCAGCGGGGTCATGAAGAAATTTGGCCTGGACTATGAAACTGTTGCGCCGCTCAATCCGCGGCTGGTCTATTGCTCGATCTCCGCCTACGGGCGCACCGGACCATTTGCCTCGCGTCCCGGTTTTGATCCGATCACGCAGGCGGAAAGCGGCTTCATGTCGCTCAACGGATTTGCCGATGGCCCTGCGGTTCGCACCGGCCCGCCCATCGTGGACATGGCGACGGGGATGTCTGCCTGCAACGCCATCCTGATGGCGCTGTTGGCGCGGGATCGGCTCGGTCGCGGTCAGCATGTCGAGGTCGCCCTGTTCGACGTCGCGATGGGCATGACCGGCTTCTATGGCATGGCTTATCTGATCAACGGCGAGAACCCTGGGCGGTTCGGCAATTCGCCGAGCGGGTCTCCCACCGTCGGCGTCTACGAGGCCTCCGATGGGCCGCTCTACATCGCGTGTGCCAATGACCGGCTCTATCGCAGATTGGTCGTCGAGGTGCTGAACAGGCCTGATCTCATCACCGATCCGCAGTTTGCAACGCGCAAAGCCCGCTCCGAGCACAAGGAGCTCTTGCGAGCGGCCATCGCGGAGGTCTTTGCGAGCGACATCCTCGAGAACTGGATGGCCAAGATGAAGCTGGCCAATATCCCGGTCGGTTATCTCCGGACTGTCGAGGAGGGATTCAATGCACCGGAGGCGCGAGAGCGCCATCGCTTGAACCGGATTCCGCATCGTACGGCAGAGTGGGTCCCGAACATCGAGCCGCCGATCACCATGAGCTTGACCGGCCCGATTGATCCTGTGGCTGCTCCGTTGCTGGGCGAGCACACGGAGCAGGTCTTGCGTGATACGCTCGGTTACGACGAGCGCCGGATGTCGCAGTTCACCCAAAAGGGCGTGTTCGGCTCGGGCAAACCCTCGACGTCGGTCTGAGCGAGGGGTCGATTCCTGCAGGCAAGGCCTCGCGGGGCTTGCGGATCACAGCTTGGCGATGCCACCTTCGCGGCATCGCATCCTTCCCGGGCAGCCCGGGTTCAGGGCGACCATACCCGGACAGCGCTGCCTCGGCTTGATTTGGCAAGGGTCTCGCCGCATAAATGCGTGAAAGCGAGGGATACGAATGGCGCCTGGTCAACAGCCGAGCGTGGGCCGACCCGCGGGGGCGCAATTCGATGAACCTGCCCATGCGGCAATGGTCGCAAGGGCCCGAGCCCTTCTGCCGCGGCTGCGAGAGCGGGCGGCGCGAACGGAAGAGTTGCGGCATCTGCCGCCGGAAACCGAGGAGGATCTGCACGACGCCGGCCTGTTCCGGATGCTTCAGCCGAAGCGCATTGGCGGCGCAGAACTCGATTATGTCGCCTTGATCGATTGCGCGGACCTGCTCGGTCAAGCAGACGCCTCGGTGGCATGGAATCTGGCCAATCTGGCGAGCCATCACTGGATGCTCGGCATGTTCGAGCCGACGGCGCAGGATCTGGTCTGGAGTCGTGATCCGGACGCGCTGATCGCGTCCTCGTTCATTTTTCCCGCCGGACGTGCCACGAGAGTCGAGGGCGGATACCGGCTCCATGGCAGCTGGCCGTTCTCCTCGGGCGTCGCCTCTTGCGCATGGAACATGCTTGCAAGCGTGGTCTACTCCGACGATGAGGCAGACGGCATCGAGTATCGAATATTTCTGCTGCCGAAAGCCGACTACAAAGTCCTCGACACCTGGAATGTCGCGGGGCTGCGCGGGACGGGGTCTTGCGACGTGGAGGTCAGGGACGCTTTCGTGCCCGACGACATGACGGTCGCGGTCGGCGATCTTGACGGTGGGCCGACTCCGGGAAGCAAGCTCAATCCCAACCCGCTGTATGCGCTCCCGGTGTTCTCGCTGTTTCCCTACGTCCTCTCAGGCGTCGCGCTGGGAAACGCGCAGGCGTGTCTCGACGATTATGCGGAGGTCGTCCGTCATCGTATTTCCACCTACAACCACGCCAGGCTGAGCGATTTTCAAAGCACCCAGATCAAGATAGCCGAGGCCTCGGCGAAGATCGACGCGGCACGCCTGATCATGCGCTCGGCCTGTCTGAATGCCATGGAGGATGCAAGGCAGGGTCATATCCCCGATATGGCGACCAAGACCAGATATCGGCGCGACGGCGCCTTTTCAGTAAACTTCTGCACGGATGCGGTGTCGATGCTGTTTGCCGCGAGCGGAGCACGGGGCCTGTTCACTACGGGCGCGTTGCAGCGGCAATTCCGCGATGCGCACGCGATCAATTCGCATCTCGCGTTTAATTTCGATGCAGCCGGGACCAATTATGGACGCGTGGCGCTGGGCCTGCCGTCCGAGAATCTCACGCTGTGAGGCCGGCCGATGAATGATCTGCCGAAGCAGCCTGCCGTTCCCGATCCGGCCAACGAGTTCGCGAGCGACAATTCAGCGATCGATCCCCGCGATTTTCGCAGCGCGCTTGGCACCTACGCCACAGGGGTGACGATCATCACAGCCGCTGCTCCTGACGGCAAGCCCTATGGCCTGACGTGCAATTCGTTCGCCTCGGTTTCGCTGAATCCTCCGCTGGTTCTTTGGAGCCTGGTCGTCTATTCCTCTAGTCTAACCATCTTCCAGAACGCCAGTCATTTCACGGTCAACGTTCTTGGTGTTTCGCAACAGGCGCTTGCGAGCAAATTCGCCAAATCGTCTGATGACAAGTTCACCGGTGTCGACTGGACGCCGGGCCTCGGCAACGCGCCGGTGCTCGCTGAGAGCGTCGCCAATTTTCAATGCCGCTCGGTCAATCGCTATTACGGCGGCGACCACGTGATCTTTCTCGGTGCGGTCGAGGCCTATACTTACAATGCGAAGGAACCGCTGCTCTTCGCGCGGGGTGCGTTTGGCCGATTTCTCGCCGACGATGAGCGCAAGTAGTCACTCGACGTGTGCTTCAGCTTGCGGTCGTCGGTTCAGCGCGCCCTGCCGAAAGCTTGTAGATTTCGAGCGCATCCGCGTCCGCGCCGCGCGCGGCTTTGGCGAGCCTGAAAAGTTGTCCTGCGAGAGAGGCCATGGGCACCGGCGTCGATGTCGTCTGTGCGACATCGGCGACCGTATCGAGGTCCTTGAGCATTGTAGCGATGTGACCAAGCGGCGGTGAGTGAATACCCTGGACCATCCGCGGCACGAACAGCTGCAACGGAATGGAGTCCGCGAAGCCGCCGGCGAGTGCTTCGGGCAACCGGTTGGCATCGATTCCGGCGTTCACGGCAAGGCGAGTTGCCTCCGCAAGAACAGCCATCGCGCATCCGACGATCACCTGGTTGCATAGCTTTGTGATCTGGCCGGCGCCGGTCGGGCCCATGTGGGTGAGCCTGCGTGCCATAGCCAGCACGTAGGGGCGGACCCGCTCGATATCGCTGGATTTTCCGCCGGCCATGATGGCAAGCGTGCCTTCCTCGGCGCCCTTGGTACCACCGGAGACCGGCGCATCGATCCAGCCCGCGCCGTTCGCGGCTAACAATCGTGTTGCAAGGTCCCGTGCGGCATCAGGATGGATCGACGAGAAGTCGACCACGAGCTTGCCCGCGCCGGGCGCAGTTGAGATGCCCTCGGCCCCGAAGATCACCTCTTCCACGGCAGCCGCATCCGTCACGCACATGAAGACGACGTCCGAGCTCTCCATCAAGTCACGGGGGGTGGCTGCGCGCCCGGCACCAGCCTCGACAAGCGCGGCCATCTTCCCTTCCGAACGGTTCCAGACAGTGACCTGATGGCCGGCCTTGAGCAGCCGCCGGGTCATCGGTGTCCCCATCAATCCAAGGCCGATATAGCCGAGCCGCTCGACGCCTTGCGGGTTTGTCTTTCTCCCCTCAGCCATAGATTGTCTCCATCTGTCGCTCCGCGACGCTGCACTACCATACATGGCGTATTCCACGACGAAAGCGCCCGGCCTGCATGGCTTGCTTGATTGTTTGAACCATGAAACATTTGGCGCGGTCGGGTTGGATGGCGCCGGTCGGCGCCTGGGCAGCGGAGTGGGCACGATGCGAACCGTTTCGAAGTGGATCCTGGCTTTGGGGGCGGCAGCGGCCGTGAGCGCGAGCGCAGGCTCGTCATGGGCGCAGCAGACAATTCGCGTCGGCTGGACGATTCCGGCCGAGGAATCCAAATACTGGATGATGCGCCGGCCGGCTGAGTTTCCCAATATCGGCAAGGCCTACAATATCGAATGGACCCAGTTTCAGGGCACCGCTCCGATGACGCAAGCGTTGGCGGCCGGCGCGCTGGATTGCGCGACCCAGGCGCCGCTGTCGCTCGCCAACGGAGTGGTTGGCGGCAACCTCAAGGCCTACATCGTGGCGCAGCATGTCTTCGAAAAGGCCGGCGGTTTCTCGGTCTACTGGGCTGTCATGGACGACTCCCCGATCAAGACGATCGCCGGTCTCAAAGGCAAGACGGTCGGGATCTCCGTGATAGGCGGCGGCACCCAGGGCCCGTTCAATCTGTTGCTGAAGCAGAATGGCATCGATCCGGCCAAGGACATCAAGCTGGTCGAGGTCGGCTTTGCCGTCTCCGAGGATGCGTTGCGGCAGGGCCGCGTCGATGCGGTGAACATGAACCAGCCGTTTGCCGCGCGCGCGGAGGCAAAGGGCGGCACGCGCAAACTGTTCTCGCTGTCGCAGGCGATGCCCAACATCGTGCACATCCTGGAAGCCTGCCGTGCCGATTTCGTCGACAAGAACCCGGAACTGGTCAAGGCTTACGTGCGTGACATTACCTCTGGCATGAAGAAAGCGCTGGCCAACCGCGAAGAGACGTTGAAGGTCGTCAACGAGGTCCTGAAGGCACCTATTCCGGTTCTCGAGACTTATCTGCTCAAGGACAATGATTTCGGCCGCGATCCGGGCGCGGCACCGAATTTCCCCGCGATCCAGAAGATGCTGGACATCTACGCCGAGACAGGGATGCTGCCAAAATTGGATGTCGCGCAATTCAAGCATTCGACGATCGTCGCTCCGCTGCAATAGGCGATCGGACGAATGAACCGAGCGGGAAGGATGCGGCGTCCAGGATGATCCGGGACGTTGCATGAAGAAGATGCACGTATGAAGAAGCTCCGATCTCGGATCACGACGGATGGTCTCGACCGGGCTCCGCACCGCGCGTTCATGCGCGCCATGGGGCTCGACGACGCTGCGATTGCCAAGCCGATGGTCGGCGTCGTCAGCATGAAGGGCGAACAGACGCCCTGCAACATGACGCACGACTTTCAGGTCGCAGCGGCCAAGACCGGAATCGAAGAGGCCGGCGGCACGCCGCGCGAGTTTTCGACCGTATCGGTTTCCGACGGTATCAGCATGAATCACGAAGGGATGAAGTTCTCCCTGTTTTCGCGGGAGCTGATTGCCGACTCGATCGAAGCCGTCGTTCATGGTCTCGCCTACGATGCACTGATCGGATACGGCGGATGCGACAAGACGCTTCCCGGCGTGATGATGGGCATGGTCCGGTGTAACGTGCCGGCCATTTTCATCTATGGCGGCAGTTCGCTACCGGGCCGCGTAGACGGGCGGACCCTGACCGTGCTCGACTCCTATGAGGCTGTCGGCAGCTTCATGACGGGAGAGATCGACGGCGCCACGCTTGAACGGATCGAGCGAGCCTGCCTGCCGACAATCGGCGCGTGCGCCGGGCAGTTCACCGCGAACACGATGGGGATGGTCTCGGAGGCGATGGGCCTCACCATTCCCAACGTGTCGATGGTGCCGGGTGTCTATGCCGAGCGCGCGCAGCTATCCAGGCGGGCGGGGCGCCTCATCATGGAGATGCTGGAGCGCGGCGGGCCTTTGCCGCGCGACATCGTGACGCGGAAATCCCTGGAAAACGGTGCGGCAATCGTGGCTGCCACGGGCGGTTCGACCAATGCTGCCCTGCATCTGCCGGCGATCGCGAACGAGGCCGGGATCGCATTCACGATCGATGATGTCGGCGAGGTTTTTGCCAGGACGCCCTTGATCGGAAACCTGCGGCCGGGAGGCAAATATACGGCAAAGGATGTCTACGATATCGGCGGCGCCGCCGTGGTGATCCGGGAGCTGATCCAGAGCGGGCATATTGATGGCAGCTGCTTGTCTGTCACAGGCCGTACACTTGCCGAAGAATATGGCGCCGCCAATGCACCTGACGGAGAGGTCGTTTATGCGGCTCGCGCGCCGATCATGCCAGATGGCGGCGTCGCGGTGCTGAAGGGAAACCTCTGTCCCGACGGCGCGGTCATCAAGGTCGCGGGCCTGAAGAGCCAGTTCTTTGAAGGCGTGGCGCGCGTTTTCGAAGACGAGGAGGCCTGCGTCGCGGCGGTTCGTGATCGCACCTATCAGGCGGGCGAGGTTCTCGTGATCCGCAACGAGGGGCCGGTGGGCGGCCCCGGCATGCGCGAGATGCTCGGCGTCACCGCGCTGATCTATGGACAGGGCATGGGCGAGAAGGTCGCCCTGATCACGGATGGACGGTTCTCCGGCGCTACGCGCGGAATGTGCATCGGCTATGTGTCTCCCGAGGCATTTGTTGGCGGTCCGCTGGCGCTGGTTCGCGATGGCGACAGGATCCGGATTGATGCCGCAAATCGGCGGATGGATATGCTGGTCGACGAGCAGGAGCTCACTGCTCGCCGCCAGGATTGGAAGCCGCGTCCGCCTCGTCACCGCGCAGGCGCGCTGGCGAAATATGCGCGATTGGTTGGGCAGGCACCGGGCGGGGCCGTGACGCATGAGGGGCCCGCAGAATGGCCCTGGTTCGGATGACGCGGCGCACTTGCCCGAAAACAGCCCGTGGTCTGGCAAGTTTCTTGCTAAGCTGGTGCCGCTGACGGAGGGCATTCAGCGAGACTGTTGCGCAGGGTTCGCGCGCGAACGAAGTGAGACGGGATGAAGGTAGTGCCTTCGAGATCGAGCGAATGGGTGAGACCGGTGACGCCGCAAAAACCGGCTTCTGCAATCATCGAGATCGAGAGCGTCTCGCAGGTATTTCAGACCTCGGCGCGGAAGGATCATGTGGCGCTGTCGGACATCTCGCTGGCGATCGACGAGGGAGCCTTCGTCTCCATCCTTGGTCCGTCCGGCTGCGGCAAGTCGACATTGCTTTACGTCGTCGGCGGCTTTGTCAGCCCGACCAGCGGCTCAGCGAAGATCAGGGGACGGACGATCACGGGACCAGGGCCGGATCGCGGTCCGGTGTTCCAGGAGTTCGCGTTGTTTCCGTGGAAGACCGTGCTGGGCAATGTGATGTATGGCCCTCGCCAGCAGGGCGTGCGCACCACCGAGGCGGAAGCACAGAGCCGGGCCTTGATCGAGATGGTCGGGCTCAAGGGCTACGAGAATTTCTATCCCAAGGAGCTGTCCGGCGGCATGAAGCAGCGCGTGGCACTGGCTCGAACGTTGGCTTACCATCCTGAGGTTCTGTTGATGGACGAGCCGTTCGGCGCGCTCGATGCTCACACGCGAACGCGCCTGCAGAACGATCTGTTGAATATCTGGGAGCGTGATCGCAAGACGGTGTTGTTCGTCACGCATTCGGTGGACGAAGCGGTTTTCCTGTCAGACAAGGTCGTGATGATGTCGAAGTCTCCCGGCCGCATCCGCGAGGTCATCGACATCGATCTGCCGCGGCCGCGCCGACGCAGCGAGCTGCTGCTCGACCCTCGCTACCAGAAATACGTTGTCGATATCGAGCGGATGTTCGACGAGACCGACCCTGTCGGGTCTCCGTCATGATATCGCCCGCCGTCTTGGCGAGACGTGCTGCCCCGGTGCTTGCCTGCATCGGATTGCTGGCGATGTGGCAGGCGGCGTCCCTCGTGTTGAAGAATGATAGCTTTCCAACGGCGATCGAGGCGATCCGTGCAATCCCGGACATTCTTGGCGACAAGGAATCGTTGATCAACATCCTGGCCTCGCTCCGCCGCATGGCGATCGGATTTGGCATAGCGGTATCGGTTTCGATCCCGCTCGGCCTGTTGATGGGCCGCAGCCGGGCCGTCGCGGCCTTCTTCAATCCGCTCCTGATGGTGATCTACCCGGTCCCGAAGGCAGCCTTGATGCCGATCATCATGCTGTGGCTGGGCGTCGGCGACGTCACGAAGACGCTGGTGATCTTTCTCGGCGTCAGCCTGCCCGTAATCTATCACAGCTTCGAAGGCGCCAAGGCGGTGGAGGAGAAGATGCTGTGGTCGGGCGCGGCGATGGGGCTTTCGCCTGCGCAACGGCTGGTCCGGATCGTACTGCCGGCGGCGCTTCCGGAAATTCTGACCGGGTGCCGCACTGGACTCGTGCTGGCGCTGATCACGATGATTACCAGCGAGATGATCGCCCGTCAGTCCGGCGCCGGCAACATCCTGTTCAACGCACTCGACATGGGCCAATACGATACCGTCTTTGCGATGATCATCATCGTCGGCGCGATGGGAATCTGCCTCGATGCGATCTTCGAGCGGGTCCGCGCAAGGCTGGTGCGCTGGTCCGAACCGCAGTTCGACATGCCGCTGAGCTTCTCATGATGCCACAGCTTCGCTCCACCAGCATCATCCTCGGGCTCGCGCCGATCGTGCTGGTGATCGCTCTGTGGCAAGGCCTTGTATCATTTGGCTTCGCGCCTGCAGTGTTGCTGCCGCCGCCGGGATACGTCTTCGTTCGGTTGCTTCAGCAACTCTTGACGTGGACGTTCCAGCAGGAGATTGCGGCGACCCTGTTCCGGTTGTTTGCCGGCTTCGCGATTGCGGTCGTGCTCGGTGTAAGCATCGGCATCGCCGCCGCCGCCAGTCCGGCTATCAACGCGGTGGTTCGGCCGATCGTTCGCGTACTCGCGCCCTTGCCTAAGGTCGCGCTCTATCCAGCATTGCTGCTGCTGCTTGGCTTCGGGCATGGATCGAAGATCACGCTGGTGGCGGCGGATGCACTCTTTCCCATTCTGTTGTCTACCTATTACGGCGCGTCGACGGTGGAGCAGAAACTGATCTGGTCGGCCATGGCAGCGGGAACGCCGCGATATGAGATCCTGTTCAAGGTGGTGCTGCCGGCGGCGATGCCGTCGATCCTGACCGGTTGCCGGATCGGCCTTGTCATTTCCTGCATCGTGGTGTTTCTGGCGGAGATGATCACGTCGAGCGACGGGCTCGGACATGTCCTCGTCACGGCGGCCCGGACTTTTCAGGCCGTCGATATGTTCGTTCCGCTGATCACGATCTCGCTGCTGGGCCTGATCCTGAATGGCCTGCTCGGGGCAGTGCGCGCGTACCTGCTGCGGGGGTTCCCCGAAGCATGAACTGACGAAGAAGAAACAGGAAGACCGGGGAGTAGACCATGCTGGCTGATCGCATCGAGGCAAAATGGATCGACGCATTTTGCGAGATTTTTGAGCGATGCGCCGTCAAGGCCGGCGATACCGCGGCGATCCTCTCGGAAACCCAGTCACGTGCGTTGAATGTTCATCTGGCGGAGCTCGCGCTGCTGCGGATGGGCGCGCGACCGTTTCACGTGGTCATGCCGACCCCGCGTAACCGGAATATCGTTCCGGTTCGCTCGACAGGTGCAAGCGAGGCGATCCAGCGGCTCGGTCCGGTCATCACTGCGCTTCAACAGGCCGGCTTCGTGGTGGATTGCACCATCGAGGGCCTGATGCATGCGGTCGAGACACCCGAGATCCTCAAAGCCGGCGCGCGTATCCTGGTGATCTCCAACGAGCATCCCGAGGCGCTGGAGCGAATGGTGCCGGATCTGGCGCTCGAGAAGCGCGTTCGCGCAGCGGCGAAGATGCTGCGCGGGACCAAGCGGATGCGGGTGACGTCAAAGGCCGGCACGGCGCTCGACGTCGATATGGTCGGCGCGTCCACGGTCGGCGTGTGGGGCTGGACGGACAAGCCCGGTACGCTGGCGCATTGGCCCGGCGGCATCGTCGTCAGCTTCCCCAAGAGCGGAACGATCAATGGAACGCTGGTGATGGCGCCCGGCGACATCAACCTGACCTTCAAGCGTTACCTGACGTCGCCGGTGAAGATGACGCTGAAGGACGATTATGTCGTCGGGCTGGAAGGCGAGGGCACCGATGCCGCAATGATGCGTGCCTATCTTGCCGCCTGGGGCGATCGGGAAGCCTATGCGGTATCGCATGTCGGCTTCGGCATGAATCCGGCCGCGCGCTACGAGGCGCTGTCGATGTATGACCAGCGCGATACCAACGGCACGGAAATTCGCGCTGTGTCCGGCAACTTTCTGTTCTCGACCGGTGCCAACGAATTCGCCGGCCGTTACACGGCGGGCCATTTCGATCTGCCGATGATGGGAACGACGATCGAGCTCGACGGCGTCGCGGTGGTGCGTGAAGGGGTGCTGCAGGACGCCTTCGGCTAACCGCGATCGAGCACCGGTGGCCGCGCCAGGTCGAAGTGCCGGAGCAGGTCGACCATGGCCTGAAGCCGTTTTGCCCGGTAGGCGTCGATGTCGAGGCCGGAATAATCGAGAAAGCCTGCACCTGTGCGCAGGCCGATCCGGCCCTCGTGCATGTTCCGCGAAATGACCGCCGGCGCACGATAGCGGTCGCTGCCGAGTGCGCCTTCGAGATAGCGACTGGCATAGTAGAGGATGTCTCCGCCGCCCCAGTCGATGAATTCGAGCAGCCCAAGCACGGCGTAACGGAAGCCGAAACCGTAGCGGATCGCCTTGTCGATGTCTTCTGCGCTGGCGACGCCTTCCTCGACCATGCGCGCGGCCTCGTTCATCGCCAACGCCTGGATGCGCGGAACGATGAAGCCGGGCGTCGCCGCGCAGACCACCGGCACCTTGCCGATGCCTTCGAGCAGCGCCTTGACCTCGTCGATGACAGCGGGATCGGTGGCTTTACCGGGCGAAACCTCGACCAGCGGAATCAGATAGGCCGGATTGAGCCAGTGCACGTTGAGGAAGCGGCGAGGGTTCACGATCGCGCCCGAGAGATCGTCGACAAGAATGGTCGAGGTCGTCGATGCGATGATCGTATCGGGGCCGACTTGTTTTGAGGCCGCCCCCAGCACATCTCGCTTGAGCTCGACGACTTCGGGAACCCCTTCAAAGACTATTCCAGCATCGGACAGTGCCGCACCGCTCTGGTTGGCCGGCACCACCGAGACCCGCGCGATCAGCGGATCGACATCCGCCTCGGCCAGTAGCCCCAGCTTCGACAGGCTGGCAAAGGTCGTCGTGACTTCGCCGAGCGCATCTGCCTCCAGCCTGGCGAAATCTTCCACTGAACGGGCCTTGATGTCGATCATCGTGACCTTATGCCCCGCATAGGCAAACGCGACGGCGATGCCGCGCCCCATGCGGCCGGCACCGAGACAGGCGATGGTGGCTCGGCTGGTCATCGGTCAAAATCCCCCGCGAAGAAGCGTCTGCAAATCGGCCTTGCCCAGATTGCCGAGCCCCAGCGTCTCGAGGGTTCGGCCGCCTTGCGCAAAATCCTCACCGCAGATTGCGCCGCCAATGGCCAGGAATGCCTTGGCCAGCGGCGTAGCCACGCCCGCTAGGCCGGCGACGGAGACCAGCAGCGATAGCCCAAGCCGCAAATCTTCTCTCATGTAGCGGTGCTCGGTCAGCATGATCCGCTCGCGCCAGTCGCCGGAATCGGTCAGCCGGTCGTGCGAGCCGCGGCCGTACATCCAGATCTCGCCTTCCTTGGCATAGTGATGGGCGAGCGGAAAATGCGGTGCGCCATATCCGAGCGCCTCACGGACGGCGATCCGTTCGGCGTCGAGCGCGTCGGTGACCCTGCGAATCGCGGCTTGCGTTCCTTCCTTGTGGATGTCCCACTTTTCGAAATGCTCGATCGGGCCTGCATTCATCACGATCAGCGGCGGATGGATAATCGGGCCGGCGTTCATCAGCGCACCGGAGAGAGCATCTCCGCACGGCTCGACCGCGCCGGGGAAAGCTTGTCCGATCACCTCAAGTGCGCGCGGCGCCTGATCGAGCGGGAAAACGCCGACCGGCAGCCGCTTGGCGCGGATGGTGATCGCGATCTCGAACGGGCCGTGCTTGCGGGTCAGCCAGGGCAAGGTCCCGGTTTCGGCAAAGCACGCCTTGGCGCGGTTGCCGGCATCCCGCGCAGCCTGGGCGAAGATGATCGAGCCGAATGTCGCCGGCGGCAGAAACACGACCTGTCCGTCCCGCAGATGTGGAGCAAGCAGGCGCGCAATATCAGTCTGCGCGAAGGCGGGGGCGGGGCAAAGGATCAGCTCCGCGCCGTTGACGGCTTCGGCGATGCCGGTCGTGACCAGCGCGAGCTTGACGTCGTGAGAGCCGTTATGATCCTTCACCAGGATGCGCGAGCCGGCGGCGCGATGTGCTGCGACCTGATCCGCGTCGCGGCGCCAGAGCCGGACCTCATGTCCCGATAGCGCAAAATCGCCCGCGGCCGCGAAAGAGCCGTTTCCCCCACCCAGAACCGCAATCCTCAAGATGCTTCTCCTTGCGCGCGCGATTGCGCATCAAGCTGCTTCAGCAGGAAATGCTGGACCTTGCCCAGCGCCGTGCGCGGCAGGTCGGTGACGAAAACGATGTCACGCGGAACCTTGTAGCGGGCGAGTTGTCCCTGGAGATGCACTTTCAACGCGTCTGCTTCCAGTCGAGCGCCGGATCGCCGGATCACGTAGGCGATGGGCACCTCGTCCCAGCGTGGATCGGGCCGGCCGATCACCGCGCATTCGCTGACATCCGGATGTTCGAGCAGGACGCGTTCGACCTCCGCCGGATAGACGTTCTCGCCGCCGGAAATGATCATGTTCTTCTTGCGGTCGCGCACCCAGAAATAGCCGTCCGCGTCGCACAGGCCGATATCGCCGGTACGATACCAGCCGTCGTGCAGCGCATCGCGCGTGGCGTCCGCATCGCCCCAATATTCGAAGAACACGTTGGGCCCGCGCACCGCGATCTCTCCCGGCGCGCCCGCCGGCACCTCGCTGCCGGCGGGATCAATCACTCTCGCTTCGCAGCACAGGCCGGCAAGTCCAGTCGATCCCGCACGAGAGAGATCGCCACCAAGCCGGGTGTAGACCGCAATCGGGCAAGTTTCCGTCGAGCCGTAGACCTGAAGCACCGGGACGCCACGCGCGACGAAGCGGTCGATCAGATACGGCGGCACGATGGTCGAGCCGGTCGCGACGGCTTTGAGCGACGAAAGGTCGGTCGTGGTCCAGGCGGGATGCTCGCTTACGGCCTGGATGATCGCCGGCACCATCACGGTCAAGGTTGGCCGCTCCCGTTCGATGGCTGCAAGCGCGGTGTCCGGCGTGAAGCGTGCGTGAACCGTGACCATCGCGCCCAGGTGGAGCGCCGCCGTGGTCTGGATGTTGAGGCCACCGACGTGGAAGAATGGCAGCAGCGTCAGCACATGGTCATCGGACGTCATGTTGTGCATGTGCTGGCTCATGACGCCGTTCCAGAACAGCGCCTCCTGGCGCAGCACCGCGCCTTTGGGCCGTCCGGTCGTTCCTGACGTGTAGACAATGAGGAGCGGGCAGGAGAGATCAGTGTGCGGGTTGCGGCCGGTGCCCTCACTGCGAGCCAACAGGTTTTCGAACGTCGTGCCGCGGGGCGGCTCGAAATCGAGCCCGACAATTGCAGTCCCCTCGAGCTCGGCGAGGATCCTCTCGAAGGCCTGCTCGAGCACCAGGACCTTGGCGCCGGCATCGGTGAGAATGAAAAGCTGCTCGGCGATAGCCAGCCGCCAGTTCAGGGGCACCAGCATCGCGCCGAGCCGCGCGCAGGCATAGAGCAGAACCAGATAGTCCGGCCGGTTCAGACTGAGGATCGCAACGCGGTCGCCCCGGCCTACGCCGAGCTCCTGCTTCAATGTCGCCGCCGTCCGTTCGATGCGTGCAGCGAACGCTGCATAGCTCAACCGTTCGCCTTCGAAGGCAATGGCTGTCTTGTCTGGCGCGAACGCCGCGTTGCGATCGATCAGACTGCAGATGTCCACCGTCAGTCGTCCGTTTCGCCGGCCTCGTACAGCGCCTCGCGCCCGATCCGGTCGAGGCAGAGCTCGGCTGTCCAGGGCAACATCAGCGAGCCGCAGCGGCTGTCGCGATAGATCCGCTCGAGCGGCAGCGACCGGAGCATGGCCTGACCGCCGCAGGTACGGATCGCGAGCGCGGCGAGCTCGTTGGCGCCCTCCATCACCGAATATTGCGCGGCATAGGCGCGCAAGATCTGCTCCTTGCTCGGATTGGCGCGCGCCTCGGTGACCGCCTGGAACCAGATCGCCTTGATCTGCTCGAGCTTGATCTGCATCTGCGCGACCGCAATCTGCTTGGTTGGATACATCCTGCGCTTGACCGGCGGCATGCCCGGTACTTCGCCGCGCAGATAGCGCACGGTGAAGTCATAGGCGGCTTGCGCCAGGCCCATATAGGTCGGCGACAGCGTCAGGAACATGTGCGGCCAGCGCATCGCGGCCTGGAAATAGACGCCCCGCGGCATCAGCGCCGAATCTGCCGGCACGAACACGTCCTTGAACAGCAGCGTGCGCGAGACCGTTCCGCGCATGCCGAGCGGATCCCAGTCGCCGACGACCGAAACGCCTTCCGATTTTGCGGGGATGGCGAGGTAAAGCGTATTGCGGCGCGAAGCCTTCTCGCCTTCCTCGATCTCGGTGCAGAGAACGCCGTAATAGTCCGCATGGCCGGAGAGTGATGCAAAGATCTTTTTGCCGTTCACGATCCAGCCGCCGGCGACCGGCCTTGCTTCCGTGCCGAAAGCGACTCCGCCTGCCGCTGCCGCACCGCCCTCCGAGAACGGCTGCGAATAGATCGCGCCGTCCTCGACGATACGCTTGTAGTGGACTGCACGTCGCCCCTCGTGCTCGGCGCGGGTCTCTGCATCCATGTCGAGATCGTCGGCGAGCGGGCCCGACCACAGCGTCGAGCAGACGTGCATGTTCCAGGTGAGCGCGGTCGCGCCGCAATAGCGGCCGATTTCGGCTGCCGCCAGCGCATAAGTTTGATAATTCGCCCCGAGCCCGCCATGCTTCTTGGGCACGGCGATGCCGAGCAAGCCGACGCGATGCAGGTCGCGATAGTTCTCCGACGGGAAGATCGCCTCGCGGTCGTAAGTCGCGGCGCGGCCAGCGAACACGCTCTGGCCGATCTCTCGCGCGCGCGCGATGATGCCGGCCTGCTCGTCGCTCAGTCGGAATGCAACGGGATCGAAGATCGGCGCATCCAGCGCGACCTTGTCAGTCGCGCCGATGTTCTTGCTGACTTGCATGGTCATTGCGCAGTCATCCTACGTTTTGGTCGCGACGGAATTCAGGAACCGGCCGAGGGCCTCGTCAAAGGCGTTGGGGCGTTCGAGGTTGGCGAGATGGCCGACAGAGTCGAGTTCGACATATTCCGCGGAAGGAATGTAGGTCGCCGTCTTCGCCATCATTGGCGCTGGCGCGTTGTTGTCCTTGGAGCCGGACAGCAGCAGCGTCGGTATGGAAATATCCTTGAGGGTGCTGCGCTGGTCGAAGCCGATCAAGGCCAGCATCATGGCGCGATAGCTCGTCTCGGGCACGCTTGCCATGCACTCGCGTGCAAGCTCCATTCCCTTGGGATCAGGATCGTCGCCTACCAGTTCCCTCACCAGAGAGGGCGCCAGCGACTTCATCGTTTCGCCGCGATCGAGCGGCCCGAGCCGTGCGGCGATAAACGATTTCTGCCAATCGCCGTCGGCCTTGCCGAACGCCGGGCTGGTCTGCGCCAGCACGATCGCGCGCGCCAGTTTCGGGGATTGCACCAGCCATTTCTGGACGATCATGCCGCCGATGGAATGGCCGACCAGAATTGGCTTGCTCGCACCAAGCTGCTCGATGAAGCGCTGAAGCGCATCCGCCAGGGCAGCGATGCTGACGCTGGCGAGCGGCGCCGATCCGCCATAGCCCGGCATGTCCCATGCAATCGCGTGGAAGCGGTCGCCGAATGTGGCAAGCTGCTGTCGCCAGGCCCGTGCCGCACCGCCGATGCCATGCAGGAAAATCAGAGGTGTTCCGCCCGGATCGCCCGCGGCTTCATAGGCGAAGCGGCCGTCCTTTGTTATCATTGGCGCAGGCTGCGACACGCGACATCCTTTTGCTCGGCCCTTCGATGCTAACAGGCCTGTGAGGGATGGGAAGAGATAATTTTATACTTAAAGCAATTCAGGCCGTCTTCTGCATGCGGCCGTTCGCGAGGCCGAGTCGAGCTTTGTTTGCAAAAGTTTGAAGGTTAAAATATATCGAGAGAGCGATCAGCAGAATGCAAGGAAGCCAGCGCATGTCCGGATTACCGCATTCGCCGCACGCGCTGGTGACCGGTGGCGGTCGCGGCATTGGTCGCGCCATCGCGACAGCGCTCGTCAAGGCGGGTGCTACTGTGACCGTCCTTGGGCGGAACGCTGCGACGCTTGAAGAGGCTGTCGGCGCAGGGGCAGCGCATTTTGCGGCCGTCGCCGACGTCTCGGACGAAACCTCAATGAACGCCGCCATCGCTCAAGCGAGTGCGCGGCAGCCGATCGATATTCTGATCGCCAACGCGGGAAGTGCCGAGTCGGCGCCGTTCGCCAAATCCGACAGCGCCCTGTTCGCGCGCATGATGGACGTCAATTTCATGGGCGTGGTCCATGCTGTCAGCGCTGTGCTGCCCGGGATGAAGGATCGTCCCTATGGCCGTATCGTCGCGATCGCGTCGACGGCGGGGCTCAAGGGATATGCCTATGTCAGCGCGTACACCGCGGCCAAGCACGCTGTGGTCGGTCTCGTGCGGTCCCTTGCACTCGAGATGGCTGGCAGCAACGTGACCATCAACGCAGTGTGTCCCGGTTTCACCGACACGGATCTCGTCGCCGGCAGTATCGAGAATATCATGAAGAAGACGGGGCGTAGCCGCGAGCAGGCCATTGCCGAGCTCGCGAAACATAATCCGCAAGGGCGATTGATCTCTCCACAACAGGTCGCGGATGCCGTGCTCTGGCTGTGCGGCGAGGGCGCCGGCGCAATCACCGGGCAGGCAATCGCCGTTGCCGGTGGTGAGATTTAGCGCGCATGGCAAAGGCGCGGAGCAAGCAAGCCAAGGAGATCGCATGAGCAGACCAGCCAATCCCGTGACCTTACCGCTTGCGGACTATTCGCCGCAGCATTTCCTGCTGGCCGTCGTCGATGGTGTTGCAACAGTCACGCTCAATCGTCCGGAACGGAAGAATCCGTTGACCTTCGAGAGCTATCGCGAACTCACCGATTTCTTTCGCGCTTGCGCGTTCGACGATGCGGTCAAGTCCATCGTCGTGACCGGCGCTGGTGCCAATTTCTCATCCGGCGGCGATGTGTTCGAGATCATCGGGCCGCTCGTGAAGATGGACACCAAGGGGCTGACGGCGTTTACGCGGATGACCGGCGACCTCGTCAAGGCGATGCGGGCCTGCCCGCAGCCGATCGTTGCCGCGGTTGAAGGCATCTGTGCCGGCGCGGGCGCGATCATCGCCATGGCGTCGGACATGCGGCTTGCTGCCAGCGGGGCCAAGGTTGCATTCCTCTTCAACAAGGTGGGCCTTGCCGGTTGTGACATGGGCGCCTGCGCGATCCTGCCGCGGATCATCGGACAGTCCCGCGCTTCCGAGTTGCTCTATACCGGCCGGTTCATGACCGCGGAGGAGGGCGAGCGCTGGGGCTTCTTCAGCCGCCTCGTCACGCCGGAGCAGGTGCTGCCCCAGGCGCAAGTGCTGGCCAGGCAAATCGCGGAAGGACCGACCTTCGCCAACACCATGACCAAGCGGATGCTGGCCATGGAATGGGCGATGTCGGTGGAGGAGGCGATCGAGGCGGAAGCCGTTGCTCAAGCGCTGTGCATGACGACCGCCGATTTCGAACGGGCCTTCGAGGCCTTTGCCAACAAGGTCAAGCCGGTCTTCAGGGGCGATTAAGCCGGGCTTTGCCGCAGGCCTGCCGCAATGGGGACTTGCGTGAAATTATTTTAGGCTTAAAATAGTTTCGCCGGGTTGAATTGGCGAGGCTCCCATGAAAGTCGCGATCATCGGTGGCGGACCTGCGGGTCTCTACGCTGCAATCCTGCTGAAGAAGCAGCGGCCGGGCGCCGAGATCGCGGTGTACGAGCGCAATCGCGCCGACGACACCTTCGGCTTCGGCGTGGTGTTCTCGGACGCCACGCTCGATAATTTCGAGAAGCACGACCTTCCGAGCTATCGCCGCATCACCCAGGAGTTCGCCTACTGGGATGACATCGCCGTGCACTTCCGCGGAACGGTCCATCGGGTCGGCGGCAACGGCTTTTGTGGCTGCTCGCGGCAGAAGCTGCTCCTGATCCTGCAGGCACGCGCGCGCGAATTGGGGGTCGTCCTGAATTTCGAAGCGGACGTCGAGGACGAATCCCGCTTCGCTGACGCGGATCTCATCCTGCTCGCGGACGGCATCAACAGCCGCTTCCGCGACAAATACGTCGATCATTTCGTGCCGGAAGTCGACCTCCGTGCCAACAAGTTCGCCTGGATGGGCTCGACCAGGCCGCTGGATGCCTTCACCTTCATCTTCCAGCAGACGGAGTGGGGGCCGTTCATCGCCCATGCCTATCAATATGAAGCCGGACATTCGACCTGGATTTTCGAGACCGATCCGGAGACGTTTGAACGCGCCGGGCTGACGGGGTTGAACGAGACCCAGTCCGCTGCGCGAATGGCGGAGATCTTCGGCTGGTTCCTCGATGGGCACCAATTGCTCACCAACCGCTCGACGTGGCGCAACTTCCCGATGATCCGCAGCAAGCGCTGGGTCAAGGACAACATGGTTCTGCTGGGCGACGCCAAGGCGAGCGCGCATTTCTCGATCGGCTCGGGCACCAAGCTCGCAATGGAAGACGCGATCGCGCTGGCTGACGCCATGGAGAAGGCGCCCAGCATCAAGGCGGCGCTGGAGGTCTATGAGCACGGCCGCCGCGAAGAGGTCGAGAAGACGCAGCACGCCGCCGACGTCTCGCTGGTCTGGTTCGAGCATGTCGACCGCTTCTGGGATTTCGATCCTGTGCAGTTCGCCTTCGGCGTGATGACGCGCTCGAAGGCGATCACCTATGACAATCTGAAGCTTCGCGCCCCCGACTTCGTGGCGGAGGTCGAAACATCGTTTGCCAAGCGTGTTCGTGACAGCGGTTTCGACGTCGACACCAAGAAGCCGATGGTGCCGCTGTTCCAGCCCTTCCGGCTACGCGAGATGGAGATCGCCAATCGCGCCGTGGTGTCGCCGATGTGCATGTATTCGGCGAAGGAGGGCGTGCCGACCGATTTCCACCTGGTGCATTACGGCTCGCGCGCGATCGGCGGCGCCGGCCTGATCTTCACGGAGATGACCTGCGTTGCCCGCGACGCCCGCATCACGCCGGGCTGCACAGGATTGTGGAACGACGAGCAGGAGGCGTCCTGGCGGCGCATCGTTGATTTCGTCCATGCCAATTCAGCCGCAAAAATCTGCCTGCAACTGGGGCACGCCGGGCGTAAGGGGGCGACCAAGCTGATGTGGGACGGCATGGACCGTCCGCTGGACGAAGGCGGCTGGGAGGTGTTTTCCGCATCGCCGCTGCCCTATTTCCCCGACAGCCAGGTTCCGCGCGAGCTCGATCGCGCCGGCATGAACGCAGTGAGAGATGCTTTCGTCGCGGCGGCCGAGCGCGGCGAGCGCTGCGGCTTCGACATGCTCGAACTGCACTGCGCCCACGGCTATCTGCTTGCGAGCTTCATCTCGCCGCTGACGAACACTCGCACGGATGACTATGGCGGCTCGTTGGTCAATCGCCTGCGCTTCCCGCTCGAAATCTTCGAGGCACTGCGGGCCGCGTGGCCGTCGCACAAGCCGATGTCTGTGCGCATTTCCGCGACCGACTGGGCCGAGGGCGGCATCGGCGGCGACGATGCGGTGGCGATCGCGCGCGCGTTTGCCGAAGCCGGCGTCGATCTCGTCGACGTCTCGACCGGACAGACCGTGCGCGATGCGCAGCCGATCTACGGGCGCATGTTCCAGACGCCGTTCTCCGACCAGGTCCGCAATGAGGCGCGCGTGGCCACGATGTGTGTCGGCAACATCACGACGGCTGACCAGGCCAACACCATCCTGGCTGCCGGCCGGGCGGACCTCGTCGCGCTCGGGCGGCCGCATCTGGTCGATCCCTCCTTCACCATGAGGGCGGCGGCCTGGTACGGGGCGGACGACACGTTCTGTCCTCCGCAATATCTTCCCGGAAAAGATCAGATTTTCCGCAACAGCGTGCGCGACCGGCAGGATCTCGAGGAGCTGAGAATTAAGGCTAAGCCCAAGACCCGGGCCGAGCTCAAGGCGGAGGCGACAAAGCCGCTTGCGGCGGAGTGACCGCCCGTGCGAATTTGGCCGCATTGCCTGGTGTGTACCGAGTGGAGTGAGGGCGATGAAGGCGATTATCGTCGGTGGCGGTATCGGTGGTCTCACCACCGCATTGATGCTGCGCTCGCGGGGCCTCGCTTGCGAGATTTTCGAGCAGTCTGACACCATCCGCGAGCTTGGCGTTGGCATCAACACGCTGCCGCATGCCATGCGCGAGCTGGCAGGTCTCGGTCTGCTCCAGCAGCTTGACGATGTCGCGATCCGCACCGACCAGCTCTATTACCTCAACCGCCACGGCCAGGAAGTCTGGCGCGAGGCCCGCGGCATCGACGCCGGCCACGATGTGCCGCAATTCTCGATCCACCGCGGCCGCCTTCAAGGCGTCATCCATCGGGCGGTCGAGGAGCGGCTCGGGCCGGAGGCCATCCACACCGGCTGCCGCCTCGGCGCCTTCACGCAGGACGAGGGCGGCGTCACCGCTTACTTCTTCGACCGCTCAGGCGCACACATCCATACTGCGCGCGGCGACATTCTGATTGGTGCCGACGGCATCCATTCGCGGGTCCGTGACACGCTATTCCCGAGCGAGGGGCCGCCATGCTGGAACGGCCTGATGCTGTGGCGCGGTGCGCGGGATTGGCCGCTGTTCCTCACCGGCAAATCGATGATCGTCGCCGGCGGCCTCAACGCCAAGGTGGTGATCTATCCCATTGCGGAGGGATCGAGCCCGGCGAGCCGTCTCACCAATTGGGCGGTGCTGGTGAAGGTCGGCGAGGGCAATGCCCCGCCGCCGCGCAAGGAAGACTGGTCGCGGCCGGGCCGGCGCGAGGAGCTGATGCCGCATGTGGCGCGCTTTTCGGTGCCTTACGTCGACGTGAAGAGCCTGATCTCGGCCACGCCCGAGTTCTACGAATATCCGACCTGCGACCGCGATCCGTTGCCCTATTGGTCGTCGGGCAGAGTCACGCTGCTCGGCGATGCCGCGCATCCGATGTATCCGGTTGGCTCCAATGGCGCCTCGCAGGCCATCCTCGATGCACGCTGCCTCGCCGACGCGCTGGTGCGCGCCGAGCATCCGCGCCAGGCGCTGCTTGAATACGAGAAGAAGCGCCTGCCCATGACCGCGGACATCATCCGGTCCAACCGGCGCGGCGGCCCCGAGGGCGTCATCGACGCTGTCGAGCAGCTCGCGCCTGATGGTTTCGATAATGTCGACAACGTGCTGAGCTATTCCCAGCGCGAAGCCATCGTGCGCGGCTATGCCACCAAGGCCGGCTTCGCCGCAGTGCCGGGACTTGCGGCGGTGCGGGCGTGAATCTAGCCGCCGGGAGGCGGCGGCAGGAAGTGGATGTTGAACTCGGCGGCCATCGCCACCACGTCCTCGGGCTTCTGCTCCTTCATGTTGTGAAGGCCCCAGAACAGGTCGAACAGCTTGCGGGTCGGTGACACCCAGAACAGCACCTTCGCGGTCTGCTCCGATTTGTTGAAGATGCCGTGCGGCATGCCCATGCCGAGCCGGATCAGGTCGCCCGCGGTCGCCTGCGACTCGGAATTGCCGAGCATGAAATCGAGCTTGCCCTCCAGCATATAGAGATATTCATCCTGGTCGGGATGAATGTGCGGCGGCACGAACGTGCCCGGCGGCAGCGTCGCATGCCAGGAAAAGCTGTGCTCGGTGTTGCTCTTCGGCACATAGGTCTGGCCGAGGATGTTCCAGGAGATGCCTTGGATGCCCTCATTGGCCCGCGTGATGCCGGTGATTTCGCTCTTCATTGTCTCCTCCCTCGACGCGACCTGCGGCTTAGTTCGCCGCCTTGCAGTCCTTGGCGTAGCGGTCTCCGTAATTCTCGAAGACTTTCTGGACGATCTCGGTCTGGAACTTGCCGTCTGCGCGCTTGGCGACCTTGGTCAGGTAGAAGTCCTGGATCGGATAACCGTTGGTGTTGAACTTGAAGGCGCCGCGCAGCGAGGTGAAGTCGGCCTTTTTCAGAGCGGCCGCGACCGCGTCCTTGTTAGAGAGGTCGCCCTTCACGGCCTTGACGGCGCTGTCGATCAGCATCGCGGCATCGTACGCCTGGAAGGCATAGGTGCCCGGCACGCCGTTATAGGCGGCCTCATAGGCCGCGACGAACTTCTTGTTTTGGGGATTGTCGAGATTGGGCGCCCAGTTCGCGCCGCCGAACATGCCGACCGCCGCGTCCTGCTGCGCCGGCAAGGTCGATTCATCCACCGTGAAAGCCGAGAGCACCGGAATGCTGTCGGCGAGGCCAGCCTGCCGGTATTGCTTGACGAGATTGACCCCGAGGCCGCCCGGCATGAACGTGAAGAGCGCATCGGGCTTCTGTGACGAAATCTTGGAAAGCTCCGGCTGGAAGTCCAGCGTGTTCAGCGGCATGTAGGATTCTTCGACGATCTCGCCCTTGTAGTCGAGCTTGAAGCCCGCAACCGAGTCCTTGCCGGCCTGATAGTTCGGCACCATCAGATACATGCGCTTGTAGCCGCGATCCTGCGCGACCTTGCCGAGGATTTCGTGCACCTGATCGTTCTGATACGAGGTCACATAGAAGAACGGGTTGCAGTCCTTGCCGGCAAACGTAGAGGGGCCGGCATTGGGGCTGATCAGGAAGGTTTTCGATTCCGTGACCGGCCGGTGGATCGCCTGGAGGATGTTGGAGAAGATCGGGCCGACCACGAAGTCGACCTTGTCGCGCTCCAGAAGGCCCTTGACCTTGGTGACCCCTGCGTCCGGCTTCAACTCGTCGTCGACCACGACGACCTCGACATCGCGGCCGCCCATCTTGCCGCCGAGATCCTTGACCCCGAGCGCAAAGCCGTCGCGAACCTGTTGGCCGAGCGCAGCGGCGGGTCCCGAGAGCGTCACGATCACACCCAGCTTGATTTTCTCCTGGGCGAGGGAAGGGCTCATCGTGGTGCCAAGCAGCAAGGCGGCTGCGGCCAATGTCATTTGCGTCTTCATGATCTGTCCCTCGTGGCGATCGGTCTTGCGCTGCAAGCCGCTACTCCACTCCAAGTTTATGCCGATGATTGCTGCCGCGGCAAGCTAAGCTCAAGTCGTCATCCTGCGGGCAGCGGTGCATGCAAGCGGCGCGCCAATTATTTGAAGCCTAAAGAAATCGACGTGCGGTTGATTGTTGCGGCTTTAGGCTTGCAGCCGGCTTCGATTTATTTGAAGCTCAAAACGTTGGGAATCCCTGCCGGGCGCCAATGTCGGCCGTGAGTGACTGCATCAACATGCTCGATTCCGAGACCAAGGCCGTCGAAACTCCGGAGGATCACGCCGAAGAGCTTCGGCTGTGGCTGCGCCTCCTGACCTGCACGACCCTGATCGAGGGTGAGGTCCGTGGCCGGTTGCGGCAACGTTTCGACGTCACATTGCCCCGTTTCGACCTGATGGCGCAGCTCGACAGGGCGCCCGATGGCATGACGCTGTCCGACGTCTCCAAGCGCATGATGGTCTCGAACGGCAACGTCACCGGTCTCGTCGAGCGCCTCGTGGAATCCGGTCATCTCGACCGCCGCACGTCGGAGACGGACCGCCGCGTCCAGGTGATCCGGCTGACCAAACTCGGTCGCGCCGAGTTTCGCAGAATGGCCGCGGAACACGAAACCTGGATCGCAGATCTTTTCGCCGATCTGACGCCGAAGGATGTGCGCGAATTGATGCGGCTGCTCGCCAAGACCAAGGCATCGGCGCAGAAATCGGCCGGTCGCCGCCGGGCCTAGGCCGCGGCTGAGGCGCCCACCAATCCCATTTGCCGCCGGAAAAAGCACGGGATGCCCAAAATCCGCTATTGCGCGAAATTGCTTTAAGCCTAAAATGTTTCCGAGTTAGTGCTGCCGGGTGCTTTCCATGCTGAAAGGAGCGTGCGATGGCCAACGCCGCCAAGGTTCAAGTTTCGGGCTCGCGTGACGACAGTGCCGCGACCGCCCATGTTGATACATTCGCGCGGCAGCATCTTCCGCCGCGAGAGTTGTGGCCGGAATTCATCTTCACACGACCTGAACTGCAGTATCCGCCCCGCCTGAACTGCGTCAGCTATTTCCTCGACCGCTGGGTCGAGCAGGAACACGGCGACGCTCCCTGCGTGATCAGCCCTGCCGTCAGCTACACCTATCGTGAGCTGCAAACGCTGGTGAACCGCATCGCCAATGTGCTGGTCGGCAAGCTTGGTCTCGTCACCGGCGGGCGCGTGCTGCTACGCTCGGCCAACAATCCGATGATGGTCGCGACCTATCTGGCGGTGATCAAGGCCGGCGGCATTGTCGTGGCGACCATGCCGCTGTTGCGCGCCAAGGAGCTGTCCTATCCGATCCAGAAGGCGGAGATCACACTCGCGCTCTGCGATGGCAAGCTCGCCGACGAAATGGAGAAGGCGAAAGCGGCAGCCCCCGGTCTCAAGCGCGTCGTCTATTGGGGCAACGGCGCCGGCGACTCGCTCGAGGCGCTGATGGGGGATGCAAGTCCGGAGTTCAAAGCCGTCGATACCGCCTCCGACGACGTCTGCCTGATCGCCTTCACGTCGGGCACGACCGGCGATCCCAAGGGCACCATGCATTTCCATCGTGACATGCTCGCGGTCTGCGATGGTTACGCCCGCAACATCTTGCGCGCGGAGCAGAAGGATCGCTTCGTCGGCTCTGCACCGCTCGCCTTCACGTTCGGCTTCGGCGGCGTGCTGTTTCCGATGCACATCGGCGCCTCCTTCGTCGTGCTGGAGAAGACGGCGCCCGACGACATTCTGAATGCGATCGAACAGTACAAGACCACAGTCTGTTTCACCGCGCCGACCGCGTACCGGGCGATGATTGGCAAGCTTCCGGGCCGCGATATCTCCTCGCTTCGCAAATGCGTGTCCGCCGGCGAGACGCTGCCCAAGTCGACATTCGATGCCTGGCTGAAGGCGACCGGCATCAAGCTGATGGACGGCATCGGCTCGACCGAGCTGCTGCACATCTTCATCAGCGCGACCGAGGACGAGATCCGTCCCGGTGCGACGGGCAAGCCGGTGCCGGGGTATGAAGCGAAGATCGTCGACGATTCCGGCAATGATTTGCCGCCGGGCACGATGGGACGGCTCGCGATACGCGGGCCGACCGGATGCCGCTATCTCGCCGACGAGCGGCAGCGCAAATACGTCCAGAACGGCTGGAACATCACGGGCGACACCTATCTGATGGATAGCGAGGGCTATTTCTGGTATCAGTCGCGCTCGGACGACATGATCGTGTCGGCCGGCTACAACATCGCTGGCACGGACGTTGAGGCGGCGCTGCTCACGCATCCCTCCGTCGTCGAGTGCGGGGTCGTCGGCGCGCCGGACGAGGCGCGCGGCATGATCGTGAAGGCCTATGTCATTGCCGCGCCGGGTGTAACGCCTGATGCCGAGCTCGTGGCCGCGTTGCAGGAGCATGTCAAACGCGAGATCGCGCCATACAAATATCCGCGCGCGATCGAGTTCGTGACGCAACTACCGAAGACCGAGACTGGCAAACTAAAGCGCTTTGCCTTGCGGCAACTGGCGCAGACCGCGGTGGCGTCCTCCGGCGTCGCGGCGGAATGAGAGAAGGATAGAGAATTGTCCGTGACGCCGCCGAAAGGCCCGCACCTCGCGGTGCTGCCGACAGCAGCCGAGGATGAAACCCGCTCCAGGGCGCAGGTGCTGCAGCCGTCCGGTTGGCCGGTGCCGAAAGGCTATGCCAATGGCATGGCGGCCGAGGGACGCATCGTCGTCACTGGCGGCGTCATCGGCTGGGATGCCGAGGAGCGTCTCGCGGAGGGTTTCGTCGCGCAGGTGCGCCAAACCCTAGGCAACATCGCCGCGATCCTCGCGGAAGCCGGTGCGCAGCCCGAGCATTTGGTGCGCCTGACCTGGTACGTCGTCGACATGGACGAGTACCTGACGAACCTGAAAGAGCTGGGCAAGGCCTACCGCACCATCTTCGGTGCGCACTATCCGGCGATGGCGCTGGTTCAGGTCGTCCGCCTCGTCGAGAAGGCGGCGCGCGTCGAAATCGAAGCCACCGCCGTCATTCCGCGCTGAACTGCGATCGACGCGCGCTCAGCTTGCCTTGGTCAGCTTGCCTTGGTCAGCTTGCTTTGGCGAGGTCATCGTCTTCGGGCGAGTTCAGATATATTCCTGACATGGTGTCGACCCAGCAGAGATGGTCATGCACCTTCTTCACGCCGCTGACGTTCTCCGCTGCGACGACCGCGGCCTGTCGCGTGCGCTCCTCGGTGATGACGCCGCTGAGATGAACGATGCCGTCGCGGACGATGACGTTCAGCCCGAACGGGCACCAGTCGTTCTTCTCCATGGTATCGATGATGCGGCTGCGAATGTGATCGTCGTCCGCGGTCGGGTCGGGTACGTCTCGGGCGAGGTCCGCCACCGCCTGGAGCAGGTTCGCCCGCGACACGATGCCGACGATCTTGTCGCCGCGGATCACCGGCAGACGCTTAACGTTGTTGCGTTCCATGAGGTCGACGATCTCGGCAAGTGCCGTATCCTCGCTGATGGTCACCGGCGAGGGGGTCATTACCTCCGACACCTTGCGGCCGTGCTCGTGGACGAAATCGCCGGCCGATTTGCCGGATCCCAGAATGAACCGCAGCCAGCGCCCGCGCTTGCGTCCCGTGCCGATTTCGCTGCGGCGGATGAAGTCGCCTTCCGAGACCACGCCGACCAGCTTGCCGGCATCGTCGACGACGGTGAGACCGCTGACATGCCGCTTCAGCATGATGTTTGCCGCCTCGACGATGCCGGTGTCTGGGGTGACCGAGATGACCGACCGGGTCATGATCTGATGGGCGCGCATGGCGGACTCCGCTGATTGTGGTGACGTCTGAACTTGAGCTTAATCTCGGCATCGCGACTCGATTTGACGCAGGTCAATCGAGGAAAGTCGACTGCGATGGCTGGTTCGACTTGATGCAGCTCAACGTTCCCGGCTTGGCTGGCTGTACCCTGATGGAGAAGCACCCCTTGTGGGTGATCAGGAGGCTGATAGTGAGTGAGTTCGTCCAGTTGCAAGAGCCTGCGGCCGAATCATTGCCCTCCAATCCAATTGCAGGGCTGGCCAGCGCGAACCAGCGTGCGCTGGATACCGCATTTGGTGCGCAGCGGCTCATATTCGAAGAGGTCGTGTTCATGACCAACGAATTCGTGGATCGAACGCAAACCGAAACGCATTTATTTGCGGAGTTCGCGTCGAAACTGGCCGGCTCTCACTCCGTGAAGGATTGGACAACCATGTACCGCGAATGCAGTCAGCATCAGCTCGACTTCATTCGTCGCGACTGCGATCGGTATTTTCGGCATGGCGAGCGGGTCGCGGCAGCCATCTTCAGCATGCTCAATGAGCGGTCGCGGCTGACCAGCGCTGTCGCTGACGGAATATCAGAAGCCAATAAGAATATTCAGCCATGAACGTCACGCAGGCGTCGAATCTCCTGCTGGCCGGAGGGCAACTGACGTCCGAGCCGCCCGTCGATCTGGTAAAGGATTCCGCAACGCCCGCCGCGATCGTCCAGCAGCATCTTCCGGCTGCTGATTCGCCGCCCGTGCCCGAACCATACCCGCTCGATCGGGCCTTCCATGCGATGTTGGCGCGATTCACCGGTGGGATTTCGCCGTTAGCGCTGTCGCTCGCCTATCTCGATTGGAGTTCGCATCTTGCAGCAGCACCGCAGCGCCAACTGGAGAGGGCGCGCGACATCGTAGGGGACACCAGCCGGTATTTCGACGCCCTCGCGCATGCCGCTGCACCAGGCCAAAACCCCTGGTCGGTGATCGAGCCACAGGCGAAGGACCGCCGCTTCGCAGCGCCATTGTGGCAAAGCCCGCCTTTCAACCTGTTGGCACAATCGTTTCTCCTCGGAGAACGGTGGTGGCACGATGCTGCGACGGGTGTGCGTGGTGTCGCCCCCACGAATGAAGCAATCGTCGAGTTCTCGGGACGCCAGATGCTCGACATGCTTGCACCATCGAATTTCGCGGCCACCAACCCCGAGGTCCTTCAGAAGGCCTTCCAGAGCGGGGGAGAGAATTTCGTACTCGGCTGGCAGAACTGGTGCAGGGACTTGATGCGCATGCTCCCTACGAGGGAGCCGGCAGGCGACGAACAGTTCGTTGTCGGCAAAACCGTCGCGACGTCGCCCGGCAAGGTCGTCTATCGGAACGAGTTGATCGAGCTGATCCAGTATCATCCCACCACCGAAACGGTGCGGCCCGAGCCGATCCTGATCGTGCCGGCATGGATCATGAAATACTACATCCTCGACCTGTCGCCGCGGAACTCGCTCGTCAAATATCTGACCGGCGAGGGCTTCACCGTATTTGCGATATCCTGGCGCAATCCGAATGCTAGCGATCGCGACGTGGCGTTTGATGACTATCGCACATCGGGCGTCCTTGCTGCGCTGGATGCGATCGCCTGCATCTTGCCGCGCCGGAAAGTTCATGCGCTTGGCTACTGCCTTGGTGGCACCTTGTTGTCGATCGCGGCGCCCGCGATGGCACGCGACGGCGACAATCGGCTGAAGACAATCACGATGCTTGCTGCGCAGACGGATTTCACCGAAGCGGGCGAGCTGACGCTTTTCATCAACGAGAGTCAGGTCTCGTTTCTGGAAGACATGATGTGGGAGCGGGGATATCTCGATACGACGCAGATGGCCGGCGCTTTTCAGCTGCTGCGCTCGAACGATCTGATCTGGTCGCGGCTCTCGCACAATTATCTGATGGGGGAGCGGGCACCGCCGAGCGACTTGATGACCTGGAATGCCGACGCCACGCGCTTGCCCTATCGCATGCATTCTGAATATCTGCGCAAGCTGTTCCTCAGCAATGATCTGGCTGAAGGTCGCTATCGCGTCGACGGCAAGAGCATATCGCTCTCCGACATCCACACCCCGATGTTTGTCGCCGGCACGGTCAGGGATCACGTGGCGCCGTGGCCATCCGTCTACAAGATTCACTATCAGGTCGATGCCGATGTGACCTTCCTGTTGACGAGCGGAGGTCACAACGCCGGCATCGTCGCGCCTCCCGAGGAGCCCGGGCACAGCTACCAGGTCATGACCAAGGCGGAGGATGCGCCCTACGTCGACAGCGACGAATGGCTGAAACTGGCCCCGCATGCGAAGGGTTCGTGGTGGCAAGAATGGTCCAGATGGCTGACTGCCCGCTCTGGTGAACTCGGTGAGCCGCCACGGATGGGGTTTGGGAACGTCAACAGCCTGCCCGACGCGCCGGGAGACTACGTCCACACCTAATCTTCAGGCTCCGCATTCGGCGCAAGGTCGGCGGAGCGGAACGGCTTGGCCTTGTCCAGTTTCCGGTAGGCGTTCGAGGCGATCCGCAACAGTTTCCTTTCGCGCTTGCGGTTGAGGAAGCGAATGCCCGCCTCGGGGATGGCCTCGTTCAACGACGCCGCCAGGGTTTGCCCTCGCGCATCGTCGTTCAATTGCCCGAGGGACTTTTGCGCCTTGCGCAATTGCTTGAGGATCGACTTCTGCTTGCTCAGCGAATCGTCGGCGAACAGGTCCTCCAGCGACTCGATCGAATAGGTCAGCCGCTTGTTGAGAAGCCGCAGCTTGTGCCGTTTCTCGACGTCAAGCTTGCGGAGCTTTCGTGCTTTCTTGAGCAACGTCTTTTGCCATTCCGTGAGTTTCGCTGTTGCGTGGTCGGCGAGCGTGCAGCGGCGTAGCCTGATGGCTCCCTTGCTGCGCCGGGTCGACCACGGGCCGCTCTCGATCCAGGCTGACGTCTGCTCGACGAGCCGGCGATATCGCGAGGATTGCAGCGCGCGCGCCAGCAAGCGGTGGCTCTCGGTGCGCTTCTCGTCCCAGTGCCGGAGCTCGGCAATCACGGTCAACTCGCCGCCACTCTCGGCGATGACCCGCTCGATTGCAACGTCGAGGTCCCGTACCATGCCGAGCTGGCTGTTCAGCCATTTCAGTTCGGTCCAGACCTCCGGCCGTACGGCGTCATCGACCGTCGGTGAGAAGAAGCGGATGGCGGTGCGCAGATGCGTCAGTGCAATCCGGATCTGGTGCAGCGCCTCGGGATCGCCGCGGCAGGTGCCGTCATGCTGGGCAAGAACGGCGTCGAGGTGACGGCGGGCGATGATCCGGAAGGCCGTGTCGCAGGCCATGCCGGGGCTGAGGCGGCCGGGCAGGGCATTGCGCCTCGCCGCAGGCTTGACGCGCGCGGCCGTCGAATTCGTGCTGGGTCGCGCCATTTGCAGATTGCCTTACTTGCTCTCGGCGATCGCGTCCCGGCAGTTCTGGAGCGTCTGCTCTTGCGTCCCGGATGCATCGATGGTCGCCCAACCGACATGGCCGATATTATAGTGCTCTTGCAGCGCGGCAACCTCTTGCGTGGCGTCGGATGCGTCGCCCCGGCGGCCGCCGATCCGCGCCTGCCGGGTCGCGAGATCCGCAACCAGAAACAGGCCGCTCAGCGGCACGTTGCACTCGCGCGCCAGTGTGGCGACGGCGTCTCGCTCGTCCTCACGGGCGAACACGCCGTCGATGATCGCGGAATGGCCTTGCGCCAGCACCCGCCCGGCGTGCTGAGCCAACATGTCGTAAACGCGGGCCGTGACCTCCGGCGTGTACGCGGATGCCGGCAGCCGGTCCGTGTCCTCGACCCCGAACATCTGCTTGCGGACGAGGTCGCTGCGCAGCACGACGGCCCCCGGCTGCGGCGTAACGTCCGGCGCGAGCGCGCGTGCCAAAATCGTCTTTCCGGTGCCTGATAATCCGCCGATTGCAATCAGCCGGGGAGCAGGCGGCTGGATTAGCGCGCCGGCGAGGCCAAAATAGCGCCGTGCACCGTCGAGAATGCCCGTATCATGGGGATGCGGCGACTTCAGCCGTGCCAGCGCGACCTGGGCGCGGATTGCCGCCCGGATGGACATGAACAGCGGCATGGCGGAGAGCGCGTCGAGATTTTCGGTCGGCGTCACGGCGAGATAGCGGTTCAGCACGATGTTGGCCGCGCGTGGCTGATTGTGGTGCAAAAGGTCCATCAATCCGAATGCGAGATCGTAGAGCACGTCGGTGGTTGCCATCTGGGGGTCGAATTCGATGGCGTCGAACAGCACCGGCTGTTCATCGATCGACACGATGTTCGCAAGATGCAAGTCGCCATGGCAGCGGCGCACGAAGCCTTGACGGCCGCGCTCTTCGAGCAAAGGCCGGAGGCGGAGGAACATTGCGTGCGAGTCTCTGCCGAGTTCTGCGATCTCTCCAGCTTCGAGATGGTTGCCCGTCCGCAGGCCATTGCTGTTGCCATCGATCAGGTCGGTGATGGAGGACACCCATGCCTTGCCGTCGGCGCGAACAGCCTGCGCATGCGAAGCCACGATCGCGTCGGCGACAGCCGAGGCAAGATTTGCATCCAGCGGGCCGGCCTTGGCCAGATGATCCAGCGTCCGGCTTTCGTCGAAGCGCGACATCTCGACTGCATACTCGATCGGCCGGCCGCTTCCGTCGACCTTCACCGATCCATCGGCTTCTTCCGTGATCGCCACAACGCGGTGATAGATCTGCGGCGCCAGCGGCCGGTTGATCCTGATCTCCTCTTCGCACGCCGCCTTGCGCTTCTCGAGCGTCGAATAATCGAGGAACGGAAATTGCACGGCGCGCTTGATTTTCAGCGCGCGCCTGCTTTCGAGAAAGACCGAAGCTGCGTGCGTATCGATCCGCCTTACGTTTGGATGATCCGCGGTGAGTGCCGCAAAGATCCGGTCCTGGGTCGCAGAATCGTCTGTCATTCCAACTGGTACGTCCAGATGCGTCGGAAGGCGGCTCGCCCCCGCGATCAGGGTAATCCATAGAAGCAGATCGCGGCCAGTCCTTGACTTCGGTCAACGGCTGTCTCCCTCAGACCGGTCGAAGTTCCCGGGGCTTGACGAGGATCAAGCGTCCGGACCCGAGCCGGCCTATTCTGGCGCCTGAGGAGAATTCCGATGCCCATCAAGGACGTCTTTCTACCGCTCGTCGGTCAGCCGCGCGGCCCGGCCCTTGCTGCGATCGAGAAATGCGTGGCCGTTGCCGCCGACCTCGGCGCCAGGATCACCGCGCTTGCACTCGAGGAGGATGTTTTCGTGCGGCCGAAGGTGATGCTCCCCGATACGGCCGAGGCAAACGGCTCGCTAAGGGCGGGCGACATGCAGCATCTCCTGGATGCGTTCACCCGTGCAACCTCCCGCACCGGCATCCGCGCTCAAAGCCGGTCGGCCAAGGTGCCGGCAGAGCAGATCGCGTCAGTCCTGGCCGAACACGGGCGCTTCAGCGATCTCACCCTGGTCCCCGTGAAGCCGCACGACAGCCGAACCGAGCACATCATCGAGACGCTCCTGTTCGAATCCGGACGGCCCGTGCTGCTCTGCCCGGAGCCGCATCTGGACGAACTGCGCCCGGAATTCGAGAACATCATGATAGCCTGGGATCACTCCGCGCGTGCGGCGCGGGCGGTCGGCGACGCGCTGCCTATCCTTCAGGCAGCAGCCCTAGTCCGCGTGGTGACCGTGGCGGACGACAAGTCCGACGCGATCGTGCAATCCGGGACGGCTCTGGTCGATCACTTGAGGGAACACGGGGTCTACGCCTCGTTCGAAACCGTGGCGGGCGGCGGCAGCTCGATTGGCAAGGTGCTCGGAAGCTGGGCGAATTCCCATGCCATCGATGCGATCGTGATGGGCGCCTACCATCATTCGCGCCTGAACGAGATTGTTTGGGGCGGTGTGACAAAGACCGTCATTGGCGAGCCACCGTGCTGGGTTATGATCTCCTACTAGGCGGGTCGCCAGTTTATCGGGCTTGATCGTCAACCATCGGAACCGCCACCGACCGGGCGCATTTGTTTTCATGTCAACCTATCGTCTGAAGAACCTGCTGTCGCCGCGTTCGGTCGCGCTCGTCGGTGCGAGCGCCCGCCCGGTCTCCGTTGGACGCGCCGTTCTCGAGAACATCCGCAAGGCTGGATTCACGGGACAGTTCGGCCTCGTCAATCCGCGCCATGCCGAGATCGGCGGCGTCGCGGCCGTGGACAGCCTCGACAAGTTGTCGTTCGTGCCGGAGCTTGTGGTCATCACCGCGCCGGCGCGCGCGGTTCCCGGCATTGTCGATCAAGCCGGGCGACGCGGCTCGGCGGGCGCCCTGATCGTCTCGGCCGGGCTCGGTCACGGACCGGGGTCCCTCCACGAGGCCGCCATCGCTGCGGCCCGCAAATACGGGATGCGGCTGATCGGGCCGAATTGCTTGGGCATCATGATGCCCGGCGTGAGCCTGAATGCGAGTTTTGCCGCGCACATGCCGGGGCCGGGGAATCTCGCGCTGATCTCGCAATCGGGCGCGATCGCGGCCGGCATGGTCGATTGGGCCGCACAGCGCGGCGTCGGCTTCTCCGGCATCGTCTCGATCGGCGATCAAATCGACGTCGATATTGCCGATCTGCTCGATTATTTCGCGATGGATCACAAGACCCGCGCGATCCTGCTCTACATCGAAGCCATCAAGGACGCGCGCAAGTTCATGTCGGCCGCGCGCGCCGCGGCGCGGGTGAAGCCGGTGGTCGTGGTGAAGTCCGGCCGAATGGCGCAGGGCGCGAAGGCGGCCGCCACCCATACCGGTGCACTCGCGGGCGCCGACGCCGTCTATGACGCGGCGTTCCGCCGCGCGGGCGTCCTGCGGGTCTCCGATCTGCGCGAGCTGTTCGATTGCGCCGAGACGCTCGGCCGCGTCGAGTCGCCGGCAGGAAAGCGCCTCGCCATCCTGACCAATGGCGGCGGCATCGGTGTCCTCGCTATTGACCGCCTGGTCGAGCTCGGCGGCATTCCGGCCACCATCTCGGCGGACGCTCGCAAGAAACTCGATGACGTGCTGCCGCCGACCTGGTCCGGCGCAAATCCCGTCGACATCGTGGGCGACGCCGATGCGGCGCGCTACGCGGCGGCGCTCGAGGTGCTGCTCGCCGATCCCGACAACGACGCGGTCCTCGTCCTCAACGTGCAGACCGCGATCGCCTCGGCTGCCGACATCGCCACGGCCGTGACGGAGCTCGTCGGCAAGTACCGCGAGCAGCACCGCCGATGGGCGAAGCCCGTGCTGGCCGCCTGGGTCGGAGCCGATCAGAACATCGTTCAGGCACTCTCTGGCGCGGGCATCCCGAACTATCCGACCGAGGATGACGCCGTGCGCGGTTTCATGCACCTGGTCCGGCACCGCGAAGTGGTGGAGGAACTGAGCCAGGTTCCACCCGCGATGCCCGATACTTTCGTGCCAGACGCACGTGCCGCGAAGCAGATCGTAGCTGCGGCCATCGCAGACGGCCGCCAGTGGCTCGAACCCGTCGAGATCAAGCACCTGCTCGAAGCGTACGATATCGCGATGGTGCCCACATACGCCGCGGCCGATGTCGAGCAGGCGGTCGCCTACGCGAAAGACATCTTTGCGCAAGGTGCCACCGTCGTGCTGAAGATCATGTCGCGCGATATCGTCCATAAATCCGATGTCGGTGGCGTCGTGCTCAATTTGACGACGGTCGAGGCGGTACGCGCCGCCGCCACCGATATTCTCGCCCGCGCGAGGAAGCTGCGTCCGCAAGCCCGCATTGAGGGCGTCATCGTGCAGGCGATGGTTGTCAAGGCGAAGGCGCGCGAGCTGATCCTGGGCCTCGCCGACGATCCGACCTTCGGCACCGTCGTCGTGTTCGGCCGCGGCGGGACCGCGGTCGAGATCATCAACGACAAGGCGCTTGCGCTACCGCCGCTCGATCTGCAACTGGCCCGCGACCTGATCGACCGCACGCGCGTGTCACGACTGCTTCGCGCTTACCGGGACGTGCCGGCGGTGAAGCCCGACGCCGTCGCCATGGTCCTGGTCAAGCTGGCGCAGATGGCCGCCGACATTCCCGAGATCCGCGAATTCGACATCAATCCGCTGCTCGCGGACGAAACCGGCGTGACCGCGGTCGATGCTCGCGTCGCGGTCGGGCCGCCGCAACGGAAGTTTGCCGGCTCCGGCGCCGCCAACTTCGCCGTTCGGGCCTATCCGTCGCAATGGGAGCGCCACCTCAAGCTCAAGGAGGGCTGGCGGATCTTCGCGCGGCCTCTGCGTCCGGAGGACGAGCCGACCATCCACGCATTCCTGAAGCATGTCACGTCGCACGACCTTCGTCTGCGCTTCTTCGCGCCGATGAAGGAGTTCACCCACGAGTTCATCGCGCGCCTGACCCAGCTCGACTACGCGCGGGCGATGGCATTTATCGCATTCGACGAGGCGACCGGTGAGATGGTTGGCGTGGTCCGACTCCATTCGGACTCGATCTACGAGAGCGGCGAATATGCGATCCTGCTGCGGTCCGATCTCAAAGGCAAGGGACTGGGATGGGCACTAATGCAGTTGATCATCGATTACGCGAGATCGGAGGGTCTCAAAGCGATCTCAGGTGATGTTCTCAGGGAGAACACCACGATGCTCGAAATGTGCCGGCAGCTCGGCTTCGAGGTGAAGCCGGATCCGGCCGAGCCGGATCTTTGCGACGTCAGGCTGAAGCTTTGAGCGCGCCCGTCAGGAGCGCGCTTCAGCCGGATTTGCGGCAGGGGACTCCTTGGCCGTTCTCCGCAAAGTCTTGATCAGAACCGCAATCAGCGGCACCAGCACGGGCAACATCGTGCTGAGCGGATGGTGCACGGCGCCCGACACCTGGGCCTGGAATGTGCGTGCCTCGAGCTGAAGAGCTTCGATGGATGCGCCGTGAATCTCGTTGGCGAGTTCGATGTCGCGACCCGAAGGCGGCCGGCCGGCAATCACGAAGAGAATTGCTGCGATGGCAAAATTGACGGCGCCGAGGATGGCCGCCGCGCCAATGGCACTCCAGATCTGCACCAGTGCGAAATAGGCGGACAGCTCCAGCATCAGCAGCCCGAACGCGGCGATCAGCGCCGCAAAGGCGCGCAAGCCGAGGCCGATCAGCAGGTGGCGCAGCCTGATGTCCGCGATAATCCTGTCGGTACGCCAGAGCACACGCAAATGCTTGACGACATTTTCCGTGTTCACCTAGTGCCTCCGCAGCATGAAGCCGACGACCACGCCGAGCGCGAAAGCCGAAGCAAGTGATGTGATCGGGCGGTCCGCAATGAGGCCCTGAAGCTGCTCCTGGTCCGCGTCAACGGTCTCGCCGAGCTCGGCGAGCGCGGCCTTGATCTGATCGGCAAGAGCCTCCGCGCGGGCTTTCGAACTGTCGAACATCTCCTCGCCGGCCGTGCTCAGCAAGCGTGTGACGTCAACCTTCAGCGTGCGCAGTTCTTCGCTCATCCTGTCGCTGTCGAACATGGATCTGATTTCCCCGTTGAATGGAATCAAACCTAGGACCCGCCGGCGCGAGCGCGCTTGATTTGCGTCAAGGAGGCAGACGCGCCGTGGTCTTGAGACAGGTCAAACCGGCTGCCACATGCTGGCCTAGAATGACCGGCTGAATGGGGACCCGGTTGTCCCGATGAGGTGGAAGCGTGAACTCCGAACCGCTGTTGCTGGCAACGCCCTCCGGCGAAGAGCTGAAATTGTGCCCGGAAGGGCCGTGGATTGCCGCGAACGTGTCGATGCTGGAGACGTTGTCCCGGTCGGTCGGGGCGGATGTCGATCGATCCAGAACCGTGACGCTGGACATGTCAGGCGTCAGCGCGCTCGACACGCTCGGCGCCTGGGTCTTGGAAAAGCTGTCGCGCAGGGCCTCATCATCCGGTCAATCGGCCGAGTTTATCGGTGTCGCCGACCATTTCAGTGGCCTGATGGACGAGGTGCGTCAGGTCAACCGCCACACGCCAGCGCCGACGCCTGCACCCAACCCTGTCCTGCTCAGACTGAACGATCTCGGCAAGTCCACGGTCGGCGCGCGCGAAGACGTCACGATCTTTCTTCAAATGCTGGGCGCGTTGTTCATGGCCGTGATTGGCGTGCTGCGCCGGCCGCGCTCGCTGCGGCTGACATCGCTGATCTATCAGCTCTACCGCATCGGCTGGCAGGCCATCCCCATCGTCGTGCTGATCACCTTCCTGATCGGCGCCATCATCGCCCAGCAGGGATTTTTCCATTTCCGCAGGTTCGGCGCGGAATCCTACACCGTCGACATGGTCGGCATCCTGGTGTTGCGCGAGCTCGGCGTGCTGATCGTCGCCATCATGGTCGCCGGCCGCTCGGGAAGCGCCTACACCGCCGAGCTCGGCTCGATGAAGATGCGCGAGGAGATCGATGCGCTCTCGACCATGGGCCTCGATCCCGTCCACGTCCTGATCCTGCCGCGGGTTGTGGCCCTGGTCATTGCGCTGCCGATCCTTGCTTTCATCGGGTCGATCGCCGCACTCTATGGCGGCGGCCTGGTCGCGCAGTTTTACGGCGGCATGGCGCCGGCGATCTACATCGCGCGGCTGCATGAGGCGATCTCGGTCGCCCATTTCGAGGTGGGCATCCTGAAGGCGCCGTTCATGGCGCTGGTGATCGGAGTAGTCGCTTGCAGCGAGGGCTTGCGCGTGAAGGGCAGCGCCGAGTCGCTGGGTCGACAGACCACGACGTCGGTGGTCAAGTCGATCTTCCTGGTGATCGTGCTCGACGGCCTGTTCGCGATCTTCTTCGCCTCGATCGGAATGTGATCATGAGCGAATCGCAAGAGCAGTTCGCGATCCGCGTTCGCGACCTCGTGGTCGGCTTCGGCCGGCAGACCGTGCTCGATCATCTGTCGCTCGACGTGCGCCGCGGTGAGATCCTCGGACTCGTGGGGGCGTCCGGCGGCGGCAAGTCGGTCCTGATGCGAACCATCATCGGCCTCATCCCGCGCCAAGGCGGGAGCATCGAGGTCACGGGACGGCCAATCGGTGGCCGCACCGAAGGCGCGGCCACGACATGGGGCATTCTGTTCCAGCAGGGCGCGCTGTTCTCCTCGCTGACGGTCCGGCAGAACATCCAGTTTCCGCTCCGTGAAAATCTCGTCCTGTCGCAGGAGCTGATGGACGAGATCGCGATCGCCAAGCTCGAAATGGTCGGGCTGCGGGCGCAGGATGCCGATAAATATCCGGCGGAGCTATCCGGCGGCATGACCAAGCGCGTCGCGCTGGCGCGCGCGCTCGCGCTCGATCCGCCGATCCTCTTCCTGGACGAGCCGACCTCAGGCCTCGATCCGATCGCGGCGGGTGATTTCGATGCGCTGATCGGGACACTGCAAAAGACCCTCGGCCTCACCGTGTTCATGGTCACCCATGATCTGGCGAGCCTGACCACGGTCTGCGACCGTGTCGCTGCTCTCGCCGACGGCAAGATCGTGGCGATCGGTCCGATGCGCGAACTGCTGCAATCCGAGCATCCCTGGGTGCGCGCCTATTTCCATGGCAAGCGCTCGCAGATGCTGCAACACGAGATGAGATGAGACATGGAAACCCGCGCTCCCTACGTGCTGATCGGCAGTTTCGTCCTTGCGGCGATCCTCGCGGTGTTCGGCTTCGTCTATTGGCTGAACAACACCGGCGGCATCGGGCCGCGCACGAGCTATCACGTGCAATTCCAGGGCCCGGTGCCCGGTCTTCTGGTCGGCGCCGGCGTGCTGTTCAACGGCATCCGCGTCGGCGAGGTCACCCAGCTCGGGCTTGCGCCGGACAATCCGCGCTTCGTCAATGCGACGATATCGGTTGCTTCAACCACGCCGGTGCGCGCCGACAGCAGGGTCGGGCTCGATTTCCAGGGGCTGACCGGGGTGCCGGTGGTGACGCTGGAGGGGGGCGTCATGGTCACCAAATCCGGCGAGCCCCTGACCCTGATTGCCGAGGCGGGTGCGGGCCAGAGCATGACGCAGGCCGCGCGCGATGCATTGCGGCGGGTCGACACCGTGCTGGAGGACAATTCGGGCCCGCTAAAGGACACCGTCGCCAATCTCAAGACCTTCTCGGAGGGACTTGCGCGCAACACCGGCAAGATTGACGGCATTCTGGCGGGCCTGGAGAAGATGACCGGTGGCGGAACGCCGGCGCAGAAAGTCACCTATGACCTGCGCACGCCGCAGAACCTCGGTCCGGCCGGCAAGACGCTCTCGGCGTCACTGGCCATTCCCGAGCCAACAGCGGTCGCCATGCTCCAGACCCAGCGCATGCTGTTCGCGCCCGGCGGCGATAATCCGGGCTTTGCGGACTTCCTCTGGGCCGACAGCATTCCCAAGCTGGTGCAGGCGCGGTTGATCGACAGTTTCGAGAATTACGACATCGCCCACGCGCCATTGCGCACGGCCGATCTCGGGCAGGCGGACTATCAGCTGCTGATCGACATCAGGCGCTTCCGCATTGCCACGGAGGGGGAGACACGGGTCGAGATCGGACTGTCGGCACGGATCGTCGACAAGAACGGCAAGGTGATTGCCTCGCGTCTTGTCGAGACCAGCGAAAAGCTCGACAAGGTCGAGCCGGGCCTAGCGGTCGCAGCGTTCGATACGGCCTTCACGCGCATCGCGAAGGAGCTGATCGGCTGGACGGTGCAGGCGGTGTGACGCCGGCTATTCCAGGGTCTTGAGGTAGGACAGCAGATCGTGGATCTGGTCCGGACTGAGCTCGAAGGCCGGCATGTCGGCGTGGCCGGTGTTGATGCCCTCGGCCAGCGCCTCCCCAAGGCTCTCGATGGGATAACGCTGGTGCAGGGCCCGCAGCGGCGGTGCGACTTTGAGCGGACTGTTCGACGCTCGGTCGATCGCGTGGCAGCGCGCGCAATTGGCTCGCGCGAAGGCCTTGCCGCGTTGTTCGGCGGTCGGGGCCGCCAGGGCAGGCGGCGTCATCAGAAGCAACCCGATCAACCCGTGACGCAGCGTTCCTTGCAGCATTTAAAGTGACCCCGTTTAAGTCTGGGAGAAGAATAGGGCGGGGATTCCCTCCAAAATTGATCTGGGTCAACCGGCTTTGGCGCAGTGCAGTAAAATGCAGCCGCGCGGCGGAATGGGCCTGATGGGCAGCCGGCGCTTGGAGCGGTCGATGAAGCCCGTAGTCACGATTGAGCCGAACTGGCAGCTCTGCAGCGATTGCGCCGTCCGCGCATCGGCGGTTTGTTCGTCGTTGGATGCGGTCGAGCTTCGGGAATTCGAGCATCTCGGTCGGCGCGTCCATTTTTCCTCAGGCGAGACTGTCTTCTCCGAGGAGGACATCACGACCTCGTTCTACAATCTCGTCGAGGGCGTCATGCGGCTGTACAAGCTGCTGACCGACGGCCGCCGGCAGATCGTGGGCTTTGCCTTGCCCGGCGATTTCCTGGGGATGAATGTTTCGGGCAGGCACAATTTTTCGGCCGATGCGATCGGCGCGGTGACCGTATGCCAGTTCGCTAAGGCACCTTTCGGCCGTTTCATCGAGGACCGGCTGCACCTCATCAGGCGGATCAACGAACTGGCAATTCGCGAGCTGAACCAGGCCCGGGACCACATGGTCCTGCTCGGCCGCCGTTCGGCGGACGAAAAGGTTGCTGCCTTTCTGCTCGGCTGGCGCGAGCGGCTGGTCTCGCTGAAGGGGCCGTCGGACACGGTTCCGCTTCCAATGAGCCGCCAGGACATCGCCGACTACCTCGGCCTGACCATCGAGACCGTCAGCCGCACCTTTACCAAGCTGGAGCGCCACGGCGTGATCGAGATCATTCATGGCGGGATCAGCCTGCTCGATCCGGCGAAGGTCGAGGCCTTGGCCGCAGCCTGATTCCGACGCAGCGCGGCTCAATTTTGATCGGGATCAATGCATTCGGCCGCGTGCCCCAAATAATGCCTGAAACCACAGGGGAGGCCATCATGCCGGCTGACGCGTTGCTTATGAGCATCATAGTCGTGGTAATCTTTGTCACATTCGCCGGGGCACTGGTCTGGGCAGACCGGCAGACCAGCGCAAGCCGGCCCGAGTCGGACGTCAAGCCTCGAAGCTCCTGAGATCACGGTCGCATTTTGCGGCACCCGCGGCGCGGGCTATGCCGTGCGAGTTCGGGATGGTTGGCAGCGCCTCAACGCAAGGCGGCTTGCGGCGCTTGCAACTCTGCATCGACTGGGACGCATTGGCTCATCCTTCGGCTGCCGGCTTCGCGCCTGACCGCGGCATTTTCGCCGCGTTTGCCTCAAATGGGGGCGCATGCTTTCCGGTTGAAAAACTGGGCTACACTGACTACGCAGGGACCCCAGTGCCTCGCAGTCTTAGGAGCCCAGTGGCGTGCCTCAGGACAAGACCGGCGACGACCCCCGACAAGCGGCGGGGAATAAATTATCGGTCCTGCGCAAGCACCCGATCTTTGCGGATCTGGAGCCGGAGGCGCTGGATCAGCTTTGCCGTTACGCCAAGCACACCACGGTGAAGCGTGGCGCGACGATCGCCGCCAAGGGCGATCCCGGCAACAATCTGTTCGCGGTGATCACAGGGACGGTGAAGATTTCCTCTTCGTCGCCTGACGGTCGCAACGCCATTCTCAATCTGATCGGTCCTGGAGAGATCTTCGGCGAAATCGCGGTGCTCGACGGCGCCCCCAGGTCGGCCGATGCGACCGCCAACACCAATTGCGAGCTCTACATCATCGATCGCCGGGACTTCCTGCCGTTCGTGAAGAGCCAGCCGGCGCTCGCAATGAAATTCATCGAGCTGCTCTGCGCGCGCCTGCGCTGGACCAGCCAGCAGGTCGAGCAGGTGATCCTGCAAAATCTGCCGGGCCGGCTCGCGAGCGCACTGCTCGGCCTCACCGAAGAGCGCAAGTTCGACTCCGGCAGCGGCACGCTTGTCATCACGCAGCAGGAGATCAGCGAGATGGTGGGGATGACACGCGAGAGCATCAACAAGCAATTGCGTGCCTGGGCGGGCCGCAACTGGGTTCGCCTCGAGCACGGCGCCATTGTCGTGCTCGACATTGATGCCTTGCGCGAACTCGCCGAGAGCGGGCTCGACAGCTAGCTGTCGATGACCGCGACGGCGCGGGTCCAGCCCGCGGAGGCCCGCTCGATTTTCACTGGAAAGCACGAGACGGTGAACCCGGTCGAAGGCAGCTGGCCGAGATTGTGCAGCTTCTCGAGATGGCAATAGCCGATGTGCCGCCCCGCCTTGTGGCCCTCCCAGATCAGGCCGGCATCTTTCGTTTCGGCATATTTCTTCGCGGTGTGGACGAACGGCGCGTCCCAGCTCCAGCCGTCGGTGCCGGTCAGCCGCACGCCGCGTTCGAGCAGATACATGGTGGCCTCATAGCCCATGCCGCAGCCTGAGCTGACATAGTCGGCTTGGCCGAACTTGGCGCCGGCGCCGGTGTTGACGACGACGATCTCCAGCGGCGACAGCGCATGCCCGATCCGCCTCAACTCCTTCTCGATGTCGTCGGCGCTCGCGACATAGCCGTCGGGGAGATGCCGGAAGTCGAGCTTCACGCCGGGCTGAAAGCACCATTCCAGCGGCACTTCGTCGATCGTCCATGACCGTTCGCCGCGATTCATGGTTGGATGGAAGTGCCAGGGCGCATCGAGATGCGTGCCGTTATGGGTCGACAGCGAGACCTGCTCGACGGCCCAGCCCTGGCCGTCCGGCAGGTCCTGTGCCGTGAGGCCGTCGAAGAACTGCAGCATCCGCGGCAGGCCCTGCTGGTGATCGATGTACTGGATCGTCGGGTGATTGCCCGGCGGATCCGCCGTCACGTCGTTTCTGAGCGGCACGGAAATGTCGATCAGCTTCCGCGGCATGGGCATTCCTCGGGATGGTTCGCTTCGTTTTGCAGCATCTTGAGGGGGCCGCACCGGCGGCGTCAAGCAACGCGCATGAACGCTTCCCGCGCCAGACGGTAGATGATTTCGGAAAAACTGGTCGATGAGCCGGTGTCTGCCCAAACCGGGTCGATCCATCGATGCAACTCTAGCATTGATCGATGCCGGATTTGGCTTGGACAGGGAATGCCGCGCGCCCTAGGGACGACGATGGCGCTTGACTTCACACCAGAAGTGGAGCGACCCAAGGCGGCCCGCAGCATCTGCCCAACGACATAATCAATTCAGGAGGAAGCCCAGATGAAGATACTTACCGGCATCATCGCAGCCGCTCTGCTGGCGGTCTCAGCCCCCTTGGCGACCGCACGCGATTTCCGTTCCGCCGACATCCATCCCGCCGATTATCCGACCGTCGAAGCCGTCAAGTTCATGGGCAAGCAGCTCGCCGCGGCGAGCGGCAGCAAGCTTGGCGTGAAGGTGTTTCCCAACGGAGCCTTGGGCTCCGAGAAGGACACCATCGAGCAGCTCAAGATCGGCGCCCTCGACATGATGCGGATCAACGCATCGCCCTTGAACAACTTCGTGCCGGAAACCATCGCGTTGTGCCTGCCCTTCATCTTCCGGGACACGCAGCACATGCGCACCGTCCTTGACGGGCCGATCGGCGACGAGATCCTGGCGGCCATGGCGCCCGCCGGCCTGGTCGGCCTCGCCTATTATGACAGCGGCGCCCGGTCCATTTACACCGTCAAGGCCCCGATCAAGTCGCTCGCGGACCTCAAGGGTCTGAAGATTCGCGTCCAGCAATCCGATCTGTGGGTCGGCATGATCCAGAGCCTCGGGGCCAATCCGACGCCGATGCCCTATGGCGAGGTCTATACCGCTCTCAAGACCGGTCTGGTGGACGCTGCCGAGAACAACTGGCCGTCTTACGAGTCCTCGCGCCACTTCGAGGCCGCCAAGTTCTACAACATCACCGAACACTCTTTGGCGCCCGAAGTTCTCGTGATGTCCAAGACGGTCTGGGACACGCTGAGCAAGGATGACCAGGCGATGGTCCGCAAGGCGGCGAAGGAATCGGTTCCCGTCATGCGCAAGCTCTGGGACGAGCGTGAGCAGGCGTCCCGCAAGACCGTCGAGGCGGCCGGCGTTCAGGTCGTGACGATCGCCAACAAGGCGGAGTTCGTCGACGCGATGAAGCCGGTATACGACAAGTTCGCCGGTGACGAGAAGCTGAAGGGCCTCGTCAAGCGTATCCAGGACACGAAGTAAGACCATTGCGTCGGTCCGGCGTCGCCGATTGGCGACACCGGACCGACGCGTTGGAGGTGCGCAAGGAGACTTGCAAGGAGACTTGGATGACAGACCCTCACGTCGCAGACCACGAACTGGACGTAGCCGGACGCCCGTCCACCGGCTTGCTGTCCCGGATCAATGCTCCTGTCGCTCGGCTGGGCATGTATCTGTCGGTGACCGGGCTGCTCGTGATCGTCACCATCGTCTTCTACCAGGTGTTCGGACGTTATGTGCTCAATTCCAGCCCGACCTGGACGGAGAACCTTGCCTTGGTTCTGATCCTCTATGTTACGCTGATCGGCGCTGCCGTCGGCGTGCGCGATGCCGGGCATATCGGCATGGACAGTTTGCTGGTGATGCTGCCGGATCACGCACGAGAGAAAATCGAGATCATCATCCACGTCCTGGTGGCCGGCTTCGGCCTCGCGATGGCCTATAACGGCTGGATCCTCGGAGCCTCGGTCGGAACCGTGAAGATCCCCAATCTCGGCCTGCCCGAGGTCATCCGCTACGTGCCGCTGATCGCATCTGGTGTCCTGATCGTATCGTTTTCAATCGAGCACATCATCGCTCTGCTGCGCGGCGAAGAGGTCGTCCCCTCATGGAACTAATCATCCTCGGCGCCACTTTCTTCGGCTTCCTGATCCTCGGCGTCCCCGTCGCCTTCGCGATCGGCCTCTCGGCGATTTGCACCATTCTCTACGAAGGCCTGCCGGTCGCCGTCATCTTCCAGCAGATGATGTCGGGGATGAACATCTTCTCCTTCCTCGCCATCCCGTTCTTCGTCTTCAGCGGTGAGCTGATGCTGCATGGCGGCGTTGCCGACAAGATCGTGCAGCTCGCCAAGAATCTCGTCGGACACATCCGCGGTGGGCTGGGCATGTCGAACGTGGTCGCCTGCACGCTGTTCGGCGGCGTGTCCGGCTCGCCTGTCGCCGACGTGTCGGCGATGGGGGCGGTGATGATCCCCATGATGAAGAAGGAAGGTTTCGACACCGACTACGCCGTCAACGTCACCACCCATGCGTCGCTGGTCGGAGCACTGATGCCGACCAGTCACAACATGATCATCTATGCGCTCGCCGCCGGCGGCAAGGTCTCGATCGGCGCGCTGATCGCCGCCGGTCTCCTGCCTGCGCTGGTGCTGATGGTGTGCATGCTGGTTGCCGCTTACGCGGTCGCGGTGAAGCGCGGCTATCCGGCCGGCAAGTTCCCGGGCTGGCCCGCGGTTTTTCGCTCGCTCGCGGCCGCTCTGCCCGGCCTTTTGATCATCGGCATCATCCTGGCGGGTATCTTGTCCGGCGTGTTCACCGCAACCGAATCCGCGGCCGTCGCGGTCACCTATACGATCCTGCTGACGTTCTTCATCTATCGCACGATGACCTGGCCGAACTTCCTGCGCGCCGCGGCCAAGGCGGTGAAGACGACGGGGGTGGTGCTGCTGCTGATCGGCGTCTCCACCATGTTCCAGTATCTGATGGGGCTTTACGAGGTGGCCGACTTCGCCGGCGAGATGATGAGCAAGGTCTCGACGCAACCCTGGGTCATCTTCCTGCTCATCAACGTCATCCTGTTCGTGCTCGGCACGTTCATGGACATGGCTGCGACCATCCTGATCTGCACGCCCATCTTCCTGCCGATCGCGATGAAGGCGGGCATGGATCCGGTGCAGTTCGGCATGCTGATGCTGATCAACTGCGCGCTCGGACTGAACACTCCGCCGGTCGGAACCACGCAGTTCGTGGGCTGCGCCATCGGCGGCATCTCGGTGGGTGCGGTGATGCGCACCATCCTGCCGTTCTATGCCGCCCTGATCGCAGCTCTGATGTTCGTGACCTACGTCCCCGCCTTCTCGCTGTGGCTGCCCCGCCTGCTGATGGGCTACAAGGGATAGCAGCAATACAGGAGAATCTACCCGTGACTGACTATCGCAAGCTCTTCGATCTCACCGGCAAGTCGGCCGTGGTGCTCGGCGCCGCCTCCGGGATCGGCAAGTCGTCGGCCGAGGCGCTGGCCGCGCTCGGCGCCCGTGTCGTCTGCGCCGATCGCGCGCTCGACGCCGCCGAAGCAACCGCCACCGGCATTCGCGAGAAGGGCGGCTGGGCCGAGGCAGCTGCGTGCGACGCGGCTAACGCTGCGGACGTCAATGCGCTGGCCAAGACCGTGATGCAGAAATTCTCGCGGCTCGACATCGCGGTGACGACGCCCGGGCTCAACATCCGCAAGACTATCCTCGACTACACCGAGGAGGATCTCGACCGCGTCCTCAACCTCAACATCAAGGGAACGGTCTGGTTCTTCCAGGCCTTCGGCCGCATTATGGTCGAGCAGAAGGGCGGCAGCATCATTGCCTGTTCCTCGGTGCGGGCGGTGACCATCGAGCCGGGCCTCGGCGTCTACGGCTCGACCAAGGCGGCCATCGGCCTGCTGGTGAAGGGCTTTGCCTCCGAGGTCGGACGCTCCGGCGTGCGCGTCAACGCGATCGCGCCGAGCATCGCCGAGACCGCGCTGACCGGCCCGTTCAAGCAGCGTCCCGATATCTACAATCTCTACGCCGGCCACACCGTGTTCAACCGTTGGAGCAGCGCCGACGAGGTCGCGACAGCCGTCGCCTATCTCGCCTCGGACGCCGCGAGCTATGTCAGCGGCAGCACGCTGTTCGTCGATGGCGGCTGGACCGCAGTCGACGGTCCGCCGACCGGCCTCACCCAGTTGCACACATAGAGCGGTTATCTAGCCGGTGAAGCCTGCGCGCTGGCGTAGATCCTTGCGGTCTGCGCCGGTCAGCAACGCGATCAGCGCGGCCGCTTCTTGCGGATGTGCGGCCCGCGTGGTCACGCCGGCCGTGTACATCGTCACGAGCTCCCAGCCCGGCGGCAGCGCTCCTGATAGCGCGATGCCGTCGGTCGCGATGATCTCGGTCGCTTGCGTGCAGCCAATCGGATGCGCGGCGGTGGACGCCGCAAGCTCCCGCATCGCGGTCGCGCCGTTGGGAAAGATCTTGAGGCGCGAGGCGGCCTCATAGGCGATGCCGAGCTGATCCAGCACCTTTGCGACGTGTTGCCCCGCCGTCGAGGCTTTCGTGTCCGGGACGTAGATCGCGTCGGCGCTGCGCAGCACCTCGCGCAGGTCAGCCTCAGTCTTCACCGTCACCTTGGGATCGCGGCTGCGGACCGCGAGCGCGGTCTCGACCCGCCCGACATCCGAGATCGAGGAGGGGGTGACGAGCTTCTCCGCGGCAAGCTTTGCAAGCAGCGCCTGCGTCAGGATCACCAGATCGGCCGCCGTTCCCGCCCGCAGCTTGTCGGCCATGATGCCGACGGCGCCGAACTCGCCGTCGATGCCGAAGCCGGTCTGTGTCTTGAAGGGATAGCTGAGGCCGCGCACCAGGCCTTGTGCCGCGCCTCCGCTCAAAATGGTCACTGTCGTCACGATGCCAGCTCCATGGCTGCAATGATTTTGTCGCGGGTGATCGGCAGGTCGCGCACGCGCACGCCGAGGCAATCGTAAACGGCATTCGCGATCGCGGCCGTCACCGGGCCGTGGGCGGCCTCGCCGGCGCCGACCGGCTCGATCTCCGGCCGCTGGACGATCTCGACATCCACTGCCGGCACCTCGCTGAAGGTGAGGATCGGATAATCGGTCCAGGACGTGGATGTAATGCGTGTCCGGTCGAAGCGGACGCGTTCCTTCAGCACCCAGCTTGTCGCCTGGATCGCGCCGCCCTCGATCTGGTTGATGACGCCGTCCGGGTTGATGGCCTCGCCGACATCGACCGCCAGCGTCAGCCGCTTGACGCGGATGTCATCGGTGCCTTCGATCTCCGCAATCGCGGTGCAATAGGCCCCGGTGTTCTTGTAGCGGGCGAAGCCGACGCCATGACCGATGCCGGCCTGCTTCCGCGGTTTCCACTGCGCGCGGCGTGCCGCGGCCCGGATGACGTCCTTCGCGCGCTCGTCGCGCAAATGACGCAGGCGAAACGCGATCGGATCTTCGCCGCGCAGGGCGGCGATCTCGTCGAGCAGGGACTCGATTGCGAAGACATTGCCTTGTCCGCCAAGTGTCCGCAGTGCCGAGGTCCGCACCGGCATGGTCAGCAGCCGGTGGCTCGTGATCGTCCAGGCCTTGAGGTCGTAGAGCGGAACGGAGTTGCGGTCGCCGCCACCGCCATTGGTTGCGGGCGGATTGGTCGAGATCATGCGCGGCCAGGGGTTCGCGATCTCGGTTGCGGCAAGCAGTGCGGGCTGGGCCGCGCGCCCGGGCCGCGCCGCGTGGCCGTTGCTCCAGATCGCATGGCGCCAACCGACGATCTCGTTGTCCGCATCGAGATCGGCCTCGATCTCGATCGCCATCGCCGCGCCGAATGGCGCGTGGGACATCTCGTCGTGACGTGACCACTGCACCCGCACCGGACGGCCGCCGGCCCCTTTCGCCAGCAGCACGGCATCGAGCGCGACATCGTCGGCCGCATTGTGTCCGTAGCAACCCGCGCCCTCCATGTGCTCGACGACGATGTTTTCTGCCGGCAGCTTGAGCACGATCGCGAGGTCGGCGCGCAGCAGATAGACGCCCTGACTGTGGGTCCAGACATGGACACGATCGCCGTCCCATTGTGCCATCGCACAGGACGGGGCGATCGAGGCATGCGCAATGTAGGGACGGATATATTGGCGGCGGAGGGTGCGAGCAGCTTTATCGGTCGCTACTACGGCCCTGGTATCAATGATGGTCGTTTCGACTGGTTGGCTCTTCAGAAACCCCGCCAGATCAGCTTCATCTGGCAGCGGCTCGCCGGCCGACCATGTCGCGCCCTTGCGCAAGGCCTTCAGCGCGGTTTCCGCCGCTACCTCGCTGTCGGCAACCACCCCGGAAAAGCTGCCGTCGCGGACGATCGCGACGAGGCCGGGAACGGCTCGCGTCGCGCTCTCGTCGAGCGCGATCAGCCTGGCGCCCGAGATGTCCGGCCGCAGCACGCGTCCGTGCAGCAAGTCCGGCAGCGGACAGTCATGAATAAAGCGCGGCCGTGCGAACACCTTGTCGGGAATGTCGACGCGCTGGACCGAATGTCCGGCCACAGTGCGCTTGGCGACAATCTTCGCTGTCGCGCCCGAAATGGCGTCGTGGTCGAGCGAGACGTCGCCGGCCAACTCCCAATAGCTGGTCCTGACATTGCCGGGGCCAGAGATCGTGCCGTCATCGATCTCGAGCAGCGACGCATCGACACCCAGACGCTCCGATGCCGCGGTGAGGAAGCGCTGGCGGACCTCGGCACAGACCTGACGCAGCGCGCGACCGGATTGCTGGACCGAAAGGCTGCCCGAGGTGACGCCTTCGTTCGGGCTTGCCGCCGTGGAGGCGCGGATCATCTCGATGCGGCCAATATCGACGTCGAGTTCGTCCGCTGCGATCTGCGCCAGGGCGGTGACGATGCCTTGGCCGATCTCGACCTTGCCGGGCGAGATCGCGACACGGCCATCGCCGTTGAGCTTCACCCAGGATGACAGCTTGGGATTGGCCGCAAGGCTGACCGGCAGTGGCGGGGCAGGGGGGGCCGAACTCATGATGTCGCCATCTCCGACGCCGCCCGCAGCACGGCGCGGACGATGCGGTTATGAGATCCGCAACGGCACAGATTGCGATCAAGCGCGGTTCTCACCTCCGCCTCCGTCGGCGACTGATTGCGCTTCAGCAGCGCCGCCGCGCTGATCATGATCCCCGAGACGCAATAGCCGCATTGCATCGCCTGCTCAGCGATAAAGGCGCGTTGCAGCGGATGCGGTTGCTCCGCCGTGCCGAGGCCTTCCACCGTGACGACCTCCTTGTCCGCGACCGACCACATCGGCATGTCGCAGGAGGCCATCGCGCGATCGTCGACCATGACATGGCAGGCGCCGCACTCGCCGGCCCCGCAGCCGAAATGCGGACTTGTGACGCCGAGCCGGCCGCGCAGCACATCGAGCAGCGTCTGATCCGGATCGGCATCCACAGCCGCCGCCGTACCGTTGAGCTGGAATTGAATGGTGGGCATTGTCGCTCTACGGCTTCAGGACTTGTCGAACTTCTTGACCACGTCGGCCCATTTTTCGATGTCGCCGCGCAGGAATTTGTCGAATTCCTCCGGCGTCATCGACATGGGCATCGCGCCCTGCGCAGTCCAGAGCTTGACGATGTCGGGCCGCTTCACCATTGCGTTCACGGCGGCATTGAGCTTGTCGATCACAGGTTTCGGCGTGCCGGCCGGAGCCATCAGGCCGAGCCAGATCGTCGCTTCGTAGCCTGCTACGCCCGCCTCGATCGCTGTCGGTACGTTCGGCAGTACCGCTGAGCGCTGCTTGCCGGTGGTCGCGAGCGCGCGGACCTGGTTCTCGCCGATGTTCGGCGCCATCGCCGGCACCGCGTCGATCATCATCTGCACCTGCCCGCCGATCACGCCGCTGCGGGCCTCGCCACTGTTGCGGTAAGGGACGTGGACGAGGTCGATGCCGGCCATGGCTTTGAACAGCTCACCGGCCATGTGATAGGGCGTACCCTGGCCGGAGGAGGCGTAGTTCAGTTTGCCCGGCTGTGACTTGGCGAGCGCGACGAACTCGTGCAGCGTCTTCGCTGCGACTTGCGGGTTCACCACGATGACGAGATCGGAAGAGTTCACCGGTGCGATCGGCGCGAGGTCGCGCATCAGCTCGTATTTGCGCTTATCCGGCGTCAGCAGGGATTCGTTCGCGGTCTGGGTGTTGGACATCATCAACAGCGTGTAGCCGTCGGCGGGTGACTTCGCCGCTTCGACCGTGCCGATGACGCCGCCCGCGCCGGTGCGGTTCTCGACCACGAAGGGCTGGCCAAAACTCTCCTGAAGCGCATTGCCGATCTGCCGGGCCGCGACATCGGCTGGCCCGCCGGCGCCGAAGGGCACGACGATCCGGACCGAATGGTTGGGATAGTCTTGCGCCAGGGACGGGGCTGCGGAAAAGGCGCTGAGCAGGCCGGCGGCCAGCGCCAGCATGAATTGTCGGGCCGTCACACCCACCTCCCTGATGTCGTTCTTGTTGGCCGGCACTGTAGCGGCAGGGAAGGCGGACTGTCGACGCCTCACAAGGCCGATGGTGCCTGGAATATCCTGCGGTTTTCGGTGTGGCGGGGCGGCTTTTCGCGGTCGCGGCAGGAACCGGCGGCGCGCGATTTGAGCAAATCGCATGGGCGTTGCCGGATAAATACCCTCGGCTGACAGGTATTTTGGTGTTACCAAATTGGACATGAACCAGCACGCCAAGATCGAAATCCGCCATTCGACCTGTCCGCATGATTGCCCGTCGGCCTGTGCGCTCGATATCGAGGTGCTCGAGGGACGCAGCATCGGTCGTGTCCGCGGTTCGAAAAAGCAGACCTATACGGCCGGCGTGGTCTGCGCCAAGGTCGCCCGTTATGCCGAGCGCATCCATCATCCTGAAAGGCTGATGTATCCGCTGCGCCGAACCGGGCCGAAGGGCTCCGGCCAATTCGCGCGGATCACCTGGGACGAGGCGCTGGACGAGATTGCGGATCGCTTCAACCAGGCCGAGCGCGAGTTCGGCGCGGACTCGGTCTGGCCCTATTATTACGCCGGCACGATGGGGCTGGTGATGCGCGACGGCCTCAACCGCCTCACGCATGTGAAGAGATATTCGCGGTTCTATCAGACCATCTGCGCCAATGTCGGCCGCATCGGGTTTGCGATCGGCACCGGCAAGATCGCCGGCGTCGATCCGCGCGAGATGGCGCTGTCCGATCTCGTGGTGATCTGGGGCACCAACCCCGTCAACACGCAGGTCAACGTGATGACGCACGCCGCCCGTGCGCGGAAGGAGCGTGGCGCCAAGATCGCGGCCGTCGACATCTACGACAACGAGACCATGAAGCAGGCGGATATCAAGATCATCCTGCGGCCCGGCACCGACGGCGCGTTCGCTTGCGGCGTGATGCATGTCCTGTTCCGCGACGGCTATGCCGACCGCGCCTATATGGACAAGTACACCGATTGCCCCGGCGAGCTCGAGGCGCATCTGAAGACCCGCACGCCGGAATGGGCGTCCGCGATTTCGGGCGTGCCGGTGGCGGAGATCGAGGCCTTCGCCAAATTGGTCGGCGAGACCAAGCGGACCTTCTTCCGGCTCGGCTACGGCTTCACCCGCTCGCGCAACGGCGCGGCGCAGATGCATGCCGCGAACTGCATTCCCGCGGTGACCGGCGCCTGGCAATATGAAGGCGGCGGCGCCTTCTTCAACAATTACGCGCTGTGGCACTTCAACGAATCCATCATCGAAGGTCACGACGCCATCGACCCAACCATCCGCGCGCTCGACCAGTCGCAGATCGGCCGCATCCTCACCGGCGATTCCAAGGCCCTGCACGGCAAGGGTCCGGTCAAGGCGCTGCTGATCCAGAACACAAACCCGATGACCGTTGCGCCGGAGCAGGCACTGGTGCGGCAGGGGTTTGCGCGCGAGGATTTGTTCGTCGCGGTGCACGAGCAGTTCATGACCGAGACGGCGCAGATGGCCGACATCGTGCTGCCTGCGACGATGTTCATGGAACATGACGATCTCTATTACGGCGGCGGTCACCAGCACATCTCGGTCGGGCCGAAGCTGATCGACCCGCCCGGAGAATGCCGCTCCAACCACGAGGTCCTGCAGGCGCTGGCGCCGCGGCTCGGTGCCAGGCATCCGGGGTTCGAGCTGACGCCGCGTCAATTGATCGATGCGACGCTGAAGCTGAGCGACCACGGCGATATTGCCGGTCTCGAAGCCGACCTCTGGCGCGACCTGCAGCCGGACTTCCGCACGTCGCATTATCTCGACGGCTTCGCCCATGCCGACAGGAAATTCCATTTCAAAGCCGATTGGGCGCATCCCCCGTTCGGCCAGAAGATGGGCGATTTCGACAAGATGCCGTCGCTGCCGGACCATTGGGCGGTGATCGAGCATTCCGACCAGGCCCATCCGTTCCGGCTTGCGACCAGCCCGTCGCGCAGCTTCCTCAACACGACGTTCAACGAGACCCCGTCCTCGCAGGCGCGCGAGGGCAAGGCGAGCGTGATGATCCATCCCCTGGATGCGGCCGCGCTCGACATCGCCCATGGCGACGCCGTGACGCTCGGCAACACCCGCGGCGAGACCACGCTGATCGCCACGCTGTTCGAGGGCGTGCGCCGCGGCGTGCTGATCGCGGAGTCCGTTCATCCCAACAAGAACCATATCGGTAACCGCGGCATCAACATGCTGACGGGCGCCGACACCATCGCGCCGATCGGCGGCGCCGCTTTCCACGACAACAAGGTCTGGATCCGGAAGGCGACCGCGGCCTGAGCTGCGCTCGCGCCTTAATCGCGCGCAAATTTGTGTCGAGGTGCTAAAGTGGCGCCTCCCGGCAGATTGCCCTTGCACCGCGCGCCCGAGCTGCCGCAAATGGCTGCAAACGGGAGCAAGGAAACTGCGTCATGACCGACACCACAGGCGTCATCACCGAGAAGCGCGGGCAGTCGTTCTGGATCACCATCAACCGGCCTGAGAAGCGCAACGCGCTGAACGGCGACGTAATAGCTGGCATCACGCGCGGCTACCGCGATGCCCATGATGACAAGGATGTCCGCGTTATCGTGCTGACCGGCGCGGGCGACAAGGCGTTCTGCGCCGGTGCAGATCTGCAGAACTCCGGCGCGGCTTTCGCGATGGATCATTCGAAGCCCAATGTCGACTATGCCGATTTGCTGCGCTTGTCGCGGAACGCGACCAAGCCCGCGATCGCGCGCGTCGGCGGCGTCTGCATGGCCGGCGGCATGGGCCTCCTCTGCATGACCGATATGGCAGTTGCCGCCGATCACGTCATCTTCGGCCTGCCGGAGGTGAAGGTCGGTGTGTTTCCGATGCAGGTGCTGAGCCTGCTGCAGGAGATCGCACCGCGGCGCCTCGTCAACGAATGGGCGCTGACCGGCGAACCGTTCGACGCGGACGCGGCACTCGACGCAGGTCTTCTCAACTACGTCGTGCCTGCGGCCGAGCTCGACGCCAAGGTCGACTGGCTGATCGGCCGTATCGTCGACAAATCCCCGACCGCCATCCGACGTGGCAAATACGCCATGCGGGCCATCGCGTCGATGTCGTTCGACGAGAGCATCGCCTACACCGAAAGCCAGATCGCACTACTGGCGATGACCGAGGACGCCAAGGAGGGCCTGAAGGCATTCGCCGAGAAGCGCAAGCCGGTCTGGACGGGGAGATGAGGGGCGCTCCGGTCATAAGCTTTCGTTAAGCTGACTGAGATCGTGCATGGCGAACGACCTAGTTATGGTGCTGATGCAGGGAACGCAGACGGAAGACTGCCTGCCCTGAATTCCACCATCATCGACCCGCTGACCGCAATGCCCTGACCGCTTCGCGCGGGTTGCGTTTTGGAAGCGCTTCCGAAGCGTGCATCGCCACTCGCTCCTCTGTTTGCGCTATTCTTGGTCTCGCAGTCGTTCGGCCGCTCACGGGACATCTAGTCAGGCAATCAAGAGCGTGCGCTCGATCGCCTATAGGTCATTTCTTGGATCAAAGCTCCTCCCATTCGGGCTGTCCTCCCTCTCTAGTTTGACGGCAAAAGCGAAAACTTTTCGCATTTGGATTTTTCTTCCCGGACCGTGCCGAGTTGCCATCATACGGAAAAGATTGACGTTTTTCCGTTTTGGTGTATCCTGGCCAAGGATACTTCAAACGAGAGAGCGTTGGAGCGCGCACGACCATGATGGGCGGCGATCAGTTCGACTATGGCCAGATTCCTCCCCAGATGCGGGACAGGCTGCCGGAGCTCGAGGTCGTCATCCAGGAGGGGGTGGAGCGGGAGGCCTGCAGCGGACTTGTGATCGGCGTCGCGCTGGTAGAGGCCAAGGAAGGTCTGGGGCACGGCATTTTCTTGCGGTGGTGTCGCGTGGTTTTGGGGTTCAAGCCGCGGAAGGCGCAACTCTATATGAACGCAGCGCATCTGTTCCAGCGCCACGGCGAGGTCGTGTGCCGGCTGCCGCTGACCGCCGCTCAGGCGCTGGGTGCTGCGTCGGTGAGCGAGGAAACGGTGCACGAGGTGATCGCGCGGGTGCGGCGCGGCGAGCGGGTGACAGTCGAGTTCGTGAAGCAGACGATCCGGCGCGCCAAGGAGGGCTCCGCTAAAATGGAGACGGACTCGGCTGAATCGGTTCAGATCGCGGCGATGATCACGGAGGCGTTGGACGCCCACCAATGCCGGCTGCTGCACGCTTTTCTTGAGGAGCGGCCGTCCGCGCGCCATTTCGTGGCGGATCTTGCCGATCGCGCGGCCGCGAAGATTCGCAGGAGCCGCTCTGCGCGGGCGACGCCCTCGATCCTCAGCCTGCCGGCGCCCTAATCGAGCATTCCACGTCGTGAAGGGCGGGCCACGCGCAAGCCCAACGGAAGGTATTTTGTTCATCATCTAAGGGCAATGGCACCGCGATGATCCTTGACGAGTTGTTGACGCCGATAGTTGCTGCGCTGGCCGCGACCGAGTTGGGCGTTCCGAAAACGCAAATGGTCATCGGCCAACACATCGGCTCGTTCGAGGCGATTTTGGAGCATGGCTTGACCTACAAGCAGATTGCCGAGGGTCTGAACGTCCGGGGGGCGCGAGGTCGCACGGGCGCGGAGTTCACCGGGCAATCGCTCTACAACTTCATCAAGCGTGCTAAGGGGAAGAAGGATCGGCCGCCCGGAGCGGCAACGAGGGGGCCGTCCGTTCGACCAACCGATGTTGGCGGACCATCGCCGGCGAGCACAGCGAAGAACCAGCCGACGTCGCCCGAACTTGAAAGGTTTAAGCACCGTATCGACCAGGCCCGGATCCACAACGCAATAGACGATCTCTTCCGTCGTGGAAAACGGTAGCGTGCATGCTTATCGAGGAGGATCGTGCCGAGGTTAAGAGCCTCGTCCTCCGGGTCCGCCGTCCTTCGGCGGATGTCGCGGTCCATCTCGAAGCCCTCGACCGGGCCGCGTCGTTGTTTCAGTGCCGGAGCGCGCGGCGCGAGGCCTCGGCTCGTATCGGGGAAGTCATCTCGCAGCTGTCCGTGCTCGTAGATGCGGCGCATCACGCGGCTCACACCGGCGTCGCCTGCATTCCGTCCGAGATATTGCCTGAGACTTTCGACGCGCTGATCGGGCGTTATCCATTCTCGAATTGCGACATGGCGCCTGTCACCGCTGAAGTGCTGAAGAATGCCGTCAGTTGCGCAGTTTCTTCCCGGACGGTCGTCGTAGCTGCGCCCGTCGAGCCCCATGTTGTGAATGCGGCGCTGCGCCAGGTCCCGGGCCAACCGCATTTGGTGGCCGTCAGGTCGACACCCTTCCCATTTGACGCGGCGAAGACGTATTTTTTCGAAGGTTTGGCCACGCCGGCTGCGGGCGATCTGAGAAGGCGGCTCGGAGATTTCATCGCTGGGATGACAGATGTCGCGCCCAGCTTCCTTGAACATGTGCGCGATCGCGTGTGCCTCGCCACACGAGATCCGGAGCGGCAAAACCGCGGACGGCGAACGCTCTATGATTGGGCCGAGCCGTCGCCCGGAGCCCGTCTGGTTTGGGACGTGCTCGAGGCCGTTCTGGATCCCATGACGGAGCGACCGCAAGGCCCGGTTCAGGACGTCATCATTCGGATCGTCGATATCCTGGCGGGGTCGATTGGCGTAGACAACATCCGTTCCGACGTCGTTTCCGCGATGTTGACGATCTGGGTCGCGAGCTGTCAGCACCATATCGTGGCAACGCGTCTGTCGGAACTCCTGGACGGCGCGTCGGGGCGAGCGGAAACGCTGCGCCATCGGCGTCGACGCGGCTTCTGGATCGCCTGCCATGGCGCCGTCCGTGACTCGGCCGCCGAACTCTGGCGCCGGGCATGCATGGGCGACTATCATCATGTCGCGCTGCTTGGCGGCTCTTCCAAGCCGTTCGATGCCACGTCAGCCTCGCCGGCCGGCGGCGTCAGCAGCACGCCGAAAGCCCGCGCGACGGGAATGCCGATGCCGACTCTCGATCTTGCCGCCGCAGCTAGCGCCGGGACGATTTTTCGATTCCTCCGCACCCTTGCAAAAGCCTGCGCGCCCGCGCTCCGCCCGTAAGCCGAGCCAGGCGTCCTCAGACGATTGATATCAATTTCCGACGGATGACGACAATCTACGACAGTTTCCACATAGGGTTCGTGGGGGCCTTGTTCGTCAAGCCATGCCTTATTCAGCTGCTCGCCGACAGAGGAGAAGCAGCTGATGCCGGGTTGGTACTTCATTGTCATCTTGTCCGCCATCGGCGGCCAGGGAAAGAGCCTGTTTACCGAACTCGTGGCGCTGATCTTGCGCTCGCGCGGATGCAAGATTGAGGTCTTCTCGGCGGACGTCGCCGAGCGGTTGGCTGACAAGCTCGGCAGCGTCACCAAGATCGACACCGATCTGCTCGACGCATCCGACGATCCGCTTGCTTTGTTGCGGGCATTTTCACCCCTGTCTAACGCCCTCGATCAGGCGGTGACAAGCGGTAGCAGCATCGTGCTCGACACGGCGGCCACATGGGACGTGACGGTCTTGCGCTTCCTGCGCGACATGGACGTCGATAAGTTGGTCGCCGACGGGGGCGGCCAGATGATCGTGGCGCTTGTGACCACCTCGAATCGTGACGCCATGCGCGCATTGGCGACGAACACGAGCTTAGTGCGCACCGCGCTGCCGCTCGCCCGGCCGCTGTGGGTGCTCAATGAACGGGTCGGCGTCGTGTTCCCGCCGAATTTCGATCCGGGCATCATCCACCTGGAGCCGGAGCACTTCGACGAGATGCGTGCGGGCGTGACGGAGATCGCGCTGCCGCGGCTCGATGACCGTCTGTGGCAGCCCGTGGACCGTGCAGGATTGAACCTCGTCGATTTCGTGAACGCCGATCCGGCGAAACTCGCCCCCTTGTGGCTCGATGCCTCCGGCCGGCCGCTCGATCGGCTGTCGGCGGCGGCGGTCCAGCGGCGCATCGCGAGCTGGATCGCAAAGATGATGGAGGAGGCCTCGCGCGGGCTCAGGTTTCCCGATGCCAATTAAGCTTGGGCCGACCTTCGCACGAGCCGAACAGCGCGGAGCCGCGGCTTCTTGCACGCTGGTCCGGCGCCTCGCTCGATCGACCAGCCTGATTTCCTTGCTGCTAGATCCGCCACGGGAGTTTCAGATGCTGACGCGGGCTGAACGCGAGCAAGTCCTCAAACTCCGGGTCCGTATCCGTCGAAGCCGGATCGGCCCGTGCGAGCACCGGCTGCGGCTCATCGGCCGCTGGATGGACGCCTTCTGGAGCAAAATCACGTGGGTGTAAACAGCTCCAAGCAGGGCCGGAAAAAGCCATTGGCGAAGCATCCAGAGATTGGCTGTAATACGCCGATCACGACCAACGCTCCTTTTTCCGTGCGCTTGCCGCAGGCACTCAAGGACCAGGCCACCGACCGAGCGGCATCGATGAAGATCGACCTCAGCCAATTCATCAAGGATGCGATGGAAGCCTACTTGTCCGGAACCCGTCCGCGCAGGAGGCGGGCCAAACACGACGGAATAAGACAAAAGCTCGCGGAAATCCACGCAACGATCATTCGCTGTGCGAACGAAATCAAGCAGAGCCGCGCTCAGGGCGCCGATGCCCAACACCTCGTGCAGACGACAATCTTGTTGCGAGATGCAGTATCCGCCTTGCTGCTGATCGCCCGCTCGATCGGGCCGCGCTGATGATCGCGCGCGCCTTTTCATATCGGGGGTCGCTAACGGACGCCCGCCGCCTCGATGCACACCTCTGGAAGGACAAGGATCAGCGTCCAGAACTCCTCGAGATGCGCAATCTCTGCGTTCGTCGGACCATCGACGGGATGCAAGTCATGGCGGCCCTGACGGCTGCGTCCCGCGCCGAGATTGCGCTCTGGCATCTCTATATTTCGCCCCGGCGTACGCTGACGACGGACGAAGCGGCGAAGGTCGTCGATCTCGTCCTCACAGAACTCAAGGCACATGACCACCCGTTGATGGTGTTCGCCCACAACGACAAGCCGCGTGCTGGAGGAGGTGCAAATCATCTGCACCTGGTGTTGGGCCACGTTTCCCCTCAAACTTTTCGCGCGCTGGACATGCGCCATCATGCACCGAGACTCCACAAAGTCATGGCGCTCGCGGCCTACCTGATCGAGGGCGAGGCCGTCCCGAGCCGTTGGCAAAAGTCGGTCATCGAGGCGCTTCGCGCCGATGGCAACGGTCACGTTGCCGACTGGCTTATCGACGAACTCGGGGTCGTGCCGGTCATCGATGCGCCGCGCATGACCGATTCCATGCGCCGAGCGGCTCAGGCTGTTGACTTCCCGCTGCCCAGGTTTCAGTCGGAGCTGAAACGCCTGTGGAAGAGTTCAGCGACGGAAGCCGAATTCGCCTCGTTCCTGGGCCGCAACAACGTGGCGGTCAAACCGGGGAATGCGCCGAGAGTGATCGCGTTTCACCATCCGCAGTTGTTCGTTGGTGCCTTGCATCGCATTCTCAGGCAGGAGGTCTCGGTTGCTTATCACGAGGCGCAGCGCCGGATCCCCCGGTTACTTCACGCCGATGAAGGCAACCCACTCGATGCTGCCTCGTCAGATGCTTCGGCCGAGGTCCTGAAGCCGTCCGATGCTGATCGGCGCGCCCGCCTCGATTTGCAGAAGAGGATCGATGCGATAGAGCGGCCGTTGGCTCGTCTGAAGACGGAACGTCTATCGCTGATCTACCAACCGGGCCGTACAGGCTCGGGCGAGCCGATTTCCCCGGACGAAATCGCCATCCGCATTCACCGTCTTGCCCGAGCCGAGTCCATTTTGGAAAAAGCGATTTCGCTGCTGTGCCAGGATGCTGGGTGGATGGTGGGACCGGAGCTCGATTTGATGCACGCCGCGGCGAAGATCGTCACCTCGGCGGCCGAGGACATTCCGCCGAACATTGAGATCGCGCAGCGCGGGGAGGTGGAAGATGTGCGAGTTTCCGGCTGGAGTCCTTAGTGACGGAAGTTCATGCGGTTGCGAGCCTTTGAAAGCGTCCTCAAGAGACAGGGCTGATCCCGCGGGGGACTTTGGATGACAACGCCTGAGACCTTACCCGCTGTGGCACAGGGGGATCGGCGCTATCGTTCAATGGCGGCTTGCGTTGACCTCGCGCTGGCGCAACACGATCTCGAGGAGGCGGCGGAGCCGTCGCACTGATCCGCCGCGCCAATGGTGCGCGATGGCGGAAGTTTCACTCGGGCTCAGGCCCTCGATCCAGCGCCGGTCCATACCCTGGTCGCGCAGGATATCGGTGATCACCGCGGGGATTAGAGCCAGAAGGTCGGCCTCCGTCGGCTTGGGAAAGTCTATCTTGCGGAAGCGATCGAGCAAAGGAGAGGGCAGGTTGTCGATGAAATTCGCCGTAGCAACGTAGCAAACGTGTCGCAGGTCAACGGGGGTCTGCAGTGCGGGGTCCGGATATTGCCGCGCCGAGTCGATTTCGAGGAACCCAAGAAGGCAATCAAACAGGCGGCCATGGTCTCGCCCCGTCGCGGCTTTGTCGAGCTCATCGAGCAGGATCATTACGTTGGCATGCCGAGCGCGCGCGATCGCCAGAAGCGGATGGCACGGCTGCGCGGTCGCCCATCTGCGGTCGGTTCCGGAGAACGCCGCGCCATCGGCTCCACTTGAATCAGTCCGCCACATGCCGACGCCAAGCAGCTGCTGCAGCCGTTGCGCGAAACGCGTCTTCCCGCTCCCGGGCGGCCCCACCATCAGCAGCGGGCGGAAGGCGATCGTGGGGCGACCGACGAGGTCGGATAGCACAAAATCGACGACATTGGCCGCGTAGCTGAATTCCGCCATCAACTGGCGGCGCACTTCCGCAAGCGCCGGTGTCTTGATCAGCGGCAAGGGTACATCGATCAGGCCTTTCAAGGGCGTGACGATCTCCTTCAATTTATAGCCCGTCATGGTGACCGGATCCGTTCGCACCACGATGACATGCCCCTCGGGAACGTCCAGCAGCGGCCTCTCACTACTGGCGTCGCTGCGCATGGCCTCCCGCTCGTCGGCTTTACGCAGACGCTCCCGCGAGCGGGCGAATGCTGTCTCCTCGGCTTCCTCGATCCTGCGCCGCGCCATGCTGGCGCCGAGCATCGCAGCTGCCCGGATTGCGGGCGTCTGAAAGGCACCTATAACTTCGTGCGCGCAGACTGGCAGTGCCGCCCAGCCATAAACGAGGGCCTCGATCTCGGCGGCGAGCTCGAGGGGGATGGACGGCGGAAGTTTGTGAAAGGCGGCAACAAGCGCGCTTGCGACACGGCGGTGCTCTTCGTCGAGCCCCCTGTCGCGAGGTAGCGCCAGCGAGATCAGCCGCACGCCATCGGCAAGGCTCCGGCACTCCGGCTTGTCTTCGCGGACAGCCCGGTGGTCGAGCTCGACGGCAAGCGCGCATCCGCTTGCGGCGTCGGGCGTGTCGATCCATGTCTCCGTCAGGGCGATGCCCGGGCAGACCGTCTCGATTTCGGCGGCGAGGCGCTGGTAGACCGAATGGTCGGCGCGCGAGGCCAGAACAGCGTAGCGCAGCACGCGTGGCAAGCTGGCAGTGGCCTGCTCGCCGGATGCGGAATCCTCGGCCGCGCCCTCGATGACCTTCTCATCGAGGTCGCTCGGCGGCAGGTCATCCAGATCATCGATCATGAGATTGCTCGGCTCGCGTCGACGCCGAAACACGGCGCCAGCAGGTCCTACTGTGAAAAATCGCGGATCGCTCTTGCCATTGCGGAGGAGGGCAAGGCCCCGCCTACGCAAACGACGAACATGGACGCTGCAGAAAACCTTCCGCAGCGTCCAGTCGCGCTCAGGTCTAGAGCTGCATCACCGGGCGCTGCGTCGGATCGACCGGCCGCCACTTCGAGCTGTCGACATGCGCCCCGCAGACGGCCTTGGCGGCGGTCGCCATCGAGGGGAAGGCGATGTCGACGGTGATCCGCATGCGATCTATGGCTCCCGGGATCGGCGTCAGCACGCCGGCCTCGAACAAGGCGGCTCGACGCGCCCGGGTCACCGGGCTCGCGCTCGGATTGGTGGCGATGCGGAAATCCGAGCCGGCCGCCACGACAAATCGGTCGTTGGCGGGATAGCCGCGCGCCCAGATCGTCTCATCATAACGCAACTCGAACTCCGCGCCGCCAGGCGACAGGTGCACGTCGATCTCCATCGGGCCGCTCTCTACATCGTCAGCCGCCTCCGGCGACAGCACCGGCGCGTCCACCTGTGGCATGCCGCCCGGCGGCGATTCGAATGCGGTCAAGCCGGCATCGAACAGCAAGCGCTGTGCGTCTTCGAGCATGCGCTCATGCAGCGGCAGGTCCAGCGGATCGATCTCGGGCATCCGTGGCGGGCTGCCCGCGACCACTTTCATGACGCCGCAGCGATCGGCCGCATGCGTCAGCCAGAACTGCAGGTAGGCTGCGGTCTCTTTCGTGAAGCGCACCTCCTTCGAGGTCCCGCGCACCACCACCACCTGGCGGGCCCACGCCTTCTGCGGATCGGCAAGGTGTTCACCGAGCCGCCGGCTGAAGCAGTTCGTCTCGCCGAGATAGATCGGAACGTTGCCGTCCTGAACGTCGCCGGTCATGGCATAAAAGGCCGGGCAGGCGAGCTCGCTCGCCACGAGCTTGGGGCCGAGGCTCATCGGGAACACCAGAACTTTGACATGGGCGGCGCGGTCGATGATCTCGCGAACGTCGGCAACACCTCCATACGGGCGGTGCACATGGCTCGTGGTGCGCGTGCTGATGAGCGGCTTGTCCTTGAAGTAAGACATGTTGAAGATCTCCTGTTCGATCGAATGTCCGTTGAAATCCGAACGGCAGCAGTCCCCGACACCTTGCGTGCCGAGAAGCTGTGCCGTTCGGAAAGCTCGATGGGGGGCGAGGCTAGTGGATCGCGATCCACGACAGCGAAACGCCGCCATCCACGCGCGTCAGGCGGCCCGACGAGCTCATGAGCTCCGAGTGCGCAAGGCGCGACCGGACAGCCATCTGGGAGGGAACAAGAAGATCAAAAGAGAAATTCGCCGACGAATCGGCAATATACTGGCCGATAGCCATTGGTAGACTCCTGGTTAGTCTGCTGTGGTTAGGTCGCCGTCCGATCTGAACCATCGGCGGCGGCCGCCCTTGCGGTTATGCGTAGGCCGGACAAACATAGAACAAAATGTGGCCGGGCGCAAAGTCCAAATATTTGTCGATTTTCCCGAAATTCGCCTTGGGCGATTTTCCCCTCCAATTGTGCAGCTCGCTTGACAAGGCGACAACCTCGCTACCAGCCGGCCTGGGGATGGCGGAATGCTGCTCAGAGATATCTTTGCTCCCAGTTTGATAGTAGAGACCGCGAACGAAAGTTTGAGGGCCATCCGTCGTTATCTCAATAGGCGCGACGACTCTAATCAGTCGATCGACCGGTCGCGCACGCAGCAGGCGCGGTAAATTCTATTGAGGCAGGCGGATGATGCTAATGTCCTCTCCGCAACTTTATCTGTGACATTTTTCCGGTGGGCAGCGCTCGAGGGGGACATCGCTACCCAGCGTTGGCCTTTAGGGCCGCGGCCTGGATGCCCGCCACCGCACAAGCTTCGTCATTGTCGGACGTGTCGCCCGACACACCCACCGCGCCGAGCAGGGTCGTGCCGTCCATGATCAGCACGCCGCCGGGGACCGGCACCAGCGCGCCCTTGGCAATCGTGTTCACGGCATCAATGAAATAGGCCTGCTCCTGCGCCCGCTGAAACAGGGCGCGCGAGCCGAGGCCCATGGCGAGCGCGCCATAGGCCTTGCCGTGGGCGATCTCGGCGCGCATTAGGCTGGTGCCGTCCTGCGCCGCGGCGATCTTGAGCACGCCGCGGGCGTCGAGGACGGTGACCACGAGCGGCTTCAGCTTCAGCTCACCGGCCTTTGCGAAAGCGGCATCGAGGATCTTGCGGGCGGTGTCGAGGGTGAGGTCAGCCATGATTGGTTTCCTTTGCAATGGGAGTGGTTGTGGATTGGGTTTCGGCACGATCAAGGCTCATCGCCAGCACGCGCGCGACGTGAAGCGCCTCGCGCTGGGTGCCGTCGTGGATCTGGTGCCGGCAGGAGGTGCCGTCGGCAACGACCAGCGTATTCTGGTCCGCGCGCCGTATGCTGGGCAATAGCGACAGCTCGGCCATCCCGATGGAGGCATCGTAGGTGTCCGCGCCATAGCCGAAGGCGCCGGCCATGCCGCAGCAGCTCGACTCGATGGTCTCGACCTTCAGGCGAGGGATGAGGCGCAGCACCTGCTCGACCGGCTTGAACGCGCCGAAGGATTTTTGATGGCAATGGCCGTGCACCAGGGCTTTGTCGGCAACAGTGCCGAGTGGCAGTTGCAGCCGGCCGGCCTCGGCCTCGCGCACCAGGAATTCCTCGAAGGTCAGCGCGTGGGTGCCGACGGCCTTGGCGTCATCGTCCTGGCGCAGCGAGGCGAGCTCGTCGCGCAGGGTCAAAAGGCAGCTTGGCTCGAGACCGACGATCGGCACGCCGCGCGCGGCAAACGGCGCGAAGGCGGCGACGAGGCGGTCAAGCTCGGACCGGGCTTCGTAGACGAGACCGGCTGACAGGAAGGTGCGGCCGCAGCAGAGCGGGCGGCCGCTGCTCGCGGGTTTTGGCATGTGCACGCGATAGCCCCCGGCTGTGAGTACGCGCAGCGCGGCCTCGAGGTTTTCGCGCTCATAGATGCGATTGAAGGTGTCGGCGAACAGCACCACCTCGCGGCCGGTTTCCGGCCCGACCGCTTCGGCCGGCGGCACGAACACGTCGCTGCGGAAGGCGGGGAGCGCGCGGCGGGCGCTGATGCCGGCAAAGTGTTCGAACAGCTTTCGCAGCAGCGGGCTGCGGTTGCGCAAATTCGCCAGCGGCGCGAAGCGCGACGCGAGGCCGGCATAGCGCGGGAGATAGCCGACCAACCGGTCGCGCAAGGTCAGGCCATGCGAGGCCGCGCGCGCGGCGAGCACCTCGATCTTCATCTTGGCCATGTCGACGCCGGTGGGGCATTCGTGGCGGCAGGCCTTGCAGGACACGCAAAGCTTTAGCGTCTCCATCATCTCGTCGGAGGAGAGCGCGCCCGCGCCGAGCTGGCCGGAGATCGCGAGGCGCAACGTATTGGCGCGGCCTCGCGTCACGTCCTTCTCGTTGCGCGTCGCGCGGTAGGACGGACACATCACGCCGCCCTCGAGCTTGCGGCAGGCGCCGTTGTTGTTGCACATCTCGACCGCGCCCTGAAAGCCGCCGCCAGCCCCGGGATAAGCGGACCAGTCGAGTTTTGTCTTGAGCTCAGCGACGCGATACTCAGGCTTGAAGCGGAACAGCGAACGATCGTCCATCTTCGGGACGTCGACGATCTTGCCGGGATTGAGCACGCCATCGGGATCGAAGCGCTGCTTCACTTCCCTGAAGTCGGCGACCAGGCGCTCGCCGAACATCGTTTCGTGGAATTCGGAGCGCACCAGGCCATCGCCGTGCTCGCCGGAATGCGAGCCCTTATATTCGCGCACAAGTTCGAAGGCCTCTTCGGCGATGGCCCGCATCGCCTTGACGTCCTTCTCCAGCTTCAAATTCAGCACGGGTCGTACATGCAGGCAGCCTTCGGAGGCGTGAGCATACATCGTGCCGCTGGTGCCGTGCTTGGCAAACACCTCGCTCAGCCGCGCGGTGTAGTCGGCGAGATGCGGCAGCGGCACGGCGCAGTCCTCGACGAAGGAGACCGGCTTACCCTCCTGCTTCATCGACATCATGACGTTGAGGCCGGCGGCGCGGAAATCGGCGATCCCGCTCTGCAGCGCAGGCTCGGTGATTTCCACCACGCCGCCCCATTTTCGCTTGTCGTTGTTCCAGCCGAAGCCGAGATCGCCCATCAGCTCGCCCAGCTGCTTCAGGCGCACGAGGTTGTCCGCCTGATCTTCCTCAGCGAACTCGACCACGAGCACCGCATCCGGATCGCCCTTGATCGCGGCGGAGATGATCGGCCGGAACATCGCGATGTCGCGGCCGAGCGCGAGCATGGTGCGGTCGACCAGCTCGACCGCGATCGGCTTCAGCTTGACCAGATGCTGGGCCGCGTCCATCGCCTCGTAAAAACTGCCGAAATGGCAGATGCCGAGCGCCTTGTTGCGGATCACGGGCCACAGCTTCAGCTCGACCTTGGTGGTGAAAGCGAGGGTGCCCTCGGAGCCGACGAGAAGGTGGGCCATGTTGTTGCGCGCATTGCGCGGCACCAGCGCATCGAGATTGTATCCTCCGACACGACGCTGCACCTTTGGAAAGCGCGCGGCGATCTCCCCGGCCTCGCGGGCGCCGAGATCGAGCATGTCGCGGAACAGGGCGCGGGCGCTGTCGTTCGCATCGAGATCGGAAAGATCGCGCGAGACCTCGCCGAAGCGGCCCAGCGTGCCGTCGGCAAGCGCGGCTTCCATCGACAGAGTGTTGTCGCGCATGGTGCCGTAGCGCAAGCTGCGGCCGCCGCAGGAATTGTTGCCGGCCATGCCGCCGATGGTGGCGCGCGAGGCCGTGGAGACGTCGACCGGAAACCAGAGGCCGTGCTTTTTCAGCTGGCGGTTGAGGTCGTCGAGCACGATGCCCGGCTCGACCACGCAGGTGCGTCCTTCGACGTCTAGCGACAGGATCCGGTTCAGGTGTTTCGAGAGATCGACCACGAGACCGTCATTGACGGTCTGGCCGCATTGCGAGGTGCCGCCGCCGCGCGGGGTCACCTTCAGTCCCTCGTCGCGCGCGATTGCCAGCGTCCGCAAGGCCTCGTCCATGGTGCGCGGCACCACCACGCCATGGGGCATGATCTGGTAGAAGGAAGCGTCGGTGGCGTAGCGGCCGCGGCTGAAAGCGTCGAACAGGACGTCACCGGTCATTTCCCGGGCCAGACGTGCCGCGAGGCCGTCCTTTTTGGCCGATTCCTGTGATTTCCCGGGCACTTCCGCCGCCATGGTCCGCTCTTGCCTGTTCGCCGCCCCCGTCTTGCCTCCGGTCACGGCCCTTGGCAAGGCGAGCCCTGCTTCTTGTGCATTGACGGACCCCGCCCGGCGAGGGACAAGCCCGGCGAATAGTGATATTCGAGCGGCTCGCGCAGCCCCTTGAGGCCAGCGGGCTCGAAGTCAGGCTGGGCTCGAAGGCAAGACAGACTCAAGAGACAGACGCAAAAGGCAGACTCAAAGACCGGGAAGGACGCCGATGACCGTGCATACTGGAAGGCATTTTCTCCAGATTCCAGGACCGACCAACGTGCCCGACCGGGTGCTGCGGGCGATGGACATGCCGACGCTGGACCATCGCGGTCCGGAGTTCGCCGAGCTCGGTTTCGCCGTCCTCGCCGGCATGCAGCGGGTGTTCCGCACCAAGCAGCCCGTGATCATCTTCCCCTCGTCCGGCACCGGCGGCTGGGAAGCCGCGATGGTCAACGTGCTCGCGCCCGGTGACAAGGTCCTGATGTGCGAGACCGGCCAGTTCGCCGTGCTGTGGCGCGGCATCGCCGACAAGTTCAAGCTCGACGTCGATTTCATCCCGAGCGACTGGCGCCATGGCGCCGATCTCGCCGAGATCGAGAAGCGCCTTGCCGCCGACAAGCAGCACACCATCAAGGCGGTCTGCGTCGTCCACAACGAGACCTCGACCGGCTGCGTGACGCCGCCGTTGGAGGTGCGCAAGCTGCTCGACCGCGTCAAGCATCCGGCGCTGCTGATGGTCGACACCATCTCCGGCCTCGGCTCGATGGAATATGAGCACGATGCCTGGGGCATCGACGTCTCGGTCGCCGGCTCGCAGAAGGGCCTGATGCTGCCCCCGGGCCTCGGCTTCAACGCCGTCTCAGAGAAGGCGCTCGCGGTGGCCAAGGCCAACCCCGGCATGCGCTCCTATTGGGACTGGCAGGAGGTCATCAGCTTCAACAAGCTCGGCACCTTCCCCTATACGCCCGCGACCAATTTGCTCTACGGCCTGCGCGAGGCGATCAAGATGCTGGAAGAGGAGGGGCTCGAGAACGTCTGGACCCGCCACAAGCGCCACAGCGCGGCGACGCGTGCCGCGATCAAGGTCTGGGGCCTGGAGACGCAGTGCGCCGATCCTGCCGCGCATTCGCCGGCGCTGACAGGCGTGCGCGTGCCGGATGGCCACGATGCCGACGCCTTCCGCAAGGTGGTGCTGGAAAACTTCGACATGTCGCTCGGCACCGGCCTGAACAAGGTCAAGGGCAAGGTGTTCCGCATCGGCCATATCGGCCATTTCAACGACCTGATGCTGATGGGCACGCTCGCCGGCGTCGAGATGGGCCTCGATCTTGCAAAGATCCCGCACCGGAGCGGCGGCGTGTTGGCGGCCATGGACCTCCTGAAGGGACGCGACGCGGTGCCGATGACCAAAGCTCAGGTGGCCTGAAGGCCCAGGTTGCCTGAACTAACCTAGAGAAAAGAGAGCGCGCAATGAACGCACCGACCACCGCCAACGAAGACCTGCTCTACTCCGTCACGGACGGCATCGCGCGGATTACCTTCAACCGCCCGCAGGCGCGCAACGCACTGACCTTCGCCATGTACGAGCGCATGGCGGAGATCTGCCAGGAGATCAACGCCGACCGCTCGATCAAGGCGCTGATCCTGACCGGCGCCGGCGACAAGGCGTTTGCCTCCGGCACCGACATTTCTCAATTCCGTGCGTTCAAAACCGCGCAGGATGCGCTCGACTATGAGGCCCGCATCGACCGCGTGCTCGGCACGCTGGAGCAGTGCCGCGTGCCCGTAATCGCGGCGATCGCGGGAGCCTGCACCGGCGGCGGCGCCGGAATTGCGGCCTGCTGCGACCTGCGCATCGGGACTGAAGCGACGCGCATCGGCTTTCCGATCGCGCGCACGCTCGGCAACTGCCTGTCGATGTCGAACATCAGCCGCGTCGTCTCGCTGGTCGGGCCCGCCCGCACCAAGGATCTGATCTTCAAGGCGCGCCTCGTCGAAGCGCCGGAAGCACTGGCGCTCGGCCTTCTAAACGAGATCGTTCCCGACGTCGAGACGCTGCAGCGCCGCGCTGACGAGACCGCCAGGCTCGTGGCGAGCCACGCCCCGCTGACGCTTGAAGCGACCAAGGAGGCAGTCCGCCGCATCCGCCGCACGCTGTCGCGCGAAGAGGGCGAGGATCTGATCCTCAAGGCCTATATGAGCGAAGATTTCCGCGAGGGAATGGACGCCTTCCTCAACAAGCGCACGCCGAACTGGAAGGGCAAGTAGCGCATCTCCGGCTTGGCTTCGTCAGCCGAAAGTCATAGGCGGCGCGATGCGCGCCGGCTTGAACTCGCCAGCATTCGTCCGCAAAATGCATCGAATTCCTGGCAACAAGCCAAACAATAACCGGGGGACGAAACTCGTGCGAAGTCTAGTGAAAACTGTTGGCGTTGCAGCAGCGTTATCGTTGAGCACCCCGGCCATTGCCGCCTGGGAACCGACGAAGCCGGTCGAAATCGTGGTTGCGGCGGGCGCGGGCGGTGCCTCCGACCAGATGGCTCGGATGATGCAGGCCGCGATCCAGAAGAACAATCTGATGAAGCAGCCGATCGTGGTCTCGCTCAAGGGCGGGGCTTCCGGCGCCGAAGCGCTGATGTACATGAAATCCAGCGAGGGCGACCCCAACAAGGTGCTGATCGCCTATTCGCTGATCTACATGCTGCCGCTGTCGGCGAAGATCCCGTTCAACTGGCGTGAGCTCACCCCGGTTTCGGTGATCGCGCTCGACCAGTTCGTGCTGTGGGACAACAGCGCGGGTCCCAAGACGGTGAAGGAGTTCGTCGCGGCCGCGAAGGCGGCGAGCGCGCCGTTCAAGATGGGCGGCACCGGCTCCAAGCGCGAGGATCACGTGCTGACCGTGTTCCTCGAGCAGAAGACCGGCGCGAAATTCTCCTATCTGCCCTACAAGTCCGGCGGCGAGGCGGCGACCCAACTCGTCGGCAACCACACCGAATCCAACGTCAACAATCCATCCGAAAATCTCGAAGTCTGGCGCGCGGGCCAGGTGCGTCCGCTCTGCGTGTTCGACAAGGAGCGAATCTCCTACACCAGCAAAGTGACGGAGACGCAGTCCTGGGCCGACATCCCGACCTGCAAGGAGGAGGGCGTCGATGTGCAGTATCTGATGCTCCGCGCGACGTTCCTGCCGGGCAAGGTCACGGCGGAACAGCAGGCGTTCTATGTCGAGCTGTTCCACAAGGTGACGCAGACCGCGGAATACAAGGACTACATGGAAAAGCAGGCGCTGAAGCCGATCTTCCTCACCGGCAAAGACATGGTGCAATTCCTCGAGGAGGACGATGCAGTCAACAAGTTGCTGATGACGGAAGCTGGATTCGTCGCGAAGTAGCCGTCTCTTCTCCCTTCTCCCTCTCCCGTTCTTGCGGCGAGAGGGAGAATCGAACCGCACTCCGTCCCAACGGCTCATGCCCCAAACCGATCTTGAAATCATCGTCGACGATCCGACCGCGCCCGAAGACGACTCGCCTTCCGTCGTCTCCTCCGGCACGATCGAGATATTCGTCTGTCTCCTGTTGCTCGCGCTGGCCGCCACGCTCGGCTACGACAATTGGCGCACCGGCGCCTCCTGGGATTCGACCGGGCCGGAGCCCGGCTATTTCCCGTTCTACCTCTCCGTCATTCTCGGTGGTGCCAGCCTCTACGGCCTGATCGTGGCGCTGGTCGCGCACCGCGCGGCAGCTGAGACCTTCGTCACGCGTGCGCAGGCCCGCCGCGTGATGGCGGTGTTCGTGCCGACGCTGCTGTTCTGCCTGGCGACGCAGTTTCTCGGCCTCTATGTCGCGAGCTTCCTGCTGATCGCCAGCTTCATGCGCCTCGTCGGCAAGATCGCGCTTTGGAAGTCGCTGCTCACCGCTGTCGTATTCACGGCCATCATGTTCGTTACCTTCGACATCGCCTTCGACGTCATCATGCCGAAAGGGCCGCTAGAAGCGGCCTTCGGCCACTAAGGCGAGCCCGCGATGGAAGCTTTCGGTCTCTTGCTTCACGGCTTTGCGGTCCTGCTGACGTGGAAGACGCTCGCGCTGATGATGGTCGGGCTGGTGCTCGGCATCTTCGTCGGCGTTTTGCCCGGGCTCGGCGGACCCAACGGTGTTGCGATCCTGCTGCCGCTGACCTTCACGATGGATCCGACCTCGGCGATCGTGATGCTGTCCTGCATCTACTGGGGCGCGCTGTTCGGCGGCGCGATCACCTCGATCCTGTTCAACATCCCCGGCGAAGCCTGGTCGGTCGCGACCACCTTCGACGGCTATCCGATGGCGCAGCAGGGCAGGGCGGCGGAGGCGCTGACGGCGGCGTTCACGTCCTCTTTCATCGGCTCGCTGGTCGCGGTGCTCCTGATCACCTTCCTCGCCCCGATGATCTCGTCCTTTGCGTTGAAGTTCGGCCCGCCCGAGTTCTTCGCCGTGTATCTGCTGACCTTCTGCTCCTTCGTCGGGCTGGGACGCGAGGCCAAGCACAAGACGGTCATCTCGATGTCGCTCGGGCTGTTGCTCGCCGGCATCGGCATGGACACGGTGTCAGGCAATCTGCGCATGACCTTCGGCTCGTCCGAGCTGCTCCGCGGCATCAACTTCCTCGTCGCCGTCATCGGCCTGTTCGGCATCAGCGAGATCCTGCTGACGATGGAGGAGCGCCTGGCGCTGCGCGGACACGCAGCGAGCATTTCGTTGCGCGTCGTGCTGAGTGTGTGGAAGGACCTGCCGAAATACTGGGTGACGCTGCTGCGCTCCTCCTTCATCGGCTGCTGGCTCGGCATTACCCCGGGCGGCGCGATCGCAGCCTCGTTCATGGGCTACAATCTGGCGAAACGCTTTGCCGAGAATCCAGAGAGCTTCGGCAAGGGCCGCATCGAGGGCGTGTTCGCGCCGGAGACGGCGGCGCATGCCTCCGGCACCGCGGCGCTGCTGCCGATGCTGGCGCTCGGCATTCCCGGCTCCGGCACCGCGGCGATCCTGCTCGGCGGGTTGATGGTGTGGGGGCTCAATCCGGGACCGCTGCTGTTCGTCGAGCACAAGGATTTCGTCTGGGGCCTGATCGCCTCGATGTATCTCGGCAATGTCGTCGGCCTCGTGCTGGTGCTGACGACGGTGCCGATCTTCGCCTCGATCCTGCGCGTGCCGTTCGCCGCGGTGGCGCCGATGATCGTGGTGTCCTGTGCGATCGGCGCCTATGCGATCCAGAACGCGATGTTCGACATCTGGCTGATGCTCGGATTCGGCCTCGTCGGCTACGTCTTCAAGAAGATCGGCATTCCGCTCGCGCCGTTCACGCTGGCACTCGTGCTCGGCAACCGCGCCGAGGATGCCTTCCGCCTGTCGATGATCGGCGCCGGCGGCGACCTCAAGGTGTTTTGGTCGAACGGCCTGGTCGGCTCGCTCACGACCTTGGCGATCGTGCTGCTGTTCTGGCCGGTGATCGACCGTTTGCTCGCCCGTGTCGGATTGACGCAGGGGGCCAAGCCGGCGCAAAGCTAGGCGTAATCACCCCTGGATTCAAATACATAGGGGGATGTCGTCCTAGTCCTAGGCGTTACACGCTGCGATTGTTTCGGGTAGTTGTAGGCGCGGCACAGCCCTTGGGCGCTTCTCAGCGCATATTTTCATCACAAATTTGTGTGGAGGATTGCCATGAAGCGGATTGTGATTGGAATGGCGGCGGCGATGTCGCTGTTCGCGACGGGCGCACTGGCGGCCGATCTGGCCGCAAGGCCCTACGTCAAGGCGCCGGTCATGGCCGATCCGGTCTGGAACTGGACCGGTTTCTACGTCGGCGGCAATGGCGGCTATAGCTGGGGCCGTTCGCGCACCGACGTCTCCTACTTCAACTCGGCAACCGGCCTTGGGATCGCGCCTCCCGCCGGCTCCGTCACCAATGCGTCTTTCGACATGAACGGCGGCGTCGCCGGTGGCCAGGCGGGCTACAATTGGCAGAACGCCAACTGGGTGTTCGGCGTCGAGGGCGACCTCCAGTGGTCAGGTGAGAAGGGCAGCGCCACCTATAGCTGCGTGGGCGCCCCGATCGCGCCGGGCGCCGGGCCCTGTCTTCCCGGCCTGACGTTCCTTCCCCCCGCTGCTGCCGGCGGCACCGTCCTGACGATCGATCAGCATCTTCAGTGGTTCGGCACGGTTCGCGGCCGGGTCGGCATCCTGGCGACTCCGAAAGTGCTGTTCTACGGCACTGGCGGTCTGGCCTTTGGCGAGATCAAGACCACCGGTACGATGACCGGGTTCACGCCCGCGGCGGTCGCGATCGCCTCGGTCGGATCGAACTCGACGACGCGTGCCGGCTGGACCGCCGGCGTGGGAATCGAAGGCAAGATCACCCAGAACTGGAGCGCCAAGCTCGAATACCTCTATATGGATCTCGGCAGCTTCTCGTCCGGTCCGTTTACCCTGGCGCCGCTCTCCACGGTCAGTGCCAACGTCTCGTCGCGCTTCACCGACCACATCCTGCGCGCCGGCATCAACTATCAGTTCGGTGGCCCGGTGGTCGCCCGGTACTAACAACAACAGAGGCGTCAACAAGAAGCAAAGCCCGGCTCGAGCCGGGCTTTGTCGTTTCTGTCCTGATTTTTGGAAATGGCGCAAGGCCGACAATCGGACGGAGCGATTGACTTGTTGCGGTGGCGCCACATCTGCGGCCTGATCTGCTCTGGTTGGACCTGCGAAGCCGTATGCGTCGAGCGCCTCCCGACGCCATCGTGCCAGTCCGCGAAAATCCATCCCACCATCAAATCCTACTGAAATAGCAGCGATTTCGAGAACGCTTGGATGGTGCGCGCACGCCTTCCGCGCGCAACTGTCCGCTCGCATCCCACAAACGACTGACATTCGTTCGCACGACGCGGAGCGATGCGCTCTTCCCTAGGGTCGCGACACTGAATCGCCGGCCTCGCGCGAGGAAGCGAGCAGGCAACACCTTTTGTCGAGGGAAGATTGATGACACGAACTCTGCTGGTTGCGGTCGCGACTGCCATGCTGCTAGCACCGCCTGCCTTCGCCGCTGATCTCGCGGTACCGCACATTTATACCAAGGCGTCGCCGGTGGCCGTGGATCCCGGCCACAATTGGAGCGGCTTCTACGCCGGCATCAATGTCGGCCATGGCTGGGGACGCTCGGCCACGACTGCTGATTTCATCGACAGCGGAGCTGGCGCGCTGCTGAATTCGAGCGCCGGCAAGTTCGATCTCAACGGCGTCAGCGGCGGCGGACAGATCGGCTACAACTGGCAGCGCGAGATGTTCGTGATCGGCTTCGAGGCTGATTTCCAGGGCAGCGGCCGGAAGGGCCGTTTCGACGCGCTGTGCGCCGGCGCGCCGGCGGGTTTGCAGGACGGCGTCTGCACGCCGGGTCATCGCGGCGACAACACGTTCGATCCCGCGCTGCCCGTGACCTTCAATCTCGTCCAGAAGCTCGACTGGTTCGGCACTGTCCGCGGCCGGCTTGGCGCGGCGGTGACGCCGCGCGTGCTGTTCTACGGTACCGGTGGTCTTGCTTATGGCCGCGTCTCCACCTCGGGCACCATCGCCGCGACCAATGTCAGCGGCAGCCCTGGGAGCGACGACAACCTGGCGTTCACGCCCGTCGCGGCAAATTTCAGCAGCAGTGCGACGAAGATCGGCTGGACCGCAGGTGCCGGCATCGAAGGCGCCTTCGCCGACAATTGGAGCGCCAGGCTCGAATATCTCCATGTCGATCTCGGAACCGTCTCGGGTTCGCTCGCAACGCCAGTGATCGCGCTCAGCGGCGCGCCCCTGGTCGTCGGCTATCGCTCGCACATCACCGACAACATCCTGCGCGTCGGCGTCAACTATCGCTTCAGCGGCACCTGAGCGGCGACGTGGCTCCGCGAGTCAAAAAGCCCGGCGAGCGCCGGGCTTTTTCGCTGGCCGATCTCCAACGAAGCACTCACACCACTTTGGCGTCCCGGAGCTTGGCGATCTCGTCGGCGCCGAAGCCGAACTCCTTCAGCACTTCGTCGGTCTGCTCGCCGAATTCCGGCGGCCGCGCCACCATCCTGCTCGGCGTGCGCGACAGCGTCACGGGCTGGCCGACCAGACGGATGTCGCGATCCTCGTCATTCGGCACCTCCTGCGCGATGCCGAGATGCTTGACCTGCTCGTCTTCGAACATCTGGTCGATGGCGTAGATCGGCCCGCAGGGCACGCCGGCCTCGTTGAGTTCACGGACCCAGGTCTCGGTGGACTTCGTCAAGGTACGCTTCTCGATCTCGACATTGAGCGCGTCGCGGTTCTTGGAGCGGGCTGGCGCGGTCAGATAGTCGGGATGGCTGTAGAGCTCCGGCGCGCCGATCGCCTGCGCGCAACGCTCCCAGATCCGGCCGCCCGTGGTGGCGATGTTGATGTAGCCGTCCGAGGTCTTGAACACGCCCGTCGGAATGCTGGTCGGGTGGTTGTTGCCGGCCTGCTTGGCCACTTCCTTCTCCATCAGCCAGCGCGCGGCCTGGAAGTCGAGCATGAAGATCTGGGCCTGCAGCAGCGAGGTCTGCACCCACTGGCCCTTGCCCGAGACCTCGCGCTCCAGCAGTGCGGTAAGGATACCCATGGCACAGAACAGGCCGGCGGTGAGGTCGGCGACCGGAATGCCGACCCGCATCGGGCCTTCGCCGGGCGCGCCGGTGATCGACATCAGCCCACCCATGCCTTGCGCGATCTGATCGAAACCCGGCCGCTTGTGGTAGGGCCCGTCCTGGCCGAAGCCCGAGATGCTCCCGTAGACGATGCGCGGATTGATCCTGGCGAGGCCCTCATAATCGATACCGAGCTTCTTCTTCACGTCGGGGCGGAAATTCTCCACGACGACGTCGGCCTTGGCGGCGAGGCGCTTGAACACGGCGAGCCCGCGCTCGTCCTTCAGGTTAAGCGTCATCGCCCGCTTGTTGCGATGCAAATTCTGGAAGTCGGAGCCCTGCCGCGGCCCGCCCGGCTGCTCGCCGCCGGCATCCGCGGTGAGCGCGTCGATCTTGATCACGTTCGCACCCCAGTCCGCGAGCTGCCGCACGCAGGTGGGCCCGGACCGGACGCGGGTCAGATCGAGCACGGTGAAGCGTGACAGGGCTTCCGAGGCATGCGGAAAGGGCATCTTGATGGGCTCCGGGACAAATTGCGGGCCCACCATAGTGCCGAATGACCATGCGGCAAGACATCACGCGGCAGGTCAGGGCCGCGCGGATGCCGCTTGGCGAAATGCAATGCCTGAGCGGCGCCCGCGAAGGATCAGCGCGCCAGCTGCTTCAGCTCGGCGCGCGCCTGCTCGGCCAGCGGGTCATCGCCGTGGCGCGCAATGAACAGCTCGAATGCCTCCCGCGTTCCCTTGCGACGGGCGGATTCGTACTCCTCCGCGACCGCAGCCGAGGGGTCGCGGGCCATTGGAACGGAGGGCGCGCGTCTCGCTGTGTCGCCTTGTTTGCCGCTCTCATCCGCATTGGCTTTTCCGACCATGACAGGCAGTCCTCCGAAAGGTAGATGGTCCGGCCCGGCGAGCGCGATCAGGGCGCCGAACAGACCGGCCGAGAGTAGACGTCGTTTCATGATTTCGCTCGCAACACGCAGGGAGCCGGAACTGGCATCCTTGTCTTGGCCCGTATGACTACGGGATTTGATGGCTAACACGGCCTTACGGAAGGAGTCCGGACCGGCTCGCCAAAATTAAACCAAACGTTTAACTCTCAAGCTAGAATCACCTGTCGCGCCCCGAATCGAACGGGGGTTGCTGCTTCGGAGATTCTCTTGGCCACCGCCGTCAACGTCAGTGCCACCAACAACGCCGAGATCGACGGCCTTCTGTCGGGCTACAAATGGTCCGGCACGATCACCTACAGCTTTCCGGACGCTGCAAGCGACTACGCCAGTCCCTACAGCGGCGGCAGCAGTGAGCCGACGACGTCGGGTTTTGGCTCGGCGCCGAGTCAGATGCAGGCGGCGATCAATTACGCGATCGGACTGATCCTCGGCTACACCAACGCCAACATCCAGTACGCCGGGACGAACGGCGCCGACATCATGGTCGCGCAGTCGCCAGCGGCCAATCCGACATCCTACGCCTATTATCCCGGCAACTACGCGTCCGGCGGCGACGTGTGGTTCGGAACCGCCTACAACTATTCGCTGGCTGCGCTCGGCAACTACTATTTCACGACTGCGTTGCACGAACTCGGACACGCCCTTGGCCTGAAGCACAGTCAGGAAGCGGGCGGTCCCGCCAACGTCGCCGTGCCGAGCGCGCACGACGACAGCGAATACACCGTCATGAGTTATCGCAGCTATGTCGGTGCTTCGACGACGAGCGGCTACACCAACGAAGCCTATGGATATTCGCAGACCTATATGGCCAACGATATCCTCGCGCTGCAGACGATGTACGGCGCGGACTACACCACTCAGGGCGGGACCACCGTCTATACATGGAGCCCGACCACCGGGCAGGAGTTCATCAACGGCGCTGGCCAGCCGGCGGACAATGGCGGTGCCGGTGGCTCGGCCAATCGCATCTACGAGACGATCTGGGATGGTGGCGGCGTCGATACCTACGACCTGTCGAACTACACGACGAACCTGAGCATCAATCTCAATCCGGGTGCGTCGTCCGTGTTCTCGTCGGTTCAACTCGCCAATCTCGGAAACGGCCATTACGCATGGGGCAACGTCTACAATTCCTATCTCTACAACAACGACGCGCGTTCCTACATCGACAACGCCGTCGGCGGCTCCGGCAACGACACGATCATCGGCAATGCGATCGCCAACGCACTGAACGGCGGGTCCGGCAACGATACGCTGACCGGCGGCGGCGGCAACGACACCATCACCGGCGGCTCGGGCACGGACACCGCCGCGTATTCAGGCAATCGCGCCAATTACGCGTTCACGTACAATGCCACGACCCAGACCTTCACGATCACGGATCAACGCAGCGGTTCGCCCGATGGCACCGACACCGTCACAGGCGTCGAGTATCTCCAGTTCGCCGATCAGACCGTTGCCAGCGCGATGCTCACCGGGCCCATCGTGCTCGAATCAACGGGCGTGACCGTTCTCGTCATCGACAGCGGCAAGTACTACCTGAATCCGACCGGCGGCGGCACCGGCCCCGTCCTGAAGAGTGGCGGCGCGGCAGTGGTCGCCGGCAATTACGGCCTCTGGTCGCCGGTGGCCGCCGAACAGGTCTCCGGCGGCGGCTACGATGTCGCCTGGAAGAACTCATCGACCGGATATTTTTCGATCTGGAGCACGGACAGCAACGGTAACTTCCTGTCCACCCTCACGCCTGAAGTGTCGGGAACCAACGCCAGCCTGGTTTCGCTGGAGGCGGCGTTTCATCAGGACCTCAACGGCGACGGCACGATCGGTGTTCCGACGACCACCATCGAGGCCGCGGGATCGACCAGCCTGGTCCTGAGCGGCGGCAATTACAACCTGAACAGCATCGCTACCGGCACGGGCCCTGTCCTGAAGAATGGCGGTGCTCCCGTTATCGCAGGCAGTTACGGCGCCTGGTCGCCCGTGGCCGCCGAGCAAGTCTCGGGCAGCGGCTACGACGTCGCCTTCAAGAATGCATCGACCGGATATTTTTCGATCTGGAGCACGGACAGCAACGGTAACTTCCTGTCCACCCTCACCCCCGAAGTGTCGGGGAGCAATGCGGGTCTGATATCGCTGGAAACGGCGTTCCATCAGGATCTCAATGGTGACGGCACGATCGGGACGTCAGGCGGGTCGACCGCGACGATCGAACATGCCGGTTTGACCAGCCTGGTCCAAAGTGCAGGCAATTACGAGCTGGATAGCATCGCTACCGGCACGGGCCCTGTCCTGAAGAATGGCGGTGCTCCGGTCATCGTAGGCAGTTACGGAGCCTGGTCGCCCGTTGCCGCCGAACAGGTCTCGGGTGGCGGCTATGATGTTGCCTTCAAGAATGCGAGCACCGGATATTTTTCGATCTGGAGCACCGACAGCAACGGCAACTTTCTGACCACCCTCACGGCTGAAGTGCCCGGGAGCAATGCCGGCCTGATCTCGCTGGAGTCGGTCTTCCAACAGGATCTCAATGGCGACGGCACGATCGGCAGCCCGAGTGGTTCGACGACGAGCGTCACGATCGAACATACCGGTTCGACCAGCCTGGTTCAGAGCGGAAGCAACTACGATTTGGACAGCATCTCCACCGGCACCGGCCCGGTTCTGAAGAATGGCGGCGCGGCAGTCGTCGCGGGCAATTACGGCGCATGGTCGCCGGTTGCCGCCGAGCAGGTCTCGGGCGGCGGCTACGACGTCGCCTGGAAGAACTCATCGACCGGCTATTTCTCGGTCTGGAGCGCGGACAGCAACGGCAACTACCTGTCCACCCTCACGCCCGAAGTGGCGGGAAGCGACGCGCGCCTGAAGGCGCTCGAGCCGGCATTCCACCAGGACCTCAATGGTGACGGCGCCGTAGGCGCAGCGCCCGCAGCGACGTCGGGGCTCGCGACCGCCGGTGGCGGCTTCGCTTTCAATTTCAGCCAGGGCGGAATCACATTGTCCAATTCGTCTGAGCTGCCGGATTCCATGCCCGCGCCAGCGAGTGTGCTGATTGACTTGGAACAGGCGACTTCGGCCGAACCGGCGGGAAGCCAGGACACGATGATCGACAGTGTGGCCGACCTTCTCCATAACCTGCACGGCACCGGTTTCATGCTCGGCTGACGACGCAGGTCGCGTCGCGTCGAACCAACACAGTATGGCGCGGTCATTTCTGTTACAGCCTGCGTGTGACGTCGCAACCGTGGGACGTACACGATGCTTGTGCAATCCGTTGATCCCGGCGCCCACAGTAGGTTATATTCGAGGCCTCCCAGGCAAGTTCCGGAAGATAAAAAGCACCTTGCCTGATCCGGTGCGACCACTAGAAAATCCGCGGTCCGTCACGCAACAGTTGCTGGCGAGGAAATGCCAGAAAATTCTGCAACCTTTTTCCAAGTAGCGTCGCATACCCAGAAAATTTCAACACGAAGGCCTTATTTTGCGAGCGCTTCAAAGCGGCCGGCGGCAGTTTCAGCGAATCTGGAAGGTGATGTCGTAGGGCTGCGCGACGCGCAGGTTGCGGCGCGAGGACGTGTGCATGGCAACAAGGAACCATGGCTGCCACGTCGTCGCGCATCGACATGCTGCCTGACGATGCTGCGGGCAGCCCCGCCCGGAAATTTCGAGGTCGCGACGATGCGCCGGTCGCATGGCCCGCGCAGCAGGCTCCCGCCAGGCCCGTTCGTCGCGGCAATCCGCTGTGGTCGGTGCCGTTCTCGGCTCGACCGCGACCCAGGAGCGCCCCATCTTCTCGGCCACGCGACGGCCGCCGCCGCGTGCGGTCGCGGCATCGCCGGTCGAAGAGATTTCCGCACCGTCACCCAGCCGGTCGAGGCACCGCCACCGCTATTGCTGGTCGGGGCCGTGGTGGGCGAGGGCGACGCCATGGCCATTCTCGTCAACCGCACCGATCAGAAGGTCGTGCGCCTGCGGCAGGGCGAATCGCTCGCCGGCTGGTCGCTGACCTCGGTGCAGCCGCGCGAGGTGACGTCCAAGCAGGGCGAGCGCAGCGAGGTGCTGACGTTCCAGCGGCCGGACGCGGCCGCTCCCGCGGGTCCGGCTTGCGGATGCCGGCGGCAGGCCGACGATGCCGGGCCCGGCCGATCCGGCGTTCTCGCCTTCCGTGCCGCGCTCCACGCCGAAGAACGGCGAGTCGGACGGGCTCTGAGCGTGCCTTCCCGGGCGCCCCGCAAGCCTCGGGCGGAGCCCTGAAACGCAGGCCGAACGGGTCCGCCAAAGCGGGCCGGCTGCGGTTCCTGCCGGCTATCGACATTCCGTGAACTGACTGCTAGCCCGAATTCGCGATGCCTTGGGAAGGACCCCGATCGGTGTGGGCAAAGGCTTGCTGAGGTGATGGCCGGGTGGCTGGCATGACGTTGAGAAAAACACCGCCCGATCTGCTGGGGAATTCCGCGTGGAATGCGACGGCCTTCCTGGTGGCCGTGGTGCTGAACCTGGCCATCCTGCCTTTCGTGATCACCCATCTCGGGCTCGCGGCATTCGGTGTCGCGGGTCTTGTCACCGCATGCATTGCGCCAGCGCAGGTGTTCAGCAACGCGCTCGGACTGTCGACGTCGCGCGAGCTTGCACAGCGACTCGAGCCATCCGACCGCGACGACGCGCGACGCCTGTTCGCGACCGCGGTCATGCTCGCGGTCGGCGCGGGCGGGCCGATCGCCATTTTCCTTTTGGTGGCCGGAGCTCCACTCGCGCGTCTCGGATTTCATCTGGCCGGTCCGGCTGCCGCGGATCTCGCGCTGGCGTTCGCGCTGGCCGGTATCGGCTGGTTGTGCCAATGTGTATCGGCCGTCTTCATTTCGTTGTTCACCGCGCGGCAAGACTATCGCCGGATCGCCTCGATCGGCATCGTCAGCACCGTGGTCTCGACTCTTTCGATGCTCCTCCTGATCCCCGCCGCGCCATACGCATCGACATTCCTGGGTTGCCAGGCGCTGGGGTTGGCGATCGGTCTGCTGCTGGCCTTGGCCTTGTCTAGCGGCCAAATGCGTCAGTGGCTGGCACCTCCAGCATTGCATCGCGACGCGCTTGGCAGGCTGGTTCGTTTCGGCGGATGGCAGGTTGCCGCACAGGGCGGTGCGCTGCTTGCAGGGCAGGCCGATCGATATCTGCTTGGCGCGCTGCTGCAACCGCAGTTTGTCGGCTTCTACGGCGTTGCGCAGCGCCTGCAGGAGGCGACCTATATCGGTATCCTGAAGGTCGGCGAGATCCTGTTTCCCTTCTTCAGCACGCTGCAGGGGGAGAGCGAGGACCGCAAGGTCGATCTGCTATTCCGAGCGTCGTGGATTCTCAATGTCCTGGCCGCAAGCGCGCTCGGCGGATTGATCCCCGTGGCTCGTCCGCTGCTGCATGTTTGGACCGGCGCCGAGGTCGCGGCCGAGGCTGCACAGGTTCTCGTCGTCCTGTCGATTGCCGGGATCCTCGGATCGAGCGCGAACGTCTTCGGCTTTTACTTGCTGGCGCACGGGCGGTCGCGCTCCAACGCGCTCATCGCCTTGATCACGGGTGTCGTCACACTCGTAACCAGCGCCATCGCATTGCCACGCTTCGGATGGCACGCCGCAGGCTGGAGCGCATGCGCCGGAATGATCACGCAGATGGCGACCATTGTCTTCCTGTTGCGCCGTAGTTTTGATCTCGCCGGCATGTGGTCGCGCATCGTGCATTGCGTGCTGATGCCGCTCGGCATCGGGATCGCGACGGCGCTGGCGGTGCGATACGGTCTCGACCGCGCGCCATTCCAGCCCGCGCCGTCCTGGTGGTCGGTGGGAGCTATCTCGTCGGTGACGGCCGCGACGATTTTCGCGATCGCGGTTGCGGCGTCGCAATTGGGTCCGTATCGAAGGGCTTGCCGGCAAGATATTCGTTCGATCGTCAGTCGCTTCTTGCCCATCAAGGCTGTCTAGGACATGTGCGGAATCGCAGGCATCGTAAATCTGGGTGGCAATGCGGTCGAACCGGCCGACATCTCGCGGCTGACCAGCCTGATCGCGCATCGCGGTCCGTTCGGCGAGGGGACCTGGTTCAGCGCGGACCGAAGCCTCGCATTCGGCCACCGCCGCCTGGCGATCATCGATCCAGGCGAGGGCGGCTATCAGCCCATGCTGTCCGCGGACGGCCGCCATGTGATCGTGTTCAACGGCGAGATCTACAACTTCCTCGAGCTTCGCCGCGAGCTCGAGGCGCAGGGCGCGGTGTTGCGCAGCCAATCCGATACCGAAGTGATCCTGGCCGCGTGGCAGGCCTGGCGGGAAGACATGCTGCCCCGCTTCAACGGCATGTGGGCCTTGGCGATCTTCGACACCAGCACCCGCGAGCTGTTCCTTGCGCGCGACCGCTTCGGCATCAAGCCGCTGCTCTATGCCGCGTCGCCGGAACGATTCGTCTTCGCGTCCGAGCAACGGGCGTTGGTGCGGAGTGGACTGATCGATACCTCCGTCGACATGGAGGTTGCACGCCGGCTGCTGCTCGATGCCTTCGGGATCGAAGGAAGCGAGCGGACCCTGTTTCGCCAGGTTCGCCGCTTGCAGGGCGGCCACTGCATGTGGCTTCGTCAGGGCAAGGTCAGTGTCAAGCGATGGTGGCGGACCGTGGATCATCTGCCGCCGGTGCCGGCCACCGAAGCCGAGCGTGTCGCGCGCTTTCGCGAGCTGTTTCAGGATGCCGTGGCCCTGCGCATGCGCAGCGATGTGCCGATCGGAACATGCCTGTCCGGCGGCTTCGATTCGTCGGCCGTGATTTGCGCCATGGCGGCGCACGAGAAGGAAGGCATGGGGCCGCGCGACAGCGCAGCATGGCGTCACGCCTTTGTTGCGACGTTCCCCGGCGCCTTGAACGACGAGAGGCCGATGGCCGAGGAGGCCGCCGTCTGGGCCAACGTCGCGCCAACTTTTCTCGAAATCGGACAGGCCGATGCGCTGACGGACCTCGATCAGATTCTCGACGATCTCGATGACGTCTACATCGCGTTGCCCAGCGCCATATGGCTGCTCTATCGGCAATTGACCCAAAACAACGTGACGGTGTCACTCGACGGCCACGGGGCGGACGAGCTGATGGGCGGCTATTTGCAGGAAGGACAAGCGCGCGCGTTTCAGATACGGAACGCGGCAGAGGACCTCGCGTCGCGTTCGAAACTGGCCCGGCGTTGTGTGGATGTCCTGCGTGCGTTGGCCCTCAAGCGGAAGGGCGTGTATTTTCTGCGCGGTGGCCTGCGCAATCTTCCCGCCCCGCTTCCGCTGATAGCGGAGGACGATGTGCTGCCGCGTGAATGGGGTGGCTTGAACAAGCGCCTCTATCGGATGTTTCACAGCACGGTGCTGCCCACCATCCTGCGCAACTTCGACCGCCTTTCGATGGCGCACGGCGTCGAAGTCCGCATGCCCTTTATGGATTGGCGGCTGGTGACCTATACGATGGCCCTTCCCGAGAGCAGCAAGTCGGCGGACGGCTATACCAAGGCTGTTGCCCGGCGGGCGATGGCCAATTTGATGCCGGAGTCCATTCGCACCGCGCGTCGCAAGGTCGGCTTCAACTCGCCGATGCCGGAATGGTTGAACGGACCGCTGGCCGGCTGGACGGCTGACCTGCTGGACAGGAATGTGCCGGCGTTTGCGGAACTGGTGGATGAAGCGGGTCTGCGCGCGGCGGTCAGCCGTTTGACGGCGTCGAAGTCCTGGGATTGGGAGTCGGTCGGGCGGATCTGGCCGTATCTGAATATGAAATGGATGTTGGCGAGGTACGCGTAAACGATGCGTTTGTTCCAGAATAGCGCCCTCTATCCGTCTTATCTGCCGCGGTTGAATGAGCTTGCGGCCAACACGCAGAGCTTCGCGGAGCGGCGGCGCGTATTTCTGCACGATCGTTTCGGTGCGTCGCATTTCCTTCAACCGGTGCTCGACGGTTCGCCGGAGGCCTTCTTCACCAATGGGGACGACGAGGTCTTGCAGCGCCGCTGGGCGCGCGAGCAGGGCATGTCGGGTGAGCCGACGCTCGAGGCCATTCTGCTCGCTCAAATCGAGCATCACGCCACCGAGGTGTTCTACAACCTCGATCCCGTGCGCTATCCGAGCGCATTCGTTGCCAAGCTGCCGGGCTGCGTGAAGAAGGCGCTGTGCTGGCGTGCCGCGCCGTCGGGAAATGCCGATTTCACGGCCTATCGCGCCGTGCTCGGAAACGCTCCATCGATCCTCGATATCTGGCGCCGCAACGGATGCCGGGTCGAAACATTCTTTCCGGCGCATGATCCGGTGATGGAGGAATATGGTCACGGCGAGCGCCCCATCGACGTCGCCTTCGCCGGCGGCTATTCGCGACATCATCGCGTGCGGGCCAGGACGCTGGAGCAGGTCGCGCAGCTCGCCGACAGCCGCAATATCGTGCTTTGTCTCGATGCATCGCGTCTGACCAGGCTCGCGGAGAGCACCGTCGGGCGATTGCTGCCGCTGCGACAACACCGGCGCCCCGATGCCATCGCGGCCATTGCGAGACCGCCGGTGTTCGGCAGAGCCCTCTATGAACTGATTGGCTCGTCGAAGATCGTGTTCAACGGCGCGATCGACATGGCCGGCACGGATCGCGGCAACATGCGTTGCTTCGAGACGATGGGATGCGGCGCACTGCTCGTCTCCGACGCCGGCAGCTATCCGGCCGGCATGCAGGAGGGCGTGACCATCGAGACCTACGGTACCCCAGAACAGGCCGTCGAGGTCATTTCACGCAGTCTGCAAGACTGGCCCAGAATGGCGGAGATCGCTGCGCTAGGTCGGGCCCGCATCCGGGACATCTACAGCAAGGACGTGCAATGGAAGCAGTTCGGCGACCTCGTCGGACGGGTTTAGCCGTGCTAGAGCGTCCGGGACGACGCGATTTCAGTTGATTGCATGAACCTCGACTTCCTGATCCAGCGGCTCACGGGCCGCAATACCGACTACCTGATCCAGCGCATGATGGGCCGGGCGACTTGCCGTCTCGATGACGGGGCAGCGCTCGGAGCCAGCGCGAGGATCAGGAACATCCGCGGCGATGCCGACAGGATCGTCATCGGCCCACAGAGCCGGATCCTCGGCGAACTCATGACTTTCGCCCATGGCGGAGAGATCAAGATCGGCGAATGGTGCTATGTCGGGGAGGGGACGCGGATCTGGTCGGCCGGCTCCATCGAGATCGGAAACCGGGTTCTGATCTCCCATTCGGCAAACGTCTTCGACAGTCTGACCCATCCGATCGGGGCGGCCGCGCGGCACGCGCAGGTCCGGCAGATCTTCACAAGCGGTCATCCGCGCGAACTCTCGCTTGACGAAAGCCCGGTCCGGATCCGCGATGATGCCTGGATTGGCGCGGGAGCCATGGTGCTGCGCGGCGTGACGGTCGGGCAGGGGGCCGTGGTGGCGGCCGGCGCAGTCGTGACCAAGGACGTGCCGCCCTTCTCGATCGTGGCTGGAAATCCGGCGGTGCTGGTCAGGGAGCTCCGGTCCGATGAGCGGTGACGGCAAGTTCACGACGTGGGAGGATGCCGTTGTCTGGCTGCGCAATCAGCCGGATCAGGGTCAGCTCGTGCGTGACGCCTTCTACGATGATCCGCTGATCGCGGCGGCCGAGCGCTATTTTCAGAGCTCCGAATGGCAGGCGGTCACGGCGCTCCTGGCCGGGCGCTCCGGCTTGGCACTCGATGTGGGCGCCGGTCGCGGCATTGCCAGCTACGCGCTGGCCCGAAGCGGTTTCGAGGTGACCGCACTCGAGCCCGATGGCAGCGCCATCGTCGGCGCTGCGGCAATCCGGGCTCTTGCGGCGAGCACGCAGCTGCCCATCAATGTGGTCGAGGAGTTTTCCGAGCGCCTGCCGTTCGCCGACGACACTTTCGATCTCGTCTTCGCGCGCGCCGTGCTCCATCATACGCGCGACCTTGATGGTGCCTGCCGCGAGATGTTTCGCGTGCTTCGCCCCGGCGGTATGCTGATCGCAGCGCGTGAGCACGTGATCAGCATGGAAAGCGATCTTCAGAAATTTCTCGATCAGCATCCGCTGCATCACCTCTACGGGGGCGAGCATGCTTACCTGCTCGAGCGCTATATCGGCGCGCTGAAGTCGGCCGGCTTCGCCAACGTCGGGACACTGGCTCCGCTGCAGAGCGCGATCAATCTGTTCCCGTATACGATGCAGACGCTGCGATCCGCGGTCGTCGAAAAACTGACGCGGAAGATTCCCGTCGGTCCGCTGTGGCGCGCCGCGTTTGCTTCGCAGCATGTCTTCGCGTCCCTGCTCTCGCTTGCCGAGCGCTTTGACCACCGGCCCGGCCGGCTCTATTCGTTCGTCTGTCACAAGGTCTAGGACATGTCCAATTGGGTTACCGGTGCGAACGGATTCATCGGACGTCATCTCGTTCGCGAGTTGGCGAGCGCCGGGCATGCGGTCCATGGCGTCGGTCACGGTGCGCTCGATCCGGCCCAGGCGCAGGCCCTCGGTTTGCAGACCTGGATCAATGGCGAAGTTGACGCGGCCAATCTGAACGCGCTCGCAGCCTTGCACGGGCTGCCGTCGCAAGTCTTCCATCTGGCTGGCGGATCGTCGGTCGGGCTGTCGATCGCGCGCCCGTTCGAGGATTTTTCGCGGACCGTGACGAGCACGGCGCGTCTGCTCGAGTGGCTCCGAAGTTTTGCGCCCAGCAGCCGGCTGATCGTGGTGTCGAGCGCCGCGGTCTACGGCGCCGATCACACCGGTCCGATTCCCGAGAGCGCGGCGCTTCTGCCGATGTCACCCTACGGACACCATAAGCTGGTGATGGAGCAGTTGTGCCAAAGCTACGTCCAGAGCTTCGGCATCCACTGCATGGTCGTGCGACTGTTCTCTGTCTATGGTCCCCATCTTCGCAAGCAACTGCTCTGGGATATCTGCTCTCGGCTGCGGAGCGAGGTGGAAGCGTTGAATCTCGGAGGGACGGGGGCCGAGATCAGGGATTGGACCGACGTTCGCGACGTCGTTCGCTTGCTGGCGCGCGTCGCGGAGGCGGAGTGGCAGAACGATTTTGGCGTGATCAATGGCGGTTCGGGGCGCGGCGTGAGCGTTGCCGATATTGCCGAGGGCCTGATCAGGCATTGGGGCGGCAAAACGGTCGCACGCTTTTCCGGCGTCGCGCGGCCAGGGGACCCGACGAGCTTGCTGGCGGACAACAGGCGCGTGCTCGACATGCATTTCGATTGGCGTATCCCGCTGGAGCGCGGGCTGGCCGACTACGTCGAATGGTTCAGGAGCCAGGCTCGTGCCTGAGAGCGCGCCGCTGCGGATTGCATTCACCAATATCCCACGTCGACTATGGGCGGGTGGCTACAACTATCAACGCAATCTGTTCGAGGTGCTCAACCGGCATTCTCCGGGGGCGGTGGTACCCGTGCTGTTTGCCGGAACGGCGGACGATCCCGAGGAGATCGCGGTGCTGGCCGGCATTCCTGGCGTTGAGGTCGTGCGCTCGCCGGTGTTCGATCACGCCGCGACCGGTCTTGCCCGTGCGACGGACCTCGGCCGCGCGATCGTCTTTGGGTTGGACGCACCTGCCGCCGCCGCGTTCACGGCCAGCAGGATCGACATGGTGTTCGAATCCGCGCGCTTCTTTGGTTGGCGCCTGCCATTTCCGGCCGTCGCATGGTTTCCGGATTTCCAGCATCGACTACTCCCGCATCTGTTCTCCAGAAGTGCACTTTGGCGGCGTGATCTCGGCTTTCGGGTTCAGATCGCATCGGGCCGGCACATCATGTTGAGCAGCGCCACGGCGTTCGGCGATCTCAAGAAGTTCTATCCGGGCAATTCGAGCGGCGTCTCGGTCGTCCGGTTTGCGACCGAGCCGCCCGCCAGTCTGCTCGCCACGCAGCCGTCCGACGTGATTGCGCATTATGGTCTTCCGTCACGGTATTTTTATCTGCCAAACCAGTTCTGGCGGCACAAAAATCATCAAATCGTGGTCGATGCGCTTGATCTGCTGAAATCTCAGGGTCTGGATGTCGTCGTCGCGGCGTCGGGAAGCACGCAGGACTTCCGCGAGCCCGGTCTCTTCGAGGCGATGATGAAGGAGGTCAAGACGCGCGGCCTGGAGATGAATTTTCGACATCTCGGAATGATTCCGCTGGATCATGTCTACGCGCTCCTGCGCGCATCGACGGCGCTGATCAATCCTTCGGAGTGCGAGGGGTGGAGCACCACTGTCGAGGAAGCCAAGTCGTTTGGTGTCCCGATGATCCTGTCGAACATCGATGTCCATCGCGAACAGACCGAGGGCGGCGCGCGATACTTCGGCATCCGCGACCCCAAGTCGCTGGCCGATCACATGTTGCAGGTTGCGCAGACCGCCGGGCCTGTGTTCGTCCGCAACTTGTTGCCGAACCTGGAGCATCGCGTAGAGGCGTTCGTTGCCGATTTCATCCGACTGACCCGGGATGTGATGGCGTCGCGTCGCGGCCAAGCCTGACGAGAAGCGTGGATGCGAGCGGCTTGGTCTCGAGACCTTGGTTTGCCCAGAGCGATCCAACCCTCGCTGCATGGCGACTGGCGCCGGTCCAAGCCTTCTCAGCTGAGGTCCGGCGGCGACATTTACAAGTTGATGCCCCAATGCTAGCAGGTACGCGCAGTAACGTGTCGGCGCTCGCCCAGTTGGAGTCATGATTGACATCGATGCCATTGGGCTTTTTGCGCCTTGCGTCACAGCGACAAGGTTATTGATCGTCTCGGCGATCGGGTTTCAGCGATCAGGCCGATGACGAAGACTTGGTTGACGAACGCAGCAGTAGCGGTTTGGATCTCAACTAACTCAGTCCTTATCCTCTTGTATGGCCTGAGTGGCACGAAGGGTCATGCAGCCGTAACAGTGGCTGTCATGATTGCGCCGCTGCTCGTCGTATCGGGGAAGTTTCGCCCGCTGCCTGCAGACTATTTGTTCGCTGCATTGGCCGCGCTCATGGTGGCGTCGGTAATCGTCCACGGTCGAACGACGACTGATCGCGATTATGCGCTGCTCGCCCTTTCGATGGCTGCCTATCCCGCGTTCCGGGCCGTGGGCCATCGTTTTGATCTGTTGCGCTTCTCCTACCTCACGGCGGCGCTCGTTTCGATCGGGACGCTGCTGACGGCCTGGGCGGTGGTTTACGATCGGAGCGGCGAGTACAAGCCGCTGGTCATGGGCTTCCACGAAGGTCCGACCGTGTTTTCGCTGACGTGGTGCTTCCTGGTCTTTGCTTTCCTTTCGATGAACTTATCGTCGCTCCAATGGCGTGTTGTCGGCGGATTGATCGCCTTGCCTGCGTTCGTGTTTGCCGCAGCAATGGTACGACACCCTTTCATCGCCTTGGCGGTCACGCTCGTCGCGACGGTCAGGATGGGCAGCCGGCGCCAGTTGGTGGTAGTCGGCGTGGTGTGTCTGAGCATTGTCGTTGGTTTGGCTGCTCGTCCCACGATGTCCGGCAAGATCATCGGGCTTGTCCTGGAGAATGCGCAAAAGCCAGTCGTGACGTGCGATACCCATGATACCTTCGCGATCCGAATAATCCTCACAAAGGAAGCCTTGAACCTGTTGCCGAAGGCTGGTTTTTTCGGCCAAGGTATCGGAACGTTCGCTCAACAATCTTGCTATAAGGCGGACCCGCACAACGTTGTACTGCAAGCCGCAGTCGAGGTTGGAGTTGCCGCGGCGCTGCTTTTGGCTGCTGCGTTTATTTTGGCGGCAATGTCGGCAGCAAAGTGTGCGCGCTCTAATGCCGCCGCGTCCTTTGTGTTTGCTGGCCTGGTATTCGTCGGGATCGAGTTTTTGATGAGTGGCTCGATGACGAACTCAGCGCTGCTGTTTGGATTCATGGGCTGGGCCGTTGGGCTGCCGCAGGATGACGGGAACGAGACAAGCGGTGAACCGCGCCCGCTCGCGGTCCCGTAGCTGATCCCCCAGCCGCAAACCGCGTCCACGCCCGGTAGCCTGACGGTGCGCTCGTGCGGAAACTCGCTTGCAGCCGACGGAGATTGCGAGCTGGATCAGGCCAGTTCGAGCGTACGCTTGAAGTATGCGATCGTCTCCTTCAGCCCGTCCTCGAGCGCGACCTTCGGCTCCCAGTCCAGCGCCGCCTTCGCCTTGGTGAGGTCGGGCTGGCGCTGGCGCGGATCGTCCTGCGGCAGCGGCTGGAAGATCAGTTGCGAGCGCGAGCCGGTGAGCTTGATCACCTTCTCGGCGAGCTCGCGGATGGTGAACTCCGAATTGTTTCCGATGTTGATCGGCCCGGTGACGCTCTCGCCGGTCGCCATCAGCCGCATGATGGCTTCGACGAGATCGTCGACATAGCAGAACGAGCGGGTCTGCCCGCCGTCGCCGAACACAGTGATCGGCTCGCCCTTGAGTGCCTGGACGATGAAGGACGACACCACGCGCCCGTCATTGGGCTGCATGCGCGGGCCGTAGGTGTTGAAGATGCGCGCGACCTTGATCGGCAGGCCGTGCTGGCGCCAATAGTCGAAGAACAGCGTTTCGGCGCAGCGCTTGCCTTCGTCATAGCAGGAGCGGATGCCGATCGGGTTGACGTTGCCCCAATAATCCTCGGTCTGGGGGTGGATGAGGGGATCGCCATAGACCTCGCTGGTGGAGGCCTGGAAGATGCGCGCCTTGAGCCGCTTGGCGAGGCCGAGCATGTTGATGGCGCCGTGCACCGAGGTCTTGGTGGTCTGTACGGGATCGCGCTGGTAGTGGATCGGCGAGGCCGGGCAGGCCAGGTTGAAGATCGCGTCGACCTCGATGTAGAGCGGAAAGGTGACGTCGTGCCGGACCGCCTCGAACAGGGGATTTGCGATCAAGTGGGCGATGTTGCGCCGACTTCCCGTGAAGTAATTGTCGACGGACACCACCTCGGCCCGCGAATCGAGCAGCCGTTCGCAGAGGTGGGATCCGATGAAACCGGCGCCTCCGGTCACGAGGATGCGGCTGTTCTTGTAGCTTTCAAACGGCATGATCGGTTCCAGATTGTCCGCGGCGGCGCGCGCTGAGTGGTATCGGCAACGGCCGGACTCGCCAATAGCCAAATGGCTTGGTCCGCGGTATCTAAATACCGATACTGCGCATGGGGTTGTTTTCGATATTTTTATGGGAGCGCTCGTCAGGGCGCTGGCTAGAATTCGCGCCGCTTCAGCCAGGCCCGCGCACCCCAATGAGCAAAACACCAGCTCGATCTGATCAGGGAGAGGCGTTCGACGTTGCGGTAGATATGCCAAACCCATTTGGCGGAGCGCACCGGGCGGCTCGAGACCGAAGAGCCCCTGACGCGGTAGCGTGCAAGGTCCTCGTTGAGGCCGTAGGCGGTATGGCCGCGCTTCAGGATCGAGAGCCACAAGCAGAAATCATCGTAGCCCTCGTTCTTCATCACGACGGGACCGGCGATCTCGCGGTCGACCATCGCGGTCAGCGTCGCGATCGCGGTGTTCTCAAGGAGCTGGTCATAGGTGAGCGAGGCCGGCACCTCGATCAGCCGTCCGGTGACCTTGTTGCTCTCGTCGATGCGGCGGAAGGCGGTGTAGCTGAGGGCCGCCCGCTTCTCGCGGGCGAAGGCGAGCTGGCGCTCGAGCTTCCCCGGCAGCCACAGATCGTCGCTGTCGAGGAATGCGAGATAGCGGCCCTGCGCGGCGTCAATCGAGGCCTGGCGGGCGAGCGCCGGGCCGCCATTTCGGGCCTGCCGGATCAGCTTGACGCGGGGATCGCGCTCGCCGATCGCGGCGATGATCGCCGGCGTCCTGTCGGTCGAGCAGTCGTCGGCGATCAAGAGTTCCCAGTCGGCGAACGTCTGGTCCTGCACCGAACGGATCGTTTCCTCGATCAGGCCTTCGACGTTCCAGGAGGGTGTTACGATCGAGACGAGCGGCATCATGGATCCGTTCAGTTCACGCGGGCCGGCGCGGCGATTGCCGCACGCAAGGAGGCCGCAAACGTGTCGAGCAGCTTGGGATCGCCGATATAAAGCTCGCCCGGATAAGACCGGCGCCAGGCAGACTCGAAATAGGGCGCCCCCCTGGCCGGATCGAATGGCCCGGCGGAGAGCGCTTCGCGTAGCCGTGCCGGCACATCGGCCAGGCGGTCAACCGCATACACCAGCGGGCAGGAGCGGTAGAAGGCATCGCCCATCACCACGACCGGTTTGCCGAGCAGCAGTGCTTCGGCGCCCGACTTGCTGTTGACGGAGATGACGGCGTCGGCGCGATTGAGCACGGTGTAATTGTTGGTCTGCGGCGGCAGCAGCACGAAATTGTCGAACCGGCGGGCGAGCTCGAACAGGCGCGAAGCTGCGATCGCGCCGATCTGAGCGGGGTGTTCCTTGACCACGAGCACATGCGAATCCGGAATCGTGCGCAGCAGGAAGTCGACGGTGGCGACCTGGTCGAGATAATCCGGCGAGCGCAAAGTCAACGCCATGTCGGCGGGAACATGGAAAGGGTAGTAGACGAACGGCGTTTCAGGAATCACGCGATAGAGCTTGCGCAGCCGCGTCGCGTTGAGCGCCATTGCCGCATGAACACGCGCGTGGCGCAGATTGTGCCCGAACTCCTGGTGCTTGCCGAGCGCAAACTGATCCCAGAGCTTTTCGGCAAGACGGTGCGCATTGCGCAGGTTCACGACCTTCTTGAAGGCCGCCGAATAATGGTGCTGGTCCTTCTTGGGGATGACGATGGCGCGCTGCGTCAGCGTGTCGTCCAGATAGGCGCGCACCTCCGATGACACCGTGTCTGCGGGTGTCGCCATCACCTCGGGAGCTGCGAGGCTGTCGGGCGTAAAATACATGCGGCCGCGGAAGAACGACGGCTCGATGAACCAGTTGCGGATGTTGCGGCGCCTTGCGGCGTAGAAGCTCGCGATGACGGAGAGAAAGCCGCCGAGCTCCTGCACCAGCTCGGCGCGCGTGCCTTGCGCCTCCAGCCGGTCGAGCAGCGCCTCCATGGCGTTGGCGTAGATCATGAATCGCCGGCGCAGCGCGGCCGTGTCGCGGATGCCGAAAGTGAAACGCTCATGGCTGAACAGGAAGTTGGTCCCGTCGAGCCCGTAGGCAGCGACGCGCGCGTCGAACGCCTTGCGATCGTCTGGGGCAGGGCCAGCCTTGAGACCCTCGCGGTACATGTTCGTAACCGGCACGCCTGCAGCGTTCGAAATCTCCGCGCTGCGATCGTCGAAGGCGAGCAATTCGACGTCATGGCCTGCCGCGCGCAACCGTTGTGCGACCGGAATCCAGAAACGGGTCTGGTATTCCGCTAGCGTCGTGATGAGTATGGTCGTTGCAGATCTGGTCATTGCTCTAGGACCTGGTCGATCGCAATGCTCGCGAGCGGCAAACCCGTCGTTGCGCAATGCGCGCGTCGCGCTTTCAATTGCAACGGGCTCGCGCCATCATGAGCTGCGATCCGCTGAAGCAGGGATTTGACGAAGGCCAGCTCGATCCGCTTGTCACGCCGGGCTGGATTGAATCGGCTGCGCAGCCGCTCGGTGACGGCCGAGCCGAGCGCGGCGCTCGCGACCCCCTTGACGATCTGACCGAGGCTCGGCTTGGCGCGCGTACCCTTCACGGTCGCAAGCAGAGACACGTAAGGCCGACGCGAGCCTTGGGCGTGAATCAGGACATCGGCGACACGATCGGCCGCCTGTCCGTCGTTAAGATGGAAGAAAGCCTCGATGTCGGCGGCGTGAACTCGGGCGAAATCGAATGTCCCGGTCTCGCGCTCGACGTGGTCGATCGCGCCAAGCAACTCATCGAACGAGGACACCTGACGGCTCACGCGAGCTGGCAGCCCGGCATGGCCCGCGGTGATTGGTGTGTTCAAATATTCGAGCTGGAGCGGCAGCTTTTCCAGCAACACCGATTCGACGGCCGTGCCGCAGTTGAGATGAATGATTGCGGCCGCGTTGCGGATACGGTCGAGCACGCTGCCGCTGCCGTCGATCACGACGTTGGTATGGCGCGAGAGCGCGTTGCGATACACGTCTTCGCTCTCGAAGGGATGCGGACGCACGAGAATGTTGCGGTCGGGCCGCGCTGCGGCGAGCCGCCCGATCTCGGCGAGATAGTTCGCGAAGACCTGCTTCAGGTCCGCGATGAAGAGATCGACATAGGCGCCATCCCAACCGGCCCGCACCATCGCCTCGCGTTCCCCGCCCGGCTCACCGCTGAAGCGCGAATTGACCAGTGGGAAGTTGGCGTTGACGAGCAGATAGCCGCGCGGTTCGCCGTCGAGCAGCGCACGCCAGCGTGAGGCTGCAAAATCGAAGCGCGGGCAACCGGTGAGGTGAAGCTGCTCCGGCGGTATGGTTCCGGCCGTAAGGAACGCGTCGTGCAGCCGGCTGCCCCAGAAGAAGTAGCCCGCCAGGAGACCGGCGTAGCCGCTGTCCTTGATGTGCGCGGCCATGGCGGGCGGCGAGTTGCCGCCCTTTTCGGCAAGCACGCCGCCTTCGGTGTCGAGCACGTACAGCGCGAGACCGGCCTTGGCGAAGCTGCGCATCAGGTCGAGATTGACAGGACGTGCGTAGTTGACCACCAGCGCGTCCAGCCCGAGCCGTGGCACATCGACCGCCTGCTCGTACATCGGTACCAGCACGACGGAAACGCCGCGCCGTGCGAGTTGATAACCGAGCATGACTGCGCCCGGCAGGTCACGCTTGGGGTGATCGACCACCAGGCCTATGCGCACCGTTCGCGTCTCCTCGTGGAATCAAACAAGTCGGTCATTGATCTCTTGAACATGATGGCGCTGAATTGCGAGCTATGTCGAAGCCCAGCCGAAGCGATGGCCAAGTTCCACGAAGATCGCCCGCTGGCGCTTTTCGAGAACGAAGAAATACTGCACGGCCCAGCTCACGACGCAGAACGCAGCGATCGCCAGCCCAAGCCCCCAGAAGCCGTCGATTGCGACGTAGTCGGCAAGCTTGAGCAACAGCAGGCTTACGACCACGAGGACGGCGGCTTGGGTGAGAAGTGCTCTGAGGAGGCGGTGGGAGTCAAGCTGCAACCCGCGGCTCACGGCGCCGATCTGCAACGGTAGAATGACGGCGTTGCCCACTACCTGACCGAGAATCAGCGCGCGTTCATCGAACATGTGCAGCGTGGCAACCGCCACTGCGGCCCAGACCCCCAGTTGATAGATCATCAGCCGGTTCAGGCGCGACTGCACGTCGGTGCGGGTCAGGAACATGACGTTGCCGAACGCGAGGTACTGGGCGCAGACAGGCACCACGAAGCTCAGGCCCATCCAGAAGGCGTAGGGAAGCATCTGCGGCCCGATCCACAGCTGCATGATCTCGGGCGACAGCATTGCGACTGCCACCAAGGGCGGCACCGTGAACATCGGCAGGATGATGAGGCCGAATTCGCCGAGCCGCTGGAACGCCTTGGCGTTGCCGCGCTCCTCCAGACGACTCGCCACCGGCAGCAGAGCCGACGTCAGGAGGCCAACGACGATCTTGGAGACCCGGGACAGCCGGACCACGGTGTCGTACACGCCGACGCCCTTGGGCCCGAACAAAAGGCCGACGAGGAAGGGCTGGATCGGCAGCGCCAGGCCGCCCGTCAGTTTGCCCTGGGCGAACAGCGCGCAACGGTGGAACAGCTCGTGCCGGATCGGCGCGTCCCACATCGCGAGCCTGACCTTGCGCACGACGGCGACGAAGGCTGCGATGAACACCAGAAATGCACGCATCAAGATGCTGGCGAGATAGATATAGGCCACGAACTCGAAGGAGGCCGCGGCGTTGGAGGCCCAGATCGTGCAGGCGACATAGGCGATCGTGGAGCTCACCTCCGCCAGCCGCAGCACGTTGTAGCGCTCAAAACCCTTGACAATGCCTTCCCAGACCAGCGCCGGGATCAGCACCAGATTGGCGAGCGCCGTATAGCGTAGGATCTGCGAGAACCTGTCGACATGCGCGGGGTCTACGCGCAGCGCGATGGTCAGGTATGGAGCGCTGATCCAGATCGTGACGGCGAGCAGCGTTCCGAGGCCAAAGGCCATCACGGTTAACAATGCAAGCTGCTGGCCCGCAAGATGCCAATCGCGATGCTCGCGCGCGCGCGCGACCGCCTGCGTGGTGACCTCGGAGAGGCCGAGATCGAGCAGGCTCATCATGCCGCTCGGCAGCAGGATGCGGGCGAGCACGATGAGGCCGAACTCGGTCACGCCCCAGGTCCGGATGATGACTGGAATGACAATCAGGGCGAGCACGGCCGCGACCCCGAAGGCGGCGCTCGAGATCAGCGTGTTTCGGATCAACTGTTTCAGCATGCTCCGCCGCTCACCATGCGCTCAGCCCGCCGTCGACCGCGATGTTCTGCCCGGTCACATAGGACGCAGCATCGGAGACGAGGAACAGCATGGTGCCGACCATCTCGTCGGCCTTTGCCATGCGGCCGAGCGGAATGCGGGCAGCATAGCGCGCCTTGAAGGTCTCGTTCTGTCCGCTCTCCACCCCTCCCGGGGTGAGAGTATTGACGCGAACGCCTTTCGCCGCCCAATAGGTCGCCAGATGCTTGGTCAGTCCGATGACGCCCGCTTTGGAAGCCGTGTAGACCGCAGGCGTGTTGATGGCGCGGCCCAGATATTCGGAGCCTTCGTAGATGCGCTGGTCGGGCGCCATCAGGCCGTAGATCGAGGCGGTCTGCACGATGGCGCCGTAGCCGCGCTCAGCCATTCGACCGCCGAAGGCCTGGGCGACGTTGAACATGCCGTCGAGATTGACCGCCATGATCTCACGCCAGGTCGCCAATGAAAACTGCTCGACCGGCGCGAAGAAGGCGTCGACGTCGCGGGTCTTGCTCGCGGCGTTGTTGAGCAGGATCGAGACCGGCCCGAGGTCCGCTTCGATCGCATCGGCGGTGTTGCGTACCGCGTCGGGCTGGGTGATGTCGCAGCCATAACCCCTGGTGCGGACGGCATGGCGTGACGTGATGTCGGCTGCCGCCGCATCGGTCGCGACCTGGTCCAGATCGACAATCGCGACATTGGCGCCGAACTCGGCGAGGCCCTCTGCGAAACGACGGCCGAGAATGCCGCAGCCGCCGGTGACGACGGCGGTACGTCCGGTGAGATCGAACAGAGCCTTGAAGCTCGTGGTCATTGCATAAGCCCCCTCAGGCCGGCAGTCGCTGGCGCAGCAACAGCTCCACCAACGCAAAGTCGAGATCGGAATCGATATCGATCGAGCGCTCTTCCGGCATCTCGAACAGGCGTGTGTCCGGATAGAATACCGCGGGCTGCGCCAGGAACTGCGCGACGCGCCAGACATAGATCGACGCGTTCATGTCGAAGCAGCGCGGCGCATCCTGCCGGCGCGTGATTGGAGGATTGGCGGATTTGGAAAGGCCAACGCTGCCATCGGTGCGCTGCTCGACCAGATTGAAATAGGGGGAGCGGCGTGCGGGCGCGCCGGTGATGACATTGCGGGCGTCGCTCTCGCGCAGCAGTGCCACCGCCCCGGCGATGTCGGAGGCGAGCCTGAGCGGCGAGGTGACGTCGAGATCGACGAAAATCTCGGGCGTCTTGCCCGTTTGCGCGATGGCCTGCTCGAGACAATGGCGGATCGCCGGCAGCTTTGGCGCGGTATCCGTCGCCATCTCGTCCGGACGCTTCACGGCGATGTCGGCGCCCGCCTTCAGTGCCGCATCGAGCAATGCGTCAGAATCACTGCTGAAGGCGATCGCGTCGAACAGGCCGGTCTCGCGCGCCTGCTCGATACTCCATGCGAGCACGGGCTTGCCCAGGAGCTCGCGCGCATTCTTGCCGACGACCCCTTTCGAGCCGCCTCGCGCGCAGATCGTGCAGAGGAGACTCATGGCGATATCCAGGTCTTGGTGCGCAGAGCGCGCTCGCTGGCATCGATCAGATGTACGACGCCGAGCGCCTCGGGCAGAGAGCAGGCCGGGCTCGCGCCATCCATCGCCGCGACATGCATGTCGCGATAGGTTTGGTCGCGCTCGCTGGGGATCTCGGTGATCTTGCCGTTGATCGCAAGCCGGCTGCCGACGAGATCGGCCTCGATGGTGTCGTCGTCGACGTTGACGCGAATGCGGCGGATACCCTGACGGTCGAGATAGTCCATGTGGACGTGGACCGATGGCGCCCGCTGCATATCGAGCAGCAGGTCGAGGTGGTCGTCGACGTCGATATCGCGCGCGCCGGACGCGCCGCCGAGCGCCGCGACGCGATGCCACGGTCCGAACAGCCACAACAGATAATCCAGCTCGTGGCTGAGATCCCGCAGCACGCCGCCGCCGGCGTCAGCCGTGGCGGAAGCGGTCGCACGATGATCGCGGCCGGGGCGCCAGTCCCTGATGTCCTGGCCGACATAGGCGGCGACCGTGATCACTTCGCGCCCGCGTAAGCTTTCGGCCAGCGCGGTCATCACGGGGTGAAAGCGCAGATTGTATCCGACGCTGACGTGGGAAAACGGATATTTCGGCGGCGATGCCGGTGTTGCGAATAGCGGTTTTTCGACAAGGACCTTGCCGTGGAAGCCGGCCTGCGCGAGTTCTTGCAGATCGTCGGCATGGCGCGCGGTCTCGGTTGCGATCACCGCATAGTCCGGATGTGCGCCGGCGATGGCCTGCACAATCGAGCCGTACTCGCCGCCTTCGCGACGGCTGACGGTCACGACACGAAGCCCCAGCTCTCGTAGGACGCGCGCATGCCTTGTGCCAATCGAGCCGAGGCCGACCACGACGGCGGTTGTCGATGTCACGGGAAGACCTCGTGAAATTCCGCATGCGCCTGCTCGAAATCCTCCAGGCGACCGATGTCGAGCCAGTATTCGCGGATCGGATAGACCGCGACGCGTCCGTTGCCCGCTATCACGCGCTCCAGCACGGTCGGCATATCGACGCTGACTCCCGGCGCGACATGGCGAAAGACGGAGTTGCCGATCACATAGATGCCAGCACTGACGAACCAGCTCTCGGTCGGCTTCTCGCGGATGGCATCGAGAAAGCCCTCCGACGTGGAAACCACGCCGTACGGTACATGCACCTTGTGCTCGCGGACCGTCATCGTCGCTTCCGCCGGCGTTCCGTTGTGGAAGTCGATAAGAGCCCGGTAGTCAATCGTGGTGAGAATATCGCCGTTGGTGACGATCATCGGCAGAGCCGGTGGCGTCGGCAAGAGGCCGAGCGCGCCTGCGGTCCCCAGGCGTTCCGTTTCGTGTACGTACTGGATATTGGCGCCGAAGGCGGTGCCGTCGGCGAAGTAGTCTTTGATTGTCTCGGCCTTGTAGTTGACCGAGATGAAAATGTTGCCAAAACCCTGCTGCACGACGTTGCGAACGATCGTCTCGAGCAGCGGCCGGCCGCCGACGTTGAGCATCGGCTTCGGCACCTCGCGCGTGAGCGCGCCCAGGCGTTCGCCGAGGCCGCCCGCCATGATCAGGACCGGATTGGGATAGTGGCGCGGTTCGAGCAACTCATCGAGGGTCTCGACCAAGACAAGATGCCCGCCCTCGTCGACGAGCGGGAGTTGCTTGATCGACTTCTGCCGCATCAGCTGCAGGCGATCCTCGCGCGGCAGTGCCGCAGGAGCCGACACCGGCGCACGGCTCATGATGTCGGTCGCAAGTCCTGCGAGCGGGATGCCGCGGAGCAGGCCGCGCCTCACATCGCCGTCGGTGACCACGCCCAAAAGGCGACTCTGGTCGTCGAGCACGAGCGCAATCTGGATGCTTCCACTCTCGATGGCGGCAATGGCCTCGCCCACGGTGGCCTGCGTTCCAACGACGGCCTTACGCCAGGATTTCATGGCAATCTGCCTCGTATACGCCGGATATCGGGGCCGCCCGCGGCTTAAGTCTGCTATATCGCGGCTGCGAGACGCGACGTCAACCCCAACCGCATTTCCTAAGGCAGCCCCGTTAACCTCCGCTTTTCGCGGTCCGAATCAACGGTTTGAACACCCGCCGTCCCGCCGCTAAGGTTGTGCAGCGCAGGGGAATCGGCATGGACGATCTCATCATCATAGGCGGCGGCGAACACGCCTTCATGGTCTACGAGGCGGCGCTGTTGTCCGGCCAGTTCAAGGTTATCGGCTTCCTCGATCGCCAGCCCGCAACACTGGGCGACGTCAGCTATCTCGGAACTGACGACGCTGCGCCGAACTATCCGGACGCGGCCTTCGTCATGGGAATCGGAACGATGCAGGCGGGGCCCGCTCGCCGGCAGATGATCGGCTGCATGCGGGTCGAGCGCTGGGCGACCGTGATTCATCCGCGCGCTATCGTCTCGCCCTCGGCCGGGATCGGTGCAGGCACCGTCATCATGCCCGGCGCAATCGTCAATGCGCGAAGCCGGATCGGTGATCACTGCATCATCAATTCCGGTGTCGTCGTCGAGCATGACGTACAGATCGGTGACTGCACGCATTTGTCGCCGGGAACCATAGTCGGCGGCGGCGCAAAGATCGGCGAGAACTGCTTCGTCGGTCTCGGCAGCCGGGTCAGGGACCACATCGCGATCGGCGACGACACGCTGGTGGCGATGGGATCGGTGGTCACGGCGCCATGCCCGCCAGGGTCTGTCCTTCGCGGCATTCCGGCAAAGCCGCAAGGCTAGACCGGATCGTCCGGCTCGAGCGCGCGCGGCACTGCCGTCCCAACCAGTGACCAATATTCGATCGGCGGACGGCCGGCGCCGGGGCGCTTGGCGGTGATATCGGCCGGGCCGATGGTCTCGCCGGCCTTCAGCGCACGCGCCGCCACGATGCTCTTGCGCGCGACTGGAACGTTCCTGATCTCGGACTCTTTCGGCGCCTTCACGCCGTCGCCCAGTGCACGCTCCACGTTGCGGATGGCCGCAACCATTTGCTTGAAATCGTCCGGCTCCAGCGAGGCCGCGTGGTCGGGGCCCGTGGCGCCGCGGTCCAGCGTCAGGTGCTTTTCGATCGTTGTGGCGCCGAGCGCGACGGCGGCCACTGAAACTTCGAAGCCGTCGGTGTGATCGGAATATCCGACCGGGAGCTGGAATGCGGAGCGCATTGTGGCCATTGCGGCGAGGTTCACATCCGCGATGGGGCAGGGATATTCGGTGGTGCAATGGAGCAGGTTGACGTGCCGCGCGAGCATTGTGCGTGCCGCCGGATCGCGCCACGCCGCGCGGAAGGAGGCAATGCCGGGCGGATGGTTGCGCTGGCCGTAGCCATGAGCCAGCACGCCGAGCGCTTCCTCGATCTCGCCGAGTGTCGCCATGCCCGTCGACAGGATCAGCATCGCGCCGGCCTTCGCCGCCGCATGCAGCAGCGGCGCATTGGTGAGATCGCCTGATCCGATCTTGATGCGCGGCAGGTTCAGCGACAGCAGGAAGGCGAGCGACGCGTCGTCGAACGGCGTCGACAGGAACTCGATGGCACGCTCCTTGGCGCGCGCGATCAGCGTGTGGTGCGCGGCTTGCGGCAGTTCGAGCCGTTGCAGCATGACAAGCTGGCTCTCGGTGGCGTTCGTCGTGCGCTGCTGATACTCAGCCTTCTTCGCCGCACCGCCCGCCAATGCCTTCGCATCGAAGGTCTGGAACTTGACGATGTCGGCACCGGCGTCGGCGGCCGCGTCCACCAGCGCCAGCGCCTTCTCCAGGCTGCCGTCATGATTGACACCGGCCTCCGCGATAATCAGCGTGTGGGTCGTCATGGCCGCGCTCCACTTGCCGGAAGGTCGTAAAAGCCCTTCGCCAGAAGCTGCCTGAAATCGGGGACGCCGGCGACAATGTCGGCAAATCGCCGGCTGGACTCGCCTTCGCCGTAAGGATTGACGGTGGCTTGACGGCCGCGCTGGAGCGCCGCCGAGATGGCGGCTTCTATCGAATCGCGCTCGGCCGCTGCGTGAAATACCGAGGCGGCGCGTTCACGTCCCTTCTGGCGGTCGCCAATATCGACCGTGGGAACTCCGAAGGAGGGCGCTTCGAGCAGGCCGCTCGAGGAATTGCCGATCACCAGGTCCACCTGGTTCATCAGGCTGAGATAGCGGAGCTGCCCAAGCGAGGCGACCGCGATCGTGTTCGGCCGGCCTGCCGCAAAAGCTTCGATCCGTGCGTTCAACGCACGGCCCTCGGCATCGGCGTTGGCGAGGGTGAACACGAAACGACAGGATGGATCGAACGCCGCCAGTGCTGCGAACAACTCCTCCAGCTCGGCCACCGAGCGCCCGGCCTCGACCGTGACGGGGTGGAACGTGACGAGCGCGTTGCGCTCACCGAGCGGCATTCCGACCGCGCGACCGATGCCGTCGCGGTCCATCAGGGCGAGATGCTTGATGGCATCGATGCCGACCGAGCCGATGGTGTGAATGCGCGAGGGGTGCTCGCCGAGCTGTATCAGCCGCCGCGTCGAGCCCGGATTGCTCGTGAAATGTAGATGCGCCATTTTGCTGATGGCGTGACGAGTGGACTCATCGACCGCGCCCTCGGTGACGTCGCCGCCGAACAGATGCGCCATCGGCAGCCGCATGAACATCGCCGCCTGCGCGGCCGCGAACATCTCGAAGCGGTCGCCGAGGACGACGACGAGATCCGGTCCTAGCCGCGTGAAAGCATCGGCAAAGCCGATGACGCCGAGCCCGACCGATTTCGCGACGCCGGCCCCGGTGTCGCTGCTGAGCAGCGTCTCGACACGCTCGTCGACTTCGAACCCCTCGTCGCGGATGGCGGCAAAGGTGTAGCCAAACTCCGGTGCGAGATGCATGCCGGTGGCGACGAGCTGAAGTGTCAACCCAGGCGTCTCGCGGATTGCACGCATCGGCCAGACCAGCAGCCCGAAATCAGCGCGGCTACCGGTAACGAAGCAGATTTTTCGCGCGACGCTACTCATCGCGAACCCTGATGCTGGCGCTGCTGGGGAGGTTGATCAGCCGACGTTCGATCGATTCCGCGGTCGACAGACCGCCGCGCGGGCTTTGCGCGAACATCGGCAGCTTGTGCATCAAGGTCCAGGCCGGACGGGCGCCGAAGCCGGCGTCGTTGAGCGCGGCGAGCAGATCGTCGCGCCGATCGGCATGGGCTTCGTCGAGCAGGATCGCGTTCAGCCAGTAATTGCTCGTTGCGTCCTTCGGCTCGCGCGAGAAGCAGACCCCCGGAATATCCGCGAAGGCGCGCTGATAGGCTGCAGCTAACTTGCGCTTGCTTGCGAGGAAGCCGTCGAGCTGCTCGAGCTGCGCGCAGCCGAGCGCGGCGTTCAGATTGGGTAAACGGTAGTTGAAGCCGATCTCGTCATGGATGAAGGCCCATTTGTGCGGCAGCTTCGCGGTGGTCGTCAGGTGCTTGGCGCGGCGCCCCAGTTCCTCGTCATTGGTCAGGATGGCGCCGCCGCCGCCGGTGGTGACGATCTTGTTGCCGTTGAAGCTCAGCGCCGCGAGCCGCGTCTGAGATCCGACGGCGTGACCCTTGTAGGTCGAGCCCAGCGATTCTGCGGCATCCTCCACCAGCGCGATGCCCCACTCGCGGGCGGTCGCGGCAATCTCGTCGAGCTCGACCGGATGCCCGAACGTATGCATCGGCGTGATCGCGGCGATGCGGCGCCCGGTCTCGCGATTGACGGCGCCCTTGGCCGTCCGCTCGGCGATCTCGTCGAGTCGCGTTGCGAGTGCGCGAGTATCCATGCCGAGCGTGACGAGCGAGCTATCGACGAAATGCGGCGTCGCGCCGCAATAGGCGATCGCATTGGTCGTCGCGATGAAAGTCAGCGCCGGCGAAATGACCTCGTCGCCGGGCTCGACGCCGGCGAGGCGGAAGCACGCATGCAGCGCGGCCGTGCCGTTGACGACGGCCACCGCGCGCTTGGCGCCGGTGACCTCCTCCAGCATGCGCTCGAACCGATCGACGAACGGCCCGACCGAGGAGACGAAGGTGCTCTTGATGCACTCTTGGAGATACGCGATCTCGTTGCCGGCGAACACCGGCTCGTGCAGGCCGAGAATTCCGTTGGGTGTTCCCACAGCGCGCCGTACGGCATCGACGATGGTCTTGGGTTCGAAACCTGATCTGGTCACGGGACTGTCCACCATCGCCTCAGACGTTGTAGACGTCAGCCTTGTAGCGGCTGAGGTTTGCAGGATTGGTGAACCACTCGACAGTCTTAATCATGCCGCGGCGCATGCCGTCGACACCGCCGAATTCAGGGCTCCAGCCAAGCTGCTGGCGCGCCTTGGAATTGTCGGCCCAGAGCCGTTCGACCTCGCTGTTGGCGGGACGCAGGCGCGCCTCGTCCGTCTCGATTTCGATAGTCGTCCCCATGACATCGGCGATCATCTGCGCGGTCGCGCCGACCGCTATCTCAAAACCGCTGCCGAGATTGATGGTCTGGCCGACGACCTGCTCCGCAGGCGCCGTAAGGCCCGCGATCAGGCCGCGCGCGGTGTCGGTGACGAACGAGAAATCGCGCGTCGGGCTGACGGCACCGAGGCGGATGTTCCGCTTGCCGGTCGCAATCTGGCTGATGATCGTCGGGATCACCGCGCGCGCCGACTGTCGCGGGCCAAAGGTGTTGAACGGGCGGATTACCACGACGGGCATATCGAACGAGGCCTGGAACGACAACGCCATCTGGTCGGAGGCGATCTTCGAGGCGGAGTAGGGCGACTGTCCGACCAGCGGATGGCTCTCCTTGATCGGAACGATCTGCGCCGTGCCGTAGACCTCGCTGGTCGAGGTCTGCACGAAGCGGCGCACGCCGGCCATGCGCGCGGCCTGGAGCACATTTACGGTGCCACGCACGTTGGTTTCGACATAGGAGTCGGGCGCGACATAGGAGAACGGGATCGCGATCAGCGCCGCCAGATGCAACACGTCGGTGCAGCCGCTCGCGGCCGCGATCATGAAGTGCGGATCGCGGATGTCGCCTGCAACGACCTCCACCGACGTCATGATGTCGGCCGGCACCGTGTCGAGCCAGCCCCAGGAATTGAAGGAGTTGTAGTAGACGATCGCCTTGACGCGGGCACCGGCTTTCACCAGTTCCTCGACGACATGCGAACCGATGAAGCCGTCGCTGCCGGTAACGAGGACGCGGGCGTCCCTCAGATCTGCCATGCCGGACCCCAAAGGGCGATTAAGCCAGTGTTCGCAACAAGATGGCGCTATAGCACACTGGCCGTCGCGTGCAACAGAGCACCGTTCGATATCGGTCAAATGCCCGGGGATGCAGCGCTTTTGGGCGCCCGTCTAGGCGTTCCCAGTGGGGATCAGGCGTTGCTTCACGAACGCCTCCAGATTTCCGCCCTCGAACAGATGACCGGCAAGGCCCGCGGCCTGCGCCGCCCCCATGTCGCTGTCCTTGTCTCCGATGACCATGCTGCGCGTCATGTCGATTGGGAAACGCTGTGCGAGGTCATTGATCATGCCGGGCGCCGGCTTGCGCCGGTCGCTCGTGCGGCAATAGTTTGCGACGGTGCCGTCGGGGTGATCGGGGCAATATTCGAACGCATCGATGTGTGCGCCGACCAGCGCCATCTGGTCCGCCATCCAGCGGTGCAGGGCGAAGACGTGATGCTCCTCGTAGTAGCCGCGTGCGACGCCGGATTGATTGGTGATGACGAAGGCGAAGTAGCCGGCGTCGTTGACGGCCTTCACGGCCTCGCGTGCGCCCTCGGTCCATTCGAGTTTGTGCGTCTCGAAAGTGTATCCTGAATCGTGGTTGAGCACGCCGTCGCGGTCGAAGAACACTGCTGGCCGGCGCAGCTTCTCCCTCAATTCCCGATTGGCGCGTGCGAAATCATCGGGAACGCCGATGTCGATGAAGTAGCCGCGATAGGCCGTGCCGCGCAGTGCGCCGGACTTGACGAGGCCGGGGAATACGTCCTGCTCGAGCGAGGCGGGAAGCGTCGCGATGTCGGCGAGAATGGACTTGTCCACGACGTAGATCCCGGCGTTGACCGGCCCCGTCGCGCCCGCACCCGGGGCGATGAAGTCACGCACCACGTCACCGTCGAGCACGACGCGCCCGTAGCGATCTCCGACGACGCCGTCGCGCAGCGCCATGTGAACGCGCCCACGCTGCGAGCGCGCGATCAGATCGAGCAAATTGAAGTCGAACAGCGAGTCGCCGTTGAGCAGCAGGAACCGTTCGTGCAGCAGATCGCGCGCATGCACGAGCGCGCCGCCGGTGCCGAGCGGCTCGGTCTCGCGCGACACGACGATTCGCGCCTGTCGCCTCGAAGCCGCAGCGTAGTGCGTTTCGACGATCTCCGCCTTGTGGCCCGCAAGCAGGAGAATTTCATCGAACACGCCATAGCGTGCGATCTCGTCGATCAGCGTATCGAGAAACGGGCGTCCACCGATATCGAGCATCGGCTTCGGCACCAGTTTGGTGCGATCGCCGAGCCGTGTGCCCAGCCCGCCGACGAGGATGACAGCCTGTCTCAACATACGGTGCCCTTCCGACAGCATAGATGGCGAAGTGTACTGCCAATCCGAACCGATGGGAGTGTCAGTTTCTGTCCAATTCCATATCAGCGCGAACAGGGAATGCGAATGACGACCGTCTGCCTGTTGGCAAACAGAACCGTGAACGGGCTCGCACGAAGCTCATCTGCGACCGTCGGGTCCATGGGGGCGGCGGGAGGAAAATAGCTCAGACGCTGGTCGGCCGCTAGGTGTGTCCACCGTATCGTGCGGGGCGTGATGATCGCGACAAGATTCCAGGCATTCTCGCCCGTCTTCAGAATGCCGACCAACGTGGATTTGGCTTCCTCTTTGATCGCTTCAGGGCTTGGAGATGCGGGGACATCGGAAGCCGGTTGGGCTGATTCCTGAAGCGGTGGCTGTCCCCCGCGGACGGCACGCATGATTCCGCCCAAGCCATCGATCCGTCCCATCTGGAAGAAGGTCTCCGAATTGTTAAGGACCAGAGGCGCGATCAAGCTGCAAACCTCATTGAGCCGACGGTCTGCTTCAGCAGGCGTCAGGATTGCGCGCACCACCAATTTTGCCTGCTTCGCGATCGCTTCGTTCACAGTGTCCAGATTGGAGAACAGATAGGCGCCCGGAGCGCCCGTGAGTGCCTGGATTATGCCCAACGTGTACGGGTCGGAGAGAACGATCCCCTTTCGCAAGTTGTTGCGGAGCCAATGAGCGACTTCAAGATCTTCCGCGTTGTAGTGGGAAACAACAGGGGTCCGGTGCGGAAGCGCGCCGTAACTGTAGCTCTTGATGAGACCGGACAGACCGGCCCTATCGACAGCCACGCCCAGCCCCACGATACCCGCAAGACTGCAAGTATAGATGACTCGCGATCGGGCCAACGATAATGGCGCCAGCGCGATAAGCAGCAGGACCAGTGCGATTTCTGTCGCGCGCAGGAACGATGGGTAGCCGGCAAGAGGCAAGTTGGTCCGCCAGTCATACGCGTAGACCCCAGCCACAAGAACGGTTGCAAGCAGGGTGACCACCGCCGCAACCAACGCCCGTCGATATCGAGAGGAAAGAAGGGGGGCAGCCAGCAACTGACAGAAAATCTCAGTGGCTGAGATCGTGAAAAGCGACAGAATAATTGCGTTGGTTCGGTACAGGAACGGGAATCCCGAGAGTACGGCAAGGCTCAGGCCGCAACCAGCAATCCAGGACCACGCGAGTGTTAGGAAGTCTCCGGTTGGAGGCGCTGTCGCACCCGAGGAATCACGAGGGGCTGGCCGGATCATCAACCACCATGCAATGCCCAGCGCGATGCATATGGAGAAAAGCGGTCCGATCGCCCGCCCGAGTTCGATCGTGGCGACCTGCGGCCCGGCGCCCAGGGCGAGCTCTTCGCCGCCTTCGATCCTCTTGCCCAGGATCAGTCCTGTAATCGAGGAGAATGTCTCATTGGCGCTCATTGGGGGAATGTAGCCGAAGCGCATTCCGGCAACGCACACGACGATTCCGACAATGATCAGGGGTAGTATGAAGGATAATGAGCGCAGGAATGCGATCCAAGGTGACGGCCGTGCGGAGATCATTCGCGCCATGGCAAGATACAGAAGCCAGCTGACCAGGACGGTTGGAACGAAGAGATAGGAACCGCGGTGTGCAAGCAGCAGCGTCGCCGGCCAGATGCAACCAAGAAAGAGCAGCCCCGTATATGCGCCGGTATCGATCGGAATCCTGAACAGGAGCAGCCCGGCCACAAGTAGCACAAACATAAGCGTGTTGTTGTTGACCACGAAAGCGAGCAGCAGCGTCGCGCCGACGCTGACGGCCAGAAACACAGCAGATCGCATCGACAGGCCGCCCGCTTTCCGGTTCGCATTGCGCATCAGCACGCCGAGAAACACAACACTGCTGGCGACGGCCAGGCTGCCGTTTGTGATCAAGACGACAATGCTGCCGGTGGCGGCAAAGAAGAAGGCGATCCATTTTCGTCGCGAAGTGGAATAGATGCCCTGGACGAAGGCATAGGACGCCAACAAGAAGAAGAGGGCTGAGAAGAATCGATAGGTCCAGTTGAACTTCAGGAGATCCAGGCCGAGCGTTCCAGCGAGCGCACCTGCAACTGCCGAGCGGAGGTCGATGTAAGATTGGGCCGCGTAAGGGTTGATGACGCCTTTGTCGGCGTATTCCTGCGCCGTCTTCATCCAGTGAACATCCGCGCCGATGTCCGCGTAGGGAAAGTTGGAAAATGCGCCGAAGAACCACCACCAGGTCATGAGTGCAATGGGAAGCGACAGAATGCACCAAGCGGCCGCCGCGCGCGTCTCGCCTCTGTCCGGGCGCCAATGCGGCCACCACCATGCCAATCCGAAACAGGCCACGGCGACCATAGCCGCGAACTGAAGCCACATATCCCCCACGAACAGCGATATTGGTCCGAGCAAGATACCCGTTGCAGAGGCGCCGACGGTGAACGCAAAAACGACGAGCTGAGCCTTCGTGAGCCGGCACGCCTCGACGAGCTTCGTCGGCGCAATGGCCAGAATCGAAAACCCGGTACCGAGCTGTATCAGGAAGAATAAAAGCGTCAGGACAAATGTGGTCGTCCACATCACGAAATCTCTATGGTGGGCGCCGGCCAAACAACCGGGATCGGCTGTTTTCAGTTGCCTTCTGACCGCTCGGCCGGGCGGACGACGATCAGGGACCCTAGCGTAAACAGGTCTTCTTCGGAGAAGCCTCTGAAGCATGGGGCCAGTCGTTGCAGGATGTCCTGCTCCGGTGCTCGGCGGTCTGGTTGATCGCTCAGCAGCTCAAACCCGGCCTCTCTGAAGAGCTGCAGATATTCGCTGTGTCGTAGGCGATTGACGTATTGGAAGCGCGACTGGAAAGGCGCCCATTCCTGCTCCGAATAAGTCAGGAAATTGAATGAGCTGATGGACGGATCGAAGCCCTTGAAGTGGTCGCCGTAGTCGATTTGCATAAGGACCAGTCCGTCAGGACGCATGATGCGTCGCAGCTCTCTCAGGATTCCCACGATGTCGTTTTTGGGAATGTGCTCAAGCGTTTCGACGGAGACCGCGCAGTCGATCGAACCGGCGGACAGGCCCGTCGTTCGGGCATCGGCCGGTGCACGATATTCGATCCTCCAAAAACGCTCGAGGTCCTCCATGGAATTCATGACGGGCTGGTCGGTGCCGCTCAATCGCGAAACGATGGCCGCGTTGGAGCGGACCAACTCCAGCTTGGCAAGGCGCTCGATGTCCACGGTGATGTAGCGCCGGGCTCCATGCGCGCTGAAGGCCAGCGGAACAATCAGATCGCGCCCGGCTCCGAATTCGAAGCAAATCGAATCCTGCAGCGGACGGAGGCTGTGCTTCTGATGAGTGCGCAGCAGACGTTGCGCAAGAGTGTAGATGGATTTGACCTGCTTTTCGGGTCGCGGCAGCCGTCGCGTGACGTAGCGCTGCAGGGCGTAATCGCCTAAGGGGATATTCGACAGCATCGAGAACGCCCGCGCTTTCGTTTGCCAGCGCACGTCAGCGGTTCCTCGGCGAAACCGACGGTACGTTTGTAGTCATGCTGACGAGCGGTGCTTGAAGCACGATGTAGGTCCAGAATAGGCTGACGTTCCGGCCATTTCGGCGGATACCAGGTCACGTAGCCGTTTTCGGTCATAAGGGAGCCGCACGGGCAATGCAAGGATTTGAGGGCGGTCTGGGAGAGAGCGGAGCGCGACGGGCGCTTCAGGCTTGAGGACCTTGTCCGCGGCAAATCCGATCTCAGCAACGGCTCGTGGCGGCGCCGTTCCCGGTTGATTCCCCTGTCTGCTGCGCGTAAACAGATACTCAAACTCCGTCGACGTTTCAGCATGCGGGCAAGAACATTGCGTATGGTTTGTAGAATGCCGCCGGCCGGTTCGCTCCGTGCCGATCCCTTGCCCTCCCGCCGAGTTTCGCCGCATGCCCGGTGAATTGCAGATTAGCGAGGCCGTCGCAAGGGGCTATCCGCCCGCGGTGCTCTACTTGCGTAACGACGAGACCGTCACGACGGAAGTCTGCGCATTCAATTATTTTTCGGTTTTCCTGAAGGCTAATCCGGAGGTGGATGCCCATGTCTGGTTCTTCGATGGGGCGGGAAAGCCGGCTGGATATTTCCACAGGGAACTCGGCGTCAACGGACAGTTGCAATTGCAGACGTCGGAGCTATGCCCGCGCGTGTCGGGAACGGTGGCGATGTCGCTGGTACCGAAACACGAGACCAAGCTCCGTCCCGGACGGAAGGTGACCACCGGCTATTACGCACAATATTTTTCGCAGCATGGTGCGGTAACATTGTCGCATGAGCGCGAGCCCGTCGCGGCGGGGCCGTTCCCGACCTCTGCCTGGATGCAGTCCTATCTCACGCGCTTCCTGAAGGAGTCTGGCGTGGTGCTCGTGAACTCCTGCATGGCGTCCGAAGGCGCCTCGGTGGGGACGGCCAGACTCATGGCTCTGGATGGCACCGCATTGGGCGAGCGCGCGCTTCCGGAAATCGCGCCCATGGGCGCGGTCCGCATCAGCACGCTGGACCTTTTCCCCGAGGCCGAACAACTGGTCGGCGCGAGCGAAGGTTTTGCCCTGGAGTTCAAGGGCACGAACATCGCAAGTCCGTTCAGCTATTATGAATTTGCCAACGGCAAGTTCAGCTTGCACCATTTTTAAGGGCCGCATCCGTGACACGTTTCTCGTCCAGTCCTTGGAAGCCTTACGAGCCCAGGTTCATGTTTCCGACTTTTGCGGGTGTCGAGTCGCGCATGGGTTTCTCGATTCCTGCCTGGTATCGTCCGGTAGACATCAGGTATCTGCGCAGCCTCATCGCCGGCAGCCTGCGCAAGAACTTTCGCGAGACGGTCAAGGATCTCGTGCCCGAGCTTGCCAGCCTGGTCGCCTCGGGGTTCAGCAAGAGGCTCAGGTTCAAGCTGCACATCCTGTCGCGTCAGGGGGACTATCGGGCGACCTACGAGTTTCCGGAAAACTATGCTCCGGGCGCCACCGTCGAGATTGAGCTGTCGCGTCTCTTCGCGACGCTCAAGCTGCCGCAGGACGACTATGTCGTCATCGCCGTGATGTCGCGCGGCCGTATGGACGGCTTTCGTTCCTCGCCTGCCAGCTACTCGATGACGTATGTCGATCAGGACAATGTGGCGATCTACCGCACCGGCGCGTTTGCCCGGCCCTTGAACGAGGGCAGGCTCAAGGCGCATGTCGGCTTCACCGGGATCAATCCGAAGATCATTGCGACCAGCGACATCGTCAGCAGCCTGATGCTGGTCAATCACTCCTCCGATCCCGAATATGCCCATACGGCGCGGCCCACATCGAGGCTGATCCGCGAGGACGGCGAGGAGCTCACCGGCGAGTTCGGCGACATTCCGCCGCTGGGTGCCCGCGAGATGTCGGTTGTCGACATGTTCGGCAGCGGCGTGTTCGATTTCCTCAAGCCGTTCGGCGGCCGCGGGACGACGGTCACCATCTGCACCGGGGTCACGCTCGCGAGCCTGCATTTGCAGCGCACGAACGACAACCGGCGGACGCTGCTGGGTATCGAGCACTCGCGCCCGGCGCACATGAATCTCGCCGGCATTTTGCAGCACTAGATCGGGCATACCAATTGTCACAGAGCGAACCCCAGACGTCGCCACCCAGCCTGTCGAGTCGTTTCATCAAGCTCGACGCCGACATGACCACGCCGTCGCTCGGGCTCGTGCTTGGATTCTGGATCGTCACCAACATCCTGGTGATGGTATGGTGGCGCGTCGAGATTTCCGACAGGTGGCTCCCCGGCGCCTGGCGCTATTTCGGAATTGCAGTTTACGTGCTCGTTGCGCTGGCTCCGCTCGCGCTTCTCTTCCTCATCCGGCAGAGCTTCTTCAATCCGGTCGTCCTGGGATTGCTCGTCTGCTGCTGTCTCGCGCTGTCGATCACCGCGCATGAGGCCAATCTGCTGCGCGAACAGATGCAGTTCAGTCTCGATCACGAACGCGAGTTCGCTCACATGGAATTGGTCGAGGGCATCATCCGGCCCCTGATCTCGAAGATCGTTGAAGTCTACGTTCAGGTCCTTGGTGACGACCACATGCGAGGGTCCACGGTCCGTACGCATATCGCGATCAACTACATGTTCGATTCGCTGTCGTTTCTCGCGGTGTTCGCCCTTGCAACCCTGCTGCTGTCGCGGACTTCGGCGTGGATCTGCCTGCTCCTGTTCGCCTTCTATACGCAGACGGCGATCTACCCGGGCCGCATGGGCCCGGTGTTCATCGCGGGCGGGTTGTTCTGGCAGCTGTTTCTGATCGCGTCTCGGCGCTATCCGGCCGCGATCCTCTCCGGGCTGATCATCTGTTTCGCGCGCACCGATGTCGTGTTCGCATCTGCCTTCGCGCTGTTGAGCCTGGCGGCGTTCGCGAGGCGTTGGCCCAGCGTGAAGGAGTGGGGAGTGTTCGCCGCGTTGGTGGGCATGTCCGTGCTGATTCCCAAGTTGCTGATCTTGATGCATCCGCAGGCGGACTTCAGATCATTCCTGATCACGCATGGCGAGTACTTCTCCAAGCTCGTCGTCAATCTTCTCACGATGAAGCTCGCGGTGGCGATTGCCAGTCCCGTCCTCGCAATCGCGATCGTACGGACATTTGCGCTGACCCGGACGATCGCCGTCGTTGTTCCGGCCGCGCTGGTTCATGTCGGGATCGTCTTTGTGATTGCCGACTTTTCCGAGACGCGACTGATCGTGCCTGCGATGGGTGCGCTTGCCTTCGTGGCCAGCGAAGCACTTGGAAAGCTGCTGGAAACGGGCGATACCCAGCGGAGCGAGGGGTCTGCTTAGGAAGCCTCCTAAGGCCAGGCGGCTCCTTGCGACTCGGTCGATCGTCGATCGACCGAGATCCGAGGCAGGATCAGAAATTGACCCGTTCGCGCTCGACGACGATCGGCCGTCGCCGGACCTGGTTGAAGATCGCGACGATGTACTCGCCGAGCACGCCAAGGAAGAAGAGCTGCACGCCGCCGAAGAAGAACAGGCCGATGACGATTGTGGGAATGCCGCGCGGGCCGATGTCGAAGCCTGCGACCTTGAGCAGGAACACGACGAACGCGTAAGCGAAGCTCAGCGACGAGATGATCAGCCCGAAGAAGAATGCCGAGCGTAGCGGCACGGTGGAAAAGCTGATCGCGCCGAGCAGCCCTTGGTCGATCAGGCTCGACAGCCGGTTGCGGGATATGCCGTGTTTTCGTGCGAGCCAGGTGTAGGGAACGCCGATCGAGCGGAAGCCGCATTCGAACGGCATCATCCGCATGAAAGGCTGGACGTCCTCGAACTGCTTCATGGCGTCGAGCACCTTGCGGTCGACCAGCTGGTAGTCGCCGACGTCGGCAGGATAGTCGACATAGGACATGCGGCTGATCATCTTGTAGTACAGGTGCCGCGCCGTGCGGCTCAGGAACGGCTCCTCGCGTCGCGCCCGGATGCCGAACACGATCTCGTAGCCGTCCTCCCAATGCTTCACGAAGGTCGGGATCAGTGCTGGCGGGTCCTGCAAATCGGCCGGCATGAACAGCACCGTGGCGTCGCCGGTGGAGGCCAGCACCCCGTTGTAGGTGTTCCTGAGCACGCCGAAATTCCGGGCGTTCACGATGACCTTGACCGAGGGGTCCTGGGCGGCGATTTCCTTCAGAATCTCCACCGTCCGGTCGGTCGAGGCGTTGTCGCAGAAGATGTGCTCGCGCTCGTAGCCTGGAAGCTCCCGATCGAAGATGTCCTTGACCGCTGCGTAGCACTCACGGATCCCCATCTCCTCGTTGTAGCATGGGGTCACAAGGGTGATCTTCTTCGGCATCAATCCTCCAGGACCTCCATCGAGGGAGACCAGTCACCCGTGGGTTTGAATCAGGCGGATGGCGGCCGCCCGAGGCGGTTGGCGCGCCGGTGGTGGGGTTGCCATCTTTCTATCGTTTCTTTAGCAGGTAAGCTGGCAACTTCAACCGTTCCCGATGGGGGGCGACGGAGCCCGGATCTTGTTGACAGGACTGGCTTAACCGGTCTGATGTGATCTTTTCTGCTGGACGGGTATGAGCATGAAGGCCGTGATTCTGGCGGGCGGATTCGGGACACGCATCACCGAAGAGAGCCACGTCAAGCCGAAACCCATGATCGAGATCGGCGGCAAGCCGATCCTGTGGCACATCATGAAGATGTTCTCGTCGCACGGCATCGACGAGTTCATCATCTGCTGCGGCTACAAATCCTACGTCATCAAGGAGTACTTTGCGAACTACTTCCTGCACATGGCCGATGTGACGTTCGATCTCGCCAACAATTCGATGGAAGTGCACAACAAGTTCGCCGAGCACTGGAAGGTGACGCTGGTCGACACCGGCCTCAACACCATGACCGGCGGACGGCTCAGGCGCGTCAAGGACTACGTCGGCAACGAAACGTTTTGCATGACCTATGGCGACGGCCTCGCGGACGTCGATATCGGTGCATTGCGCGATTTTCATCGTGCCCATGGCCGGCACGCGACGGTTACCGCGATCCAGCCGCCAGCCCGGTTTGGTGCGCTCGATATCGGCGACGACGTGGTCCGGCATTTCGAGGAAAAGCCGCGGGGCGATGGGCGCTGGATCAATGGCGGCTTCTTCGTGCTGGAGCCCGCGATCTTCGACTACCTCGGCGACGATGCCACCATCTGGGAGCAGGAGCCGCTCAAGCGCCTGTCGCAGGACGGGCAGCTTGCTGCCTACCGTCACGCCGGCTTCTGGGAGGCGATGGACACGCTGCGGGACAAGCTGCACCTCGAACAGCTCTGGGACAGCGGGCAGGCGCCTTGGAAGAGCTGGCCATGAATGCCGGTTTCTGGACGGGCAAGCGCGTTCTCGTCACCGGGCATACCGGTTTCAAGGGGGGGTGGCTGGTTGCGTGGCTGCGCCATCTCGGCGCCGAGGTCGCAGGTCTCGCGCTGCCGCCCGCGACGACGCCGAATCTGTTCGATCTAGCGCAGACCGGGCGGGACATCGTGTCGGTCTTTGCCGACATCCGCGATCCCGCCGCCGTCAAGGCGGCGTTCGACCGGTTCCAGCCCGAGATCGTCTTCCACATGGCGGCGCAGGCGATCGTGCGAGCGTCTTATGAGGACCCGGTCGGCACCTACGCCACCAACGTGATGGGCACCGTGCACGTGTTTGAGGCGGTGCGGAATTCGGGCGTGCGTGTACTGGTCAACGTCACCAGCGACAAATGCTACGACAATAAGGAATGGGTGTGGGGCTACCGCGAGATCGATCCGCTCGGCGGCAAGGATCCCTATTCAAACAGCAAGGCCTGCGCGGAACTGGTGACACAGGCGTATCGATCGTCATTCTTCAGTGGAACCAGCCGGATCGGGTTTGCGAGCGCGCGCGCCGGCAACGTGATCGGAGGCGGCGACTGGGCGCAGGACCGTCTGATCCCCGACGTGATCGCGGCGATCCGTAGCCGCCAGCCGGTGCCGGTCAGGAATCCCGAAGCGGTGCGGCCGTGGCAGCATGTGCTCGAGCCGCTGTCGGGCTATCTTTTGCTCGCCGAGCACCTGTGGCGGGACCCTGCTGCGTTCTCCAGCGAATGGAATTTTGGTCCCGATCCCGACAGCGTCCGCACCGTTCGCTGGCTGGTCGACCGCCTGGCCGTGCTCTGGGGTGTTCCGCCGCAGCAGATGCCGCAGCAAGGACAGCATCCGCATGAAGCACGACTGCTGTCGCTGGACAGTTCCAAGGCCCGGGCTCATCTGGGGTGGGCGCCGCGCTGGGGCCTCGATCGTGCCGCATCCGCCGTGGTGGAATGGTACAGGGCGTTCGAGCAGGGCGTTGCGATCAGGCCGGTAATGGTTGACCAGATCGACGCTTTCATGAACACCAAGCGGGACTAGGCTCTCCTCGGCCTGTTGGGCCGCCAACTGGATTCAATCTGATGACCACCACGTCGACGCGATCGCTCACCGAGATCAAGAGCTGCGAAGTCTGCGGCAGCGACAAGCTCGTGCCGGTGCTCGATCTCGGCCTGCACCCGCTGTGCGACGATCTGGTGACGGTCGGCGATTCGCGTCAGTGCCGTGAATACCCGATCAAGATCGATTTTTGTCCGACGTGCGCCACCGGCCATCAGCGTTTCCAGGTCCCGAAGGAGGATTTGTTTCCCGGGGATTATCACTATCGCTCGCGCTTCACGGCCGACGTGCTCTCCGGGATGAAGAGTCTCGTCGCGACGTGCGCGGAGCGGATGGGGCCCTTGACCGGCAAGATCGCGCTCGACATCGGCTGCAATGACGGCAGCCTGCTCGACTTCTTTCGCGAGGCCGGCGCCAGGACGGCCGGCATCGAGCCAACCGGCGCGGCCCAGGATGCCGCGGCCAAGGGCCATTTCGTGGTGCAGAACTATCTCAGCGCCGAGACCGCGTCCGAAATTCGTCGCGACGTCGGTACGCCCGACATAATCACTTTCACCAACGTGTTCGCCCACATCGAGGATCTCAAGGGCGTGCTCGCGGCGCTGAAGGTGCTGCTTGGGCCGGACACGGTGATCGTGATCGAGAACCACTATCTCGGCGCGGTGCTGGACCGACACCAATTCGATACTTTCTATCACGAACATCCTCGCACCTATTCGTACAAGTCGTTCAGCTTCATCGCGAAGTCGCTCGGGCTCGACATCGTCAATGTCGAATTTCCGGCGCGTTATGGCGGCAACATCCGCGTCGTCCTCGGGCGCGCGGCGAAGAGCGATGCCGTCGCGGCCGATGTCGTTGCCCGCGAGAACAATTTCCAGGTCGAGTTTGCCCAACTCGCGCGCGACGTCCTGCTCTGGAGGGCGCGTAAGGGCGAAGAGCTCAAGAAGATCATCGCGGCCCACGGACCCATTCGCGCCAAGGCCTTTCCCGGCCGCGCCGCCATTCTGGTCAAGCTGCTCGGCCTGACGGAAAAGGAGATCGTCGCGGTTCACGAAAAGCCGGGCTCGATCAAGATCGGACATTACGTGCCGGGCACTCGCATTCCGATCGCGTCTGACGACGAATTGTTCGCGCATGGCGACCAGAGCAAGCCGGTGCTCAATTTGGCCTGGCACATTTCGCGCGAGATCCGCCAATATCTCTCCGACAACGGCTACAAGGGCCCGGTGGTCGACGTGCTCGGCGCCGACGATTTCCATGCCTGAGGCACCCCTCTTCACGATCCTTGGATCGGGTTTCGGGATGTACGGATATTTGCCCGCGCTGATCGAGTGCGGGATCAAGGTGGCGCTACCGGAGCGCTACCGGGCGGTCGTCGGCGGACGGAGCGAGCTCGCACAATACGTGCCCGAGGTGATCTGGTGCGCCGGCACCGACGAAGCGCTGGCGCGATCGAATGGCGCGGTGGTTGCGCTTCGTCCGGCCGACCAGGCCGCTTGGATTCCGCGGCTCACCCAGATGCCCGGCATCCACGATCTTGGCCTGGAAAAGCCGCTCGCGCCGACCCCGCAGCTTGCGGCGCAACTCCTCCAGCAGCTTGATCGGGCCGGCAAGCGGTACCGAGTCGGTTACTCTTTCCGCTTCCTGCCGTGGGCAGAGCAGCTCCGCACAGCTCTCAGCGAAGGTTTCGACGTTATCTCTGTGCAGTGGAGTTTTCTAGCGCATCACTACCGTGCCGATCTGGTGAACTGGAAGAGGTTCGATGAGAGCGGAGGCGGCGCGCTCCGCTTCTACGGCATCCACCTGATCGCGTTGCTGGCCGAGTGCGGCTATGAAGATGTGTCGAGATCGACGGTCGTAGGACCTGCGGAGAACGAGACGGCTGCATGGGAGGCAACTCTGGTCGGCAAAAATTTGCCGCCGGTTGTCCTGCGGGTCGACAGCCGGTCAGCCGAAACCTACTTCCGCGTTTTTGGCCGGCAAGGCGAGGGCGGACGTGTCGTCGTGGACCAGTTGGACCCGTTCTCGACGACGAAGCAAGCCGGCGCGAACGTTCGCGATCCGCGGGTCGATGTGTTGCGCCGTCTATGCCGTGCGCTCCGGGACGAGGACCACGATCACCTACGGCACCAGCAAGCCGTTATCGCGCTGTGGGCGCGGGCCGAGGCTGTTCGGAGCAGATCTAGCTTGCCGTGATACGATCTTGCTTCGCGCCGCGGCTCAATAGGCGAGTCAGCCAACGCGCGAATGCGCGGTGGTGCTTCTCCCCGATCGCAGCGACCCCTATCGCGACCAGATTGGAGGCCGCGACGGTTATGACGAACATGCCGATGCCCCTTGCCGGGAAGCTCATCCACGTCGCGTACATGATGGTATGATGGACGAGGTAGAGCGAGAAGGAGTAGTCGGCCGCAAAGGAGATCGATGTGGAAACAGCGGGCGAGGTGACGGCGTGCATCGATTGCGTCGCTGCCACCAGTCCGAAGAAGGCTGCGGCAAGCAGGACATATGAAAGAAGATTGTATTCCGCTCCCGTGCGCGTCACCGCGACGAACGCGCCAATGCTCACGATGCCGATCATGGCTGAGGGTATAAGTTTAGCAATTGAAAGACGGTCGGTAAAGTAGATCAGGCCACCAAGGAGCCAGAGAGTGAACAGCGCGAAGCCCAGACCATGGGCCTGGAAAGACCCGAACAGAAAATGCATGGGGGTCTGACCAAAGAAGATCGCGATCGGAATGAGGGGCAACCCCGATCGCGGTCGATGGGCAATGAAGAAGAGGGCGCCAACGAAAATGTAGATGTGCCACTCAATCCCCAGCGTCCAGAGCGGGGCTGCCGATCCGAACGCCGACCATTGCAAGTAATCCGGAAGGACGCCTCGATATCCTTCAAGCATGAAGAGATTGGCGATCAGCGTTCCAAACGTATAGTAGCGCAGGATGCTCGGATCGCCCGTGTAATAGACCGCAATGCCGTCGACAACGATGACGAACACCAGTGCGGGGATCAAGCCGGTGTAAATGCGCGCAAATCGCTCGATGCAGAATTGCAGGAATCCGTATGCCGGGTCCTTTGATCTTTGCACGAGCGTATGCGTTATCAAGAACCCGGAAATTAGAAAAAAAATCAATACGCCGACGTTCTGAATCAGAGCAAAATGCGTAGGCCGCCAATCCGCCACGAAGAAGGCTACGGCGTGGCCAACGCAGACCATTTGCGCGGCCAGTGCGCGCAGCAGGTCGAGCGCAGGTGACGTGGCATTCTTCGAGCGGCTCAGGTCGAACATCGCCGCCTACCAGCCGCCTCGGGCGTTGCAGCCGGAGCCAATTTTGTCATCGTTGTCACCACACGCTCCGCCCGCCATCCATGACCAGGTTCTGTCCCGTCATGTAGCTCGATGCGTTGGAGCAGAGAAATTGCACGGCGGCGCGGTACTCCTCGACTTCGGCCATCCGGCCCATCGGGATCAGGCGCGTCAGCCGCTCGACGAAGGCGGGATCCTGGTTGTTGAAGACACCGCCCGGCGAGATCGCGTTGACGCGCACGCCGTGATCGGCCCAGTAGGTCGCCAGATATTTCGTCAGCCCGATCAAGCCGTGCTTGATCACCGAGTAGGTCACCGGCTTCACCGGCTGTTCCTCTTCGCGTGTCACATGCGGCTGACGGTAAAGCCGCTGATCCGGCGCGATCACGCCGAGATCGGAGGCGATGTTGAGGATCACGCCGCGCCCGTGTTTGGCCATGTCGCCGCCGAACACCTGCGCGCACAACATCGCGCCAGTCAGGCCGACGGCGATCTCGGTCTGCCATTGCGGCACCGGGAACGCCTCGAAGCGCGAGGAGTGCATGACGCCCGGACTCGACGTCACCTTGGGGTCGATGGCGGCGTTGTTGACGAGGATGTCGACGGTGATGCCGCGGCCTGCGAGTTGCTCGTTCGCAGCACGCACCGAGTCGAGCGAGGTGACGTCGATCGCAAGCGCGATCAGATCGGCTGAAGCGGCGATCTGCTTCAACGCGGCGACGGCGGCTTCGGCCTGCGCCAAGCCGACATCGGTGACGACTACGCGCGCGCCGGCTTCGCTGAGCGCCGCAACATGCTGCTTGCCCAACAGGCCGCCGGCGCCGGTCACGAGCGCGGTCCGTCCGGTCAGGTCGTAGCGGGAGGAGGGATTTGCCATCGATGGCTCCTGTTCAACTTCTGAGCTGGCCGCCGTCGGCCACCAGCACGCTGCCGGTGATGAAGGCGGCGCGGGGCGAAGCAAGGAAGGCGACGACGTCGGCGATCTCCTCGGGAGTGCCGAGCCGGCGTAGCGCCACTTCGCGCTGGAGCATGTCGTCGACCGCTTGCTTGTTTTCGGCGATCTTGCGCGCCCAGGTACCGTCCGGGCTCAAGATGTTTCCGGGCGCGACTGCATTGATGCGGATGCCTTCCAGCGCCAGCGGCCGCGCCAGACCGCGCACGGTCGCATTCAGCGCCGCTTTGGCGGCGTAGTACGTGACCGGCGCGCCGAGTGCGGCCATGCCAGCGATCGAGGAGATGCAGACGATGGCGCGGTCGCCGCTGCCACGGCCCATTAGCGGTCTGGCGGCCTCGATCATGTTGGTGGTGGCGAACAGATTGAGGTCCATCACCCGCGACCACTCCGCCGCAGTTTCCTGCCCCGGGGGCACGGACGCGCCGCTGCCGACATTGCAGACGAGGATGTCAAGCCGGCCCCACTGCTTTTCGACCTCCTGAACAAGGTTCGCCGCGGCGGCGGGATCGGTGACGTCGGCGATGTGAATCGAGCTCCGTCCGCCGACCGTCGGGCGCGCGGTGTTCAGCGCATCGGCGCCGCGCGCCGCAACTGCCACCTTGGCGCCTTCTGCCGCGAGCGTTGTCGCGATTGCAAGCCCGATCCCGCGACTGGCGCCGGTGACGAGTGCGACGCGATCGTCCAGCTCGAGCTTCATCGCGCCGCGTCCTCGATCCAGCGAACCGTCATGTCGCGGTATTTTGCCAGCGCGCCGGCGTGGTCGCCGTCGGCGGCACGCGCGGTTTGCAGGATGTATTGGCCCTTGTAGCCGGATCGCTCGATCAGCCGGATCGTCTTGGCAAGGTCTGCGTTGCCGGTGCCGAGCGGCACGGTCGTGCCGCCGCGGACGCGGTCTTTCACGTGCACATTGAGGATGCGCGGCGCGTAGGCGCCGATCTCGTCGTCGCTGTCATAACCGAGCGAGGCGCTGTTGCCGCTGTCGTAGTTGATGCCGAAGACGTCGGCTGGATAGGCCTCCATGAACCGGGCGAGCTCGCGCGGCGGCAGATCGGATTCGAAGACGATCTTGACGCTCCGTCTTGCAAGCTGCTCGGAGCGAGCGAGCAGCACGCGCTTCAACGTATCGCTATCGCTCTCGCGCTCGATCTTGCCGTTGTCGACCAGCGGGATCACGATGAATTCGATGCCGATGCGGCTACAGGAGGCGATCAGCAGATCGAGGTCGGCGACGAGCGCGTCGCGCACGACGGCATCGACCTTCCAGAACGGCGCCTGCATGAAGCAGTCGCCGGTCAGGCTCGGAATCCGCACGCCGTTCTCGCGTGACAGCGCCAGAATGTCCTGTTGGCCCGGCTCGGTCGTCAGCGGGTTCTCGCGCAGCCGTTCCTGATCGATGGTCCATTCCATCCGCGTCAGGCCGAGCTCTTTCGCACGCGAGAATTCCTCGCCCCACTCGTCCCAGGGGAATGCCTGGATCTTCCCGTCGACGAGAGCCGAAAGCCTGCCTTGCATGAAGCCGATGCGTTCGAGCGTTGCGGTCACGGTTGCTTGTCCGAGTTGATGGCGAGGCCCTTTGTGGTCCAACCGCCGTCGATGAAGAGCTCCTGTCCGGTCACATAGGCGGAGGCTTCCGACGCCAGGAAGATTGCGGCTCCCACCATGTCGGCGGGCTGTCCCCAACGGCCGAGCATCGTGTGGCGACGCCGCGCCTCGTGCATGTCGGGATCGACAAAACTCTTCGCGGTCATCTCGGTCGCGACATAGCCGGGCGCGAGTGCGTTGACGCGGATGCCGTCGGGCGCATAGTCGGCGGCGAGCGCACGCGTCAGTCCGGCAAGACCGGCCTTCGCCGCCACGTAGCCGGGATTTCCGGGAAAGCCGCGGACCGAATTGATGCTGGTGACGTTGATGATCGCAGCGGAACCCGCGTTCTTCAAAAGTGGATGGGCGGCAAGGATGGTGGCGTAGACGCCGGTGAGGTCGGTTGCGATCGTGGCACGGAAGCGCGCGAGCTCGCTCCCGGCGCTTTGGGCCGGCAGGCTGATACCGGCGGCGTTGACCAGCGCGTCGATGCGTCCGCCTTGTGCGGCCACGATGCGGAATGCGCTCTCGATGGCCTCGTCATCGGAGAGGTCGCAGGCAATCGGGCTCACGCCCTGTGGTGCAGTCCCGGAACGGCTGAGGCCGAACACCGTAGCGCCCGCATCCTGCAGGCCGGTCGCGATCGCAGCGCCAATGCCGCGGGAGGCGCCGGTGACGACCGCGATCTTGCCGGCGAGAGAGAAGGGGCTGAGGTCAGGCATAGCCGTAACTATGCATGATGGCGGCGCAAAGCTTGACGTCCTCGGGACGATCGATCTGGAACATCTTGTGACGATCCATCACGTGAAAGCCGATCTTGCCGCCGAGACGATTGTTCTGCTCGCGCAGGAGTGATGGGATCAGGACGTAGAACGAGCCGTTCTCCAGGTAGCGCTTCTCGATCTGCTGCCGCATGCGCCGATTGTGATAGTCGTAGTTGATCGGCTCCGGCCCGCTCGCGCCGATACGCCAGTTGAAATAATCCTCGACCTCGCAAACCGAGAGCAGGCTGTCGAGATGGTCGCGATCGAAGGTCGCAAGCGCGTCCTCGATGTCGCTGGACTCGCGGATCGGTGACGTCGCCTGGAGGGCGACGATCCGCTCGCACCGTCCCATTCGCTCGTCGATCGCATTGAGTGCGTGTAGCCAGGCGGATTCGGAGGAGGCGAGGTCACCCGAAATGTCTGCGGGGCGCCGCACGCCGATGGCGCCGGCGGCTTCGGCCGCGGCAAGGATATTGTCGCTGTCGGAAGAGACTGCCACGACGTCGACGCCGCGCGCCGCGCGTGCCTGCTCGACCGTCCACGCGATCAACGGCTTGCCGCAGAGATCGAGCAGGTTCTTGTGCGGAATGCCCTTGGAGCCGCCGCGCGCGGCGATCACGGCCAGCGTCTTGCGCGCCATCAGATATGCCCCTCGAGACGCTCGAGCGCGACCCAGAAGCCTTCACCCATGTTCTTGTGGCCCTGCCAGATTTCGGGAATGAAGGACGCGGTCGGCGCATGCTTGCGCAGCACCCGTCCGATCTCGTCGAAATCGATCTCGCCTTCGCCGACCTGGAGCCCTTCGCCGTCGAGCCCCTTGGCGTCCCCGAAATGCAGATGCGCGGTGTGCGGCCCGAGCTGCGCCAAGCCTTGTGCGAAGTCGAAGCCGAAATGATTGGCGGCGAGCTTGGTGTGGGAGATGTCGACGCACATCCGCAGATCATGCTTGGCGCAAAACGCGGCGGATTCCTCTGGGAAGATAAAGATGTTCTGGTGGCGCTGGCCGCCGAAATGCCATGGGAACGGCGCCATGGTCTGCGGCGTCAGCTCGACGCCGTCCATGTCGAGCTCCTTGAGGCTCTTGGCGAAGATGCGGTAGCGCTCGGCCTTCGCCTCCGGCGGCAATGGCTCGTCCATGGTGAAACCGCCGATATTGGCGACGATGGGCGGGCGCTTCGTCTTGGGAAAGAATTTCTTCAGGCCGCGGGTGATGTCGATCACGGCCTGGGTCTGCTCCAGCGAATATCGCCGCAGCGACTCGTCGGGAGTTGCGAGGTCCATCAGCTTGGAGCCGGCAAACAGCTCCGGCGCATGCACGACGAAGCCGAGATCATAGGTGCCGGAGAGATACGTCGCGGGATCGCGTTCCATGTCGCTGTAGCTGAGATGGAACTCGATGATATCGGGCTCGCAGATCTCCAGGAAGCGCTCGGTGTCATGATAGCGCACCGGCACGCCCCAGGGCCGGTCGAAGCGGTAACGCCGCGCTTTTGCGATGCCTTCATCGAGGTCGCTCTGGAAGAAATAGTCATCGGCCGCCATCGTCCGCGTCAGCTTGCGGCCGAGCAGGGCCGGCATCTTCAGCGGCGACAGCCCTTGACCCGGACTCTTCACGGCGATGTCGCTGTCGGAGATCACGGTGCCTGCCGGAAGGTCGCGCGCGGCCACCAGGCTCTTGGCAAGATTTTCACGGTTGATCAGCTCACCCTGGCTCAGCGCGCGCTCAGCCAGCTTCTCGCCGCGCGCCGCCTCCACCTCGCGGATGCCCGAGACCAGCGTCTTGAATTCCTCCGGCTCGAGGCTCGCGGCGTGGTCCGGGCCTTCCATCCCGCGGTCGAGCGTGATGTGGCGTTCGATCACGACGGCGCCAAGCGCCACCGCGGCCGTAGAAACGGCAACGCCGCGCTCGTGGCCCGAATAGCCGACGATCGGATGGATCTCGCGCAGCGTTTCCATGAAACGCAGATGGATGTTGTGGAGCGCGGCCGGATACGTGCTCTGGCAGTGCAGTAGCACGTAGCTCGCATCGCGGTCGTCGAGGAATTTCGCCGCGGTCTTGATTTCGTCCGTCGTGCTCATGCCGGTCGAGACGATCAGCGTCTTGCCGGTGGCGGCAAGGCACGCGAGCAGCGGCAGATTGGTGAGATCGGCGGAAGCGACTTTGTAGGCCTTGACGCCGAACCCTTCGAGCACGGCGACGCTCTTCACGTCCCAGGGCGTGCAGAGATACTGGATACCCTTTGCCGCGCAGTACTCGGCGATCTTCTTCTGCTGCTCGGTCGGGAGTTCGAAGCGGCGCAGTAGATCGAGCGTATATTCGACGGCGAGGTCGTCGTCCTTCCCGGACAGGCTCGAAGCGCGATAGACCTCGTCGAGCTTGCGCATCTGGAATTTGGCGCAATCGGCACCGGCCGCGACCGCGGCATCGACCAGCGCGATGGCGCGATCGAAGTCGCCATTGTGGTTGTTGCCGATCTCGGCGATGACGTAGCAGGGTTGGCCGTCTCCCAGAAGACGGTCGCCGATGCGGACCGGGGCGGGCTGTTGGGGCGATGTCATCAACATTCTCATCTCATATCGTCAGGCGAATCGCGCGGGAAAGCGCGACTTCCACGTCCGCAGCCCGTTTTCTTCGAACATGATGCGCGAACAGCTGTGCCCCTGCTGTTCCAGTGCAGCAATGAGCTGGTAGCGTTCGAACGGACGCACAAAGAACATGAAATAGCCGCCGCCACCGGCGCCCAGCAGCTTGCCGCCGACCGCACCGTGCTGCTTCGCGAAATCGTAGATCGCATCGATCGAGTCCGACGAGATCTTCGAGCTCAGCTTCCGCTTGGCGTGCCAGGCTTCGTCGATCAGCCGGCCGCACTCCAGCAATTGGCCGCGCAGCAGATGTCGCCGGATGTCGCGCGTCACTTCCTTCTGCTTGGCGGCCGCAGCGACGGCGTCGCTGGTCTCGTGCTGGGCTTTCTGATCGCGGTGGATGGCGCCGGAATCGCGGCCCGAGCCGGTGTAGCAGAGCACCAAGCTCTCCTCGAGCTCGGCGATGATGTTAGGATCCAGACGAAGCGGCACGATGGTGTTCTGGTCGGAAAAGAACTCCATGTGATTGAAGCCGCCGAACACGGTGGCGTATTGATCCTGCCAGCCGCCGGGGATGTTCAACATCAGCCGCTCGGCCTGGAACGCCATCTCCGCGATCTCGTGGCGGTCCCACTGGTCGCTGCGAAATTCGTTGAAGCAGCCGATGATGGCAGACGAGACAACTGCCGAGCCGCCGAGGCCGGAGCCGACCGGGAAGTCGGCGGAGACTTCGAGCTCGAAACCGTAAGTCGGCTTGATCAGGCGCACGACCGATTTAATCAGGGCGAGATCGCCGCCCGAGCCAAGGTCTGCAAGATCGTCGGCCTCGATCGTGCGGCGGAAATCGTGCGAATAGATCCGGATGCTGGGATCGTTTCGCCGCCGCAGCGTCGCGTGAGCGTACATCTTGATCGTGGCATTGATAACCGCGCCGCCGTCATTTGCCACGAAATAATGCGTCAGGTCGGTGCCGCCGCCGGAGAAGCTGATCCGCACGGGCGAGCGCGCGCGCGCGAAGACTTCGCTCTCTTCCGACAAGTTGAACAGCTCGCGGCTGAACACGTCGACCAGCCGTCCTTCGCTATCGAGGATGGGCACCACGTGCACGCGCTGGTCGAGCAGCTTGAGGATTTGCTCGCGCGGCCCGCCGCTGCGCGCCCAGACGAAGTTGCGATTGATGCAGGTAGCCACCCTGTCCTGAATCGTAGTGCCGGTCAGCATGCGCCTGCGGATGTCGCCGTCAGTCACCGCGCCGACGATCCGTCCGCCCGCGTCCTGCGCGAACAGGATCCCGAGCATGTTCGCATTGAGGCGCCGGAAGGCTTCCTCAATGGTTTCGGTCTCGGCGATGGTGACGAGGGATCGTTCAAGCACGTTTGGGTCCAGGGAGGGCCGAATTTTCTCGGCCACAAAGGCGCATGCCCGGTTCGCTGATCGTCTGCTAATACGGGAGCCGATCGGGCGATGCAAGGTTCCGGTGGCGCCAATTCCGACGAATTTGACGGAGTCCGCCCGCCGACGTCTTCCACTTTCATGTTGCATTCAGCGCCCCCAGCTGTCGTTTGGCTGCGCAGGAGAAAATACGATGTTGGTTACTACGATTGCGGCAGTACTTGCTCTTTATGGAGGCCAGACGTCGCCAGCCGTGGGCTCCGCCGCGCTCTCGAAGTACAGTACCGCGTGCCGAGGCATCCGCCGCCTTGCGCAAACGGTTGGGACCTGAGTGCTCGAGACGGTTTTTGCTATCCGAACGGCTACCTGCCTCCCCAGGACCAGGAGGCGGGCAGCGATACTATCCGGCTCAATACGGTGGGCCGCGGTACTATGGTGGGTCTCAGCCGTACCGGGCTTATGGATTGCGCAGACGCCCAGTGCAATTCGGTGACAGCGCTGACGTCGATCTCCGCGGAGCGGCTCCTGGCCCAACTGGCGACCCTAGGGGATAGCGACGACCTTGTGGCCTGGGCCAAAGCCAGCCTTGGCGTTGATCCCGTGCCCGCTTGCCTCCTTGGCATCCTCGGGCACGAGCTTCTTCAACTTAGCCTTAGAGAGCTCGTGCTTCCCGTGGGCATCCTTGGTGCGGAGATAGGTTGCAGCGAACTCGCCCCAAGCATTCGACGATGACATATCGACGACCTTAACGGCCTCCAGCCTTGGTCGCGGCGTTTCGATGTTGAAGAGCAGAGGCGTCTCGCCTCTCGATCGTGATGGCGTCCTCAACGAGGACGACGGCTATGCTTTCGATCCCGGGAGATCCGGTGGTAGAAGGAGCCCAAGAGGCCGTCAAAGCAGTGAATGACGCAAGGATGTTTTGCATTTGTAGCGACCAACCAATCAGGAATTGCGAGCGGGCTTTATGAGGAGCGGCATGTGCGCAATCTGCACGAATGGATGTCGCGTGAACTTGCCATCGCTGGTGCCCGTATCGATGCGTTCGAATTGCCCACAGCACCCCGATGGTCTGGTTGAGCGTTTTCGTGTCCTCTGCTACTGTCGTAAGCCGCAGCCGGGGATGATCAGAGCCCTCCTTGAGCGGTACTCGGCGGATATCGATGCTAGCTTCATGATCGGCGACAAGCAGAGCGATCTTGCTGCGGCTCAAGCGGCCGGAATAGCAGCCTATCTGTTTGATGGATCAAACCTCCATACGTTCATTGCCCCGTTGTTGACGGATCGCTCGTATCCTCCGGATCCGTCGCATCGCGGAGGAGCCGGAACCGAGGATTGAGGCCGTGGTCTTCGCGACAAACGCATTGCTCGATTGCTAAGTAGAGAAATCAAGGAGGCAAGTTGGCGTCAAAGCGACAAATCGAAGCCAATCGCGCAAACGCAGCGAGGAGCACCGGGCCGCAAACAAGCGCTGGCAAAGCAGCATCGAGCCGCAACGCCTATAGGCATGGCTTATCTCGTTGGGACGAACCCGCCGGTTCTGGCTTCGATGCAGTCCTTGCGGAAGACTTCAAAGGTACGGGCATGGAAATCGAATTCAAGATCTGGCTCAAGCTAGGAGTTGCCAGGATCGCCTGCGAGCTCTTAGGTTAGTTCTGATCTTGGCGGTGATTGAGGGCGCGGAACCAAAGCAAATGAGATATTTGTCGAGCTTGGAACGGTATGAGAAGGCTGCCCTCTCGCGGCAACGGCGGGGGTCTCAGGCCGGAGAACGTCGCGCCGATTGGACGGGCTGCTAGTATTTCAAAGTGTTGGAGGCTGCATGAACTACATTTTCCCGCTGCTGGCTGTCGCGGTCACTATCTGTCTGTTTGTAATCTACGCAATGGTGCGGCAGAGCTTGCGTCGATCTCGTCCAGCCGATGAGGTTCCTCACTGGCCGGATTCAAGCCTGAGATAGTCGATCGGCGTAGAAGTGCCCATCGCCATACGCAGGTACATCGAAAAACCGAATCAGAGCTTGCGTCGTCGGGCAAAACAGTGGTTTTTGGGGTGCTGGTCCAATCGCAAATGGAGTGCAGCCAAATGTCCGAAGAATGCAATGCTTTGTCCGATCTGCCGGAAATAGCCAAGCTTAATGGAGAATTCCGAAGGAACTACGGGAAGCTTCTCGGAGCTTTCTTGCATCTGCGTTCGATCAGCGCCGCCCGTGGACGGTCCTTGTTCTGGAGCGCGTTGCTTTCAGCCGTTTGCTCCGCGGCGCTGGCGTGGCTGGGAAGCGGGGCGTGTCGCTATCAGCTGCAGTTGACCAGCCGGAGAGCAATTGCGGCTTAGGGCGCATGACTGTGCCGCACTCTCGCAGCCCCGGAAACCAAAAGGGTGCAACTGAGCGACCACTCCGGCGTTTCTCGCGACGTTGCGGTGAGTTCTCGTCCTGGAAAGTGCGCAAACGGAACGGATAAGCTGGCCTAAGAAACTGAACAGATAAAGCCTCCATGGAAGTTTGATCGAGGGAGAGATGAAACGAGCGCTTGCCATTGTGATGATGCTACTCTTGCCCACGCCGCTGAACGCCGGATCAACGATCGTGGGTGCTGGCCCGCAATCTTGTACCGCTTGGCTGAATAGGAAGAAGAACTTGGTCGTGAAGGCAGCCTTTCAATCCTCGGTCGTGGGCTTCGTCAGCGGACTAAACGTGAGTGCCGAGAGGGACATTGTCGGGGGCGGCGATTTCTCCGCGATCGTTGCTTGGATGGACCGGCGCTGCAAATCTAATTCTTCAGATCAAATTGGAGTTGCAGCTCTGGACCTAGCGATGGAATTGGCTGGTAACGCGGCGAAGCGCTGATCTGCTGGACACGCCAGTTGACGCTGAGGCCGCTAACGTCCTTAGCCCGGCGGAGCCCGCCGTGAATGACCCATGTGCGGATCAAGCTACCCGAAACAGATCTGGCTGGCGCTGCAGCTCGAGCTCGACGGGGTGGCGATCGGGGCACGCTGCTGGCCGGCGCCGGCGCCTGGACCTTCGCCGAATACTGGACTCACCCGCGGCCTGTTTCACGGTCCGCCACCGCGCTGCATGACGAGCATCATCGCCGGCCGAGGCCGTTCATCGGAGTGGCGAGCTGGGGCACGGCCGGGCGGTTCGCTGCCGCGTGGCTCGCATGCGCCGCGACGGCCGGCATCGCGATCGCCTGTGCGACGACGGCCGGGCTGATGCTCGGCTATCTCGTCTACTGCACGATCCATCTAGCATGCACCACTTCGCCGCCCGCCGCTTCGATCGTTATGGCGCGATGATGCGGCGCCTGCACCAGGGCCACCATCGCGGCGGACATGGTAATTTCGGCGTGTCGTCGCCGCTATGGGACGTCGACTTCCGCATCTATCGGCCGTGAGGGCGCGACCATGCGTCTGCTCAACTACTACCTCGAGGGCCGCCGTTTCGAATGGCTCATCACCATCGCCATGCTGTGGCTGGCGGTGGCGATGTTCGTCTCGCCGCAGATCCTGCGCGCCTCGGGCGTTCGAGTGGATCACGCTGGTGATGACGACCTGGTTCACGGCGTGCTGCCTGTTCGCGATCGGCTGGGCGCGCCTGGCCGGGCTGCTGCTGAACGGCCGCCAAGTTCGCGGCCGCCGCGTCGGCCCGATGATCCGCGCCGTGACGGCCGCGGCCTGCGCGGTGATGTGGGTGCAGTTCGAGCTGGCGGGGGTCAAGATGTCGATCGAGCAGGGCTTCATGTCGCCCGGGGTGCCGTTCTGGACGATGTTGGTGGTGGGCGAGCTCGACGCGGCTTATCGGGTGGTGGAAGAGCTTCTTAAGGCACTGGGGCCCTGGCCATTGGTGCAGGGCATCGTCATCGGCCTGGTGGTGGCTGCCAGCGCTTCTGGGCAATCCGCAAGGACCTGCAGGACAACCAGCGCACGCGCGACGAAGGCGAGGGCGCGCGCACTGTGCCCATCGAGATGAGCGACCAGGAGAAGCGCTGGCGCTGGGAGGCCTACAAGCAGCTCGGCCATCTCGACGGCAATTCGTTCGACATCGTCCGTGACCTAGACCAGCTGGTCGAGTTGAATCGCGGCATTCTCAACGCGCTCAACCGGCTCACCGATAGCCGCTGGAACGGCGGGCAATAGGGCAGACCAACCATGCGTCGGATTCTCCTGCTCGCGGCGATCCTCGCCGCCGGCGTCGCCGCGCCGGCGCGCAGCGCCATGTCGACCCTATGCCTGTTTCTTCGCGGCCCGCTACATCGCGATGGCCGAGGGGTTTCAGTGTGCCGTCTTGCCGGCGTTCTGCGCGGGCGCGCATGCGCTGGTCGCGGAAGCCGGCGGCAGCAGAGTCGCGGCGGAGAGGCTGGCGCGCGATCGCGGCCACAGCCGGCTCTCGATCATGCTGGCTAAGCGCTACTGCAAATGAGGAGAGCGTGACATGAACTGGCGGACGGGGTTTGCCGTGTGTCTGGCGGCGATCGGTCTTGTGTTCGTCGCCATCGAGGTCAAGGTCGTGGTCGACCTGTCCCGGCACGTGGCCTGTGCGCCGTCGGCGGGGTTTGCACACCATAGGTGAGGAACAGTTTCAGTTCGCCCGACCGGATCTGCAAGCAAAAACGTTCTAATCGAGAATGATTTTCATGGTGCATGCTCGGACATTCGAGGTTCCGAGCAGACGCTGCTAGCTGCCGGCGAAGCGGTCGATGCCGAGCCGACGTCGGTCCGGTACGGTAAGAAACCGAGCGGATTGGTCAGGAAGGCTGTCAGCGGCTTCATCGTTGGCTTCTCGACGACGACGTAGACCAGCCAGGCGATGCCGGCGAGGAACGCCGGCAGCACGAAAGCCCGAATGAGCAGGTCGGTCGTGGACTCACGGCCGACATGCGCCCATTGCAGGATCATCATCCCGACATCCTGATGGATTAGGTAAAGCGGATAGCTGATAACGCCGATGAAAGCGAGCGCGCGGAAGGCGCGCGGCAAGAGGTAGTCATACCGCGCGGTGAGGTAGACCAGCGCCGTGCCCGTCCACAGTAACAGCGATCGATACATCTCGATCGGAACTGAAGGCTGTTTGACGTGGAATTTCAGATGATAAAGCTCAACTGAAAACGCCACCACGATCCCCGCGATGCCTTCCACGGTGCGCCCTCTGATGAGCGCCGCCACGCTCATGCCGGCAATGAAGAAAGGGAAGAAATCGTTATTGGTATAATAGTCGGTGCTGGTGGTGACCGTGCGAAAGGCGACGAACGCGCAGAGGAGCGCGATCAATCGCTGCCGCAGGCCGATTGCCATCATCAGGAAGCAGAAGACGTAAAACTGGAACTCCACCACCAGGGACCAGTAGGCGCCGTCCGGCAGCACGTAGTTCTTTTGGAGAATGTTAAGCGTCGCAAGCCCGAATGGCATGTAGAAGTAAGACAGCCAGTTCATCCCGCGCCCGGCCTCGACGAGGTCAGGTGCAAAATATTTGAACAGCGTCGTCAGCAACCCGCAGAAGACCAGGCCCGGCACCAGGCGGCCGAGCCGCTTCGCGTAGAAGTGCCAGGCTGTTTCTGACGTTTCGACACTGAACGCGATGCAATAGCCACTGATGATGAAGAACAGCAGGACGCCGAAAGTGCCGCGGTTAAAGACCTGCAACGGGACGAAATGATAAAGCAGCACCCAGATGATGGCGATTGCGCGGAGGCAATCGATTCCAACTGATCTTTCGGATTTCAAATGGTTTTCCCCCAAGGCCACGAGTTAAAACAGCGGGCCCTGGTTGTGTCAACCGCCAATGGTGGCCTTGGCATCGCTCTCGCGCGTGAGGTAGTCGGCCAGCGCCATCATGGCGAGGTCGTAGCTCTGCTCGATCTGCTCTGCGGGTGTCAGCTGCGCCATGGTTACAGATCCTCGCGCAGGCCCTTTAACGTCGGATGCCGCAGGCGGCCGTTGGCCGATTTGGCGCGATACTCGACTCCGCAGCAAGGCGTGGCTCGACCCAGATGCCCGTATTGGGGATGCGCCTGGCGAACGGCTGCGTCTTGCGCACCAGCTTCTGCAGCCGGCGCTGCAGCTCCCTCACGGCCGCGTCCTCGAAGCCGTGCTCGACCTTGCCGGCATAGAGCAACTCGTCGCCGTCCTGCCGGCCGACATAGATGACGTCGAAGCGGTTGTCCTTGATCTTGAAGCCGGCGATCGCCAGCGTCTCGCGATGCGCGCACGTCGTCTTGACCCAGTAATTGCCGCGCACGCCGCCATAGGGCGAGTCGGTGATCTTGGAGACGACGCCCTCGAGCTCGCCTTTGCAGACGCGCCGAAGAAGCTCGTCTCCGCCAATGTCGAAATGCTCGCTGTAGGCAATCGGCGTTCCTGATATCAGCGCTTTCAGTGCCGCCTTGCGCTCCAGCAGCGGCAGGCAGCGCAGGTCCCGGCCTTCAAGATAGAGCAGGTCGAAGGCGATCATCCGATATTTGTGGCGTTGCCGGCGAGACTCTTCTGCAGATCTGCGAAGTCGCCGCGCGGGACCCGGTCGACCTGCAAGCACCGGCTCGATGAAGCCCGGGAAGGGCGCCTTGGTCCCGATCTCGGTCCGCTTTCCGCGCCGCAACGCCACCGACCAACTCCACGCAACACAGACGTGGATTCGAGTCCTTCAGGGACGATTCGTTCCGGCCTTGTGCCACGGCCGGCGCCGGCCCTGGATCTCGCGCGCCATCTGGATCTGGTCGTAGCCGATTTGCCCGTGCAGATCCTCCCAGGCGGTTCGGAACCGGGCTTTAGCTTCGGTGAGGCTGCGGGCGCCGCCGCGGTGCTCGTTGCGCTGGGGGACGTTCGGCAGGATGACCGCCCACGACCAGCCGTCGATGCCGCCGACGCCACGGAAGATCCGCCCGATCGACAGCTCGTCCCAGATCACCTCGTAATGGCCGGATGCGGTTTCGCCGCCGATCACGGTCCGACGCATGGTGAGGTCGTCGGTCATGCTGGGAATTTTACCCATGAACAGCGCAGGAACGAAATCCCCGGATTTTCCCCGCGTGTTGCTACTTTTCTGCACTCAGGTGCCCATAACTGCCGATCGCTCGAAACGATCGAAAGCAAAAAGCTCTATGTTTTAAGGGATATGGATGGTGGGCGACAAGGGATGCAAAGGTGTATGAGCAGCGTGTGTGCAGTTCGCTGACTGCCTCGAAACGAACTGTTTGGTTACCGAAAGCTTTACTCATCGAAAGTGACTCGCAGCAGGAGAGCAAGCCAGCATTCAACGGGGCTTCAGGGTCCTCAGGTTTTGCTGTTGGGGAAAAGGGGCGTGGGCCAAAGGCGTTGGATTAAGTGCTGCGCAGCGTTGGTGACGCGCGATGAGAAGCTGATCGGGGCGTCGACTGAGCATGCTTGCGGCTGCAAGTCTCCGTGACCCGCAATGACCCGACCTTCATCATCGATCAGAATTGGATTGGTGAAGCTGAACCGCTTGATGCTCTGCTTGATCTGCTTGATCTGCTTCGGCGAATGGGTGCGGACATTGCCGGCGTAGGGCTTCGACGCGTCAATTGACAGGTGCTCGATCTGCAAAACTTTTCTCCTGATTGAGTTGGCCTAGGGCGAATTGCTCCGGAGAGGTTTTGCAGATCAGGCCTCGGATTCGCTCACGGAAATTGGCGGTTACAGTGCAGGATCGGAAGGCCGCGGATACTGGCGCTCGATCTCCGCTTCGAAGTCCTCCGAATCCCTGCAGCGTTCTCCGGGGTGACGGTGCCCGCCCTTCCAAAGCTGTGGCTATTGCGGAGGGTCGTCCAATCTACATTTTTCAAGCGCTTCCGCGCCCAAAATGCCAACAGGCGGTAAGCGCGCTCGCTGAGCGCGATTCGCTCGACCGTGCGCTCCTGCGCCGCCCGATCAGCCTTAAGCCGCCTGCACAGCCACGGATAGATCCTATCAATCTGCTCGAGCGTAAAGTCCTGCTGTGCCGGATGGTTAGGTGGGCGACCGCGGCGCTTGTGGATGGGAGGGCGCGGCGGACGTGCCATGGCGGATCGTCCTGAAGCCGCTGCTGATCAAACCGGACGCCCATGTTCGTTTCTCCTTAGGTTCGCTGGTCCGGAGAAACGCTAGCCCAGGAGGGTGCTTCAGCAGAGAGCGGCTCACCGCGTTGGTAACGCCCAAAATCCGATATTGCGGATTCATAGGGCTATGGGGGTAGCGGGGGAGTCCAATTGGCGAATGTAGAGGCCTCCTATCGCGTGTTCGAATTTCATCACAAGGGCGTGACAAGATGCTGGCTGGCGTGCCCGAAGAAGCGATGCAGGCGAGCTTGGTGTCACTCTGTCCATACGGTCTGGCGGATCAGGAGATCAGATGGTTCTCGTGCACTTGCTGGGACCACTGATCGGCTTCCCTGCTTCGGCTCGGCAAATTCGCTGTTCTTTGCCAGGCCATTCCCTGATAGCGGTCTGGAATTGCCTGTTATTTTCCACCCGTTGCTCGCCAGAAGCGCGTAAGCCTCGGATATCCGGGATTTTTGCGCTGATTTACACCTGAACAGGGCGCAGCGTTTGAACAGGGCGCAGCGTTGCGAAATATTCGCTGTTACCAGAACGAGGTCAGTGTCACCGCTCGTCCGCGATCACCTTGCCGTCGTTCGGCAGCGCACCGGGCCTCACCAGTTCAACCTCGCCTCCGAGCTTCGTCACGGCGCGCAAGGTGCCCGCAATCTCCTCGCGCAACGTGTCGTTCGCGGCAGCCGTTTCCGCTTTCAGCGTCATGGCATCGGCCTCGCCCTGGCGCGCGACGACGAGGCGCAATCTTCCGAGCGCGGAATGGCGCTTGCCGATCTCGGCGACCTGCTCGGGGCGGACGAACATCCCCTTGATCTTGGTGGTCTGGTCGGCGCGGCCCATCCAGCCCTTGATGCGCATGTTGGTGCGCCCACAGGGGCTGGTGCCCGGCAGTGCCGCGGTGAGATCGCCGAGCGCGAGCCGGATCCAGGGATGGTGCGGGTCGAGCGAGGTCACGACGATCTCGCCGACGTCGCCGGGCGCCACGGGATCGCCGGTACCGGGCTTGACGATCTCCATGATCAGATCCTCATTCACGACCATGCCGTCGCGCGACACGGTCTCGAAGGCGATGAGGCCGAGATCGGCGGTGCCGAAGGCCTGGTAGGCCTCGATGCCGCGCGCCTTGATCTCCGCCTGGAGCGAGGGTGGGAATGCTGCGCCCGAGACCAGCGCGCGCTTGATCGACGAGACGTCGCGGCCGGAGCTTGCGGCAGCATCGAGCAAGATCTTGAGGAAGTCCGGCGTGCCGCTGTAGCCGACAGGACGGTAGGCCTCGATCAGCTCGAATTGCTGCTCGGTATTTCCTGGACCTGCGGGGATCACGGCGCAACCGAGCGCGCGCGCCGACGCATCGAAGATGAAGCCGCCGGGGGTGAGATGGTAGCTGAAGGTGTTGAGCACGATGTCATCAGGTCGGAACCCGGCCGCGAACAGCGCCCGTGCGCCGCGCCAGGGGTCGGCTTGCCGCCCCTCCGGCTCGAAAATCGGCCCTGGGGAGGTGAAGAGACGGGCGAACGAACCGGGCGCCGCCGCGACCAACCCTCCGAAGGGCGTCGAGGCCTTGTGCAGGGCCGGCAGTTCCGACTTGCGCAGCACCGGCAGGCCCGCCAGGGCCGCCCTGGAGGTCACGGTCGCCGGATCCACGCCTTTCAGGCGATCTGCATAGACGGGCGCGGTCATCGCACAGCGCAGCACGCCGGGCAGGCGGGCGAACAGATCGGCCTCGCGCGCGGCTTGTTCGCGCGTCTCGAGGGCGTCGTAATGGGCGGTCATGGCTGATCTTTCCGGGTTGGCATCCGTTGCGTGCCGCCGCCGGCATGGGTATCAGACGGCCATGGGCGAGGTTTGAAGGGGACGCGATGGCGGACGAGGGAATCAGTGCGGCGGACGAGGCGGCGGACGTCGTCGCGCGCCTGAAGCGCCGCATGATCGACGAGGCGCTGCCGCTGTGGTCGACGGTCGGTTGGGACCATGGCGCGGGTGGTTTCATCGATCGGCTGCACCGCGACGGCACGGCGGACGTGATCGCGCCGCGACGCGTGTTCGTGCAGGCCCGCCAGATCTGGTGCTATGCCAAGGCCGCGCAGATGGGCTGGTACCCTGAGGGGCGCGCCATCGCGCTCAAGGGGCTGGAGCATCTGCTCGCCAAGGCAAAGGCCCCCGACGGCCGGCCCGGCTACGTGCACCGGCTGACGCCGGAGGGCGCGGTGCTGGACGGCCGGCGCGATGCCTACGACCACGCCTTCATCCTGTTTGCGCTCGCGACCGTCTATGCGCTCGACCAGGACGCACAAATTCGCGCCGAGATCGACGCGCTGCTCGCCTTCCTCGACGGCCATCTGCGCTCGCCGCACGGCGGCGTCCACGAGAGCCTTCCGGTCTCGCTGCCGCGCCGGCAGAACCCGCACATGCATCTGTTCGAGGCGATGATCGCGTGCTTCGACGCGACCCACGATTTGTCGTTCCAGAACCGTGCCGGCGAGTTCTTCGCGCTGTTCCTCGCCAATCTCTACGACAAGCGGACGCGCGCGCTCGGCGAATATTTCGAAGAGGACTGGTCGAAGATCGCGCCGGTCAGCGTCGAGCCCGGCCATCAGGCGGAATGGGTCTGGCTGCTGAAGGGATTCGAACGCATCACGGGCTGCCCGACCGGACAGCGGCGCGCCGAGCTGCTGGAAGCCGCGCTGCGCTATCGCGATGAAGCCACCGGCTGTCTGGTCGACGAGGGTGACGACGCCGGCAACATTCGCCGCAACACGCGCCGGCTGTGGCCGCAGACTGAGATCGCGAAGGCGTGGATCGCGCAGGCCGAATCCGGCGAGGAGGGCGCGGCGGACGAGGCGCGCATGGCGCTGGCGCGGCTCGAACGCCATTATCTCAGCCATCCCGTGCGGGGCGGCTGGTACGACCAGTTCGACCGCGACGGCAAATCGCTGATCGACACCATTCCTGCGTCGTCGTTCTATCATGTTCTCTGCGCAGTCACGGAAGCGGAGCAGGTGCTGGAAGGTTAAAGCCAGCGCTTGCGCCGCTTGAAGCTCTTGAGGTTCTTGAAGCTTTTGCGCTGGTCGCCGGCGCCGCCGAGGTAGAATTCCTTGACGTCCTCGTTGTCGCGCAATTCGTCCGCGGTGCCGTCGAGCACGACCTTGCCCTGCTCCATGATGTAGCCGTGGCTTGCCACCGACAGCGCGGCGCGGGCGTTCTGCTCGACGAGGAGAATGGTGACGCCGAGGTCACGGTTGATCTTCTGGATGATCGAGAACACCTCTTTCACCAGCAGCGGCGACAGGCCCATCGAGGGCTCGTCCATCAGGATCATCTTCGGGCGCGCCATCAGCGCGCGACCGATCGCGAGCATCTGCTGCTCGCCGCCGGAGAGATAACCCGCCAACCCGGTGCGCTCCTTGAGGCGCGGGAAGTAGTTGAAGACCATGTCGAGATCGGCGCCGATCTCGCGGTCCCTGCGGGTGAAGGCGCCGAGCTTGAGGTTTTCCAGCGAGGTCATGTCGGCAACGATGCGCCGGCCCTCCATCACCTGGAAGATGCCGCGACGGACGATCTTGTCGGGATCGATGCCGTTGATGCGCTCGCCCTCGAACAGGATCTCGCCGCGCGTGACTTCGCCGTCCTCGGTCTTGAGCAGCCCGGAGATCGCCTTCAGCGTCGTCGACTTGCCGGCGCCGTTGGCGCCGAGCAGCGCCACGATCGCGCCCTTGGGCACGTCGAGGCTGAGACCGCGCAGCACCAAGATGACGTCGTCGTAGACGACCTCGATGTTGCGCACGCCGAGGAGAGGCGGTGCGGGTACGACGCCGGGGGAGGGGCGAGCTGCTTCGAGGGTGTCGGTCATATCAGTTGCCGCCAATTTGCTGTGCTCGTCGTGCCCGGGCTTGGCCCGGGCATCCACGTACTTCGTCCGAGTGGTCAGGCGCGGATGGCCGGGACAAGCCCGGCCATGACGTCCGATGTTGTGGTTACCAGCCCAGCAATTCCGGCTTGCGCGGAAGCTCGACAGTCTTGACCTTCTCGAGCTTGATCGCGCCCTTAGCCATGAGGTCGTTGAGGTCGCCGTCGGTCGCGCCCGCAATCTTGGTGCGGTAGAGATCGACCTTCAGCGTGCCGCGGTGGTCCTTGTCGGTCCAGGTCGAGGCATTGCAGACGCCTTCCATGCCTGATGGCACCCAGTCCTTCTTCTGGTAGAAGCCCTTGGCGACGTTCTCGCCGGTGGCGCCGCCGTTCTTGGCGGCCCAATCGATCGCTTCCTTCATGTAAAGCGCCGAGCAGACGGCCGCGATGTAGTGCACCGGGCGATAGACCTTGCCGGTAGGATCGGACATCTTCGAGATCTCCATCACCGTCTTCATGCCGGGCGCATCGCCGCCCCAGCTTACAGCGGTGCGCAGCGGGAAGATCACGCCGTCGGCGGCGTCGCCCGCGGTCTTGGCGGCATTCTCGTCCATGCCCCAGACATTGCCCATGAACTGGATGTCGACGCCGGCGGTCTTGCAGGCCTTCATCACCGAGATGTTGGACGCGGCGGTGTTGCCGAGATAGGCGTAGTTGGCGCCTGAGGATTTCAGGCTCAGGCACTGCGCGCTATAGTCACCCGGCGCGAGCGCGAAGACCAGCGGCGGCAGCACCTCGAAGCCGAGCTCCTGCGCCATCGCTTCGCCGGCGGCCTTCGGCGCGTTCGGATAGGGGTGGTTGGCCCCCATGTGGACGAACTTCGGCTTGCCGGACTTGCTTTTGGCCTTCCAGTCTTCGGCTGCCCACATCAGCATCGCGCGCAGCGAGTCCGAATAGCTCGGACCGTAGAAGAAATTATACGGCGCGGGCTTGGCCTTGCCGCTGACGCCTTCGGGATCGGTGAGGGCGGCGGCGTAGGAGCCGGAGAGGTCGGGGATTTTATCTTGTGCGAGGAAGCCGGTCAGCGCCTCGGTGTCTGCCGTGCCCCAGCCCATGATCGCCGCGACTTTGGAGTCCGGCGCCGACCACTTCTTGTAGAGCGCGATGGCGCGCGGCACCTGGTAGCCATAGTCGTTGGTGTCGACGTTGATCTGCTTGCCGCCAACGCCGCCGTTCTTGTTGACCCAGGCGAAGGTGTCGGCGACGGCCTGGCCGTAGGGCGTGCCGACGTCGGACGTGCCGCCGGAATAATCGGCGAGATGCCCGATTGCGATCTGCGCCTGCGCGCCTGACGAGAATGCGGCGATCGCCAGTGCAAGCGATGCGGTGCTCAAAAGGGATTTTGTCTTCATTGGTTGCCTCCTCCTGTTTATTTGTTGGTTAGAGAGTTGCCCGCGCTCAATGGGAGAACGGGTAGAGTTTCCAATACGCCTTGATCTGTCGCCAGCGATGGGCGAGCCCGTCCGGCTCGAACATCAGGAACGCGATGATGATCACCCCGATCGCGATCTCGCGCAGGAAGGTGATGTTGTTGTTGAGCGACAGCGCCTTGTCGATCGCGCCGCCCTTCAGCGTCACGCTGAGGAACTCCATCGTCTCGGGCAGCAGCACCACGAACGCGGTGCCCATCAGCGTGCCCATGATCGAACCGGTGCCGCCGATAATGATCATGGCGAGGAACAGGATCGAGCGTTCGATGCCGAAACCCTCTTGCGACACCACGAGCTGGTAGTGCGCGTAGAGCGCGCCGGCGATGCCGGCGAAGAACGCCGCGAGCCCAAATGACAGCGTGCGGTACTTGGTGAGATTGATGCCCATGATCTCCGCGGAGAGATAATGGTCGCGGATCGCCACCAGCGCGCGGCCGTCGCGGGTGCGCATCAGATTGGTGACGAGGACGTAGCTTGCAACTACGTAGGCGAGTACGACGTAGAAATATTGCCTGTCGCCGCGCAGCGTGTAGCCGAAGATCGAGAACGGATTGGCGCTGGCCGGCACCGAGCCGCCGGTGAACCACTCCGCGCGGGAGAAGAAGTCGAGCAGGATATATTGCGCGGCGAGCGTGGCGATCACGAGGTAGAGCCCCTTCAGCCGCGCCGCCGGGATGCCGAAGATCAGCCCGACCAGCGCAGTGACGACGCCCGCGAGGGGGATCGCGAAGAACACCGGGATCGATGTGCCGTTAGAGATGTAGGCAGACGTGAACGCGCCGAGCAGGAAGAACGCGGCATGGCCAATTGAAATCTGGCCGGTGAAGCCAACCAGGATGTTCAGCCCGAGGGCCGCGATGGAAAAGATGCCGATCTGAATCAGGATGCTGAGCCAGTACCCGCCAAGGAATTGCGGCACGAGGCAGAGCAGTACTACGCCGGCGATCGCAAAATTGCGGCTGGTCGTGGTCGGAAAGATCGTGGTGTCGGCCGCGTAAGAGGTGCGGAAATCACCAGCAGGGATGAGCGCGGGGCCGGCCATGTATCAGATCCGTTCGATGTCGTGGGTGCCGAACAGGCCGTAGGGCTTGATCATCAGCACGATGATGAGGACGTAGAACGGCGCGATCTCGTAGAGATTGCCCCAGTGAAGGTATTCGCTGTCGACATATTGCGCGATGTTCTCGAGTAACCCGATGATGATGCCGCCGAGCACGGCGCCCCCGACGGAATCGAGCCCGCCGAGGATCGCCGCCGGAAACACCTTAATGCCGTAAGCGGCGAGGCCCGAGGATACGCCGTTCACGACGGCAACAACGACGCCTGCCACCGCCGACACCGTTGCGGAGATCGCCCAAGCCATCGCGAACACGCTCTTCACGGAAATGCCGAGAGATTGCGCGACCTGCTGGTTGAACGCGGTGGCGCGCATCGCAAGCCCGTACTTTGAGGCGCGGAAGAACCAGGCCATGCCGATCATCATCGCGATCGAGACCACGAGGCTCATGACATAGACGGTTTGGATCTGAAGCCCGAACAGGCTGACGGACTGGCTCTCGAACACGCGCGGGAACGGCTGCGGATTGACGCCGAACATCCATTTCAGCGTCGCCTGCAGCACGGTGGACAGGCCGATGGTCACCATGATGACGGAGATGATGGGTTCGCCGATCATCGGCCGCAGGATCAGAACCTGCACCGCGATGCCGAACACGAACATGAACACCAGCGTCATCGGCATGCCGATCCAGAACGGCACCTGATATTTCGCGAGCAGGGTCCAGCACACCCAGGCGCCGACCAGCAAGAGTTCGCCCTGCGCGAAATTGACGACCTGCGTGGCCTTGTAGATCAGCACGAACGACATCGCGACCACGCCATAGAGCGTGCCGACCACGAGGCCGTTGACCAGGAGCTGAATGAGAAAGGCGGTGTTCATGTTATGCTATCCTTCACCTTCTCCCCGCTTGCGGGGAGAAGGGTGTATCGACTGGCAGCGTACGCCCGTTTGAAAGCGTGCTCACTCCGCGGCCTCCGCGAGCTGGCCCGGTCCACCCAGATCCACGACCCTCAGCGTTGTTCGTACGCGCTGTGTGGTGCCGTCCTGGAACCGGATCACAGTGTCCACGGGGATGTCGGCCTGGCCGCGGTAGATCGCGTCGATGATGCCTTCGTATTTTTCGTTGATGACGCTGCGGCGCACTTTCCGCGTGCGGGTAAGCTCGCCGTCGTCGGCGTCGAGCTCCTTGTAGAGCAGCAGGAAGCGCGAGATGCGCTGTGCCTGCGGCAGAGTGGCGTTGACGGTCTCGACTTCCTTCTTGAGCAGCGCATAGACCTCGGGCCGCGAGGCGAGATCGCTGTAGGTCGTGAACGAGAGCCGGTTCTTCTCCGCCCATTTGGAGATGATCGAGTAGCGGATGCAGATCATCGCCGCGAGCGCGTCGCGGCCTGCGCCAAGCACCACGGCTTCCGCGATATAGGGCGAGAACTTCAGCTTGTTCTCGATGAACTGCGGCGAAAAGCGCTCGCCGCGCGAGGTCTCGGCGAGATCCTTGATGCGGTCGATGACCACGAGCTGGCGGTTCGCGTTGAAATAGCCAGCGTCGCCGGACAGCATCCAGCCGTCCCTGACGTCGGCGACGCTCGCCTCCGGGTTCTTGTAATAGCCGAGGAACATGTGGGGATGCCGCACCACGATCTCGCCGACACCGTGAACATCGGCATTGTCGATGCGGATTTCGACGCTGTCGGCCATCGGCACGCCGGTGGTGTCGGGATCGACCTTGCCCGCGGGATGCAGCGTGTAGGCCCCCAGCAGCTCGGTCTGGCCGTAGAGCGTGCGCAGCGGCACGCCCATCGCCTGGAAGAACTTGAATGTCTCGGGCCCGAGTGCCGCGCCGCCGGTTGCAGCTGAACGCAGGCGGGTGAAGCCGAGGCGGTCGCGCAACGCGCGGAACAGGATCGCGTCGGCAAAGCCGGAACGCTGGCCCTGTTCGAGCGCGGCAAGCCCGCTCCTCATGCCGATGTCGAACAGGCTTTGCTTGAAAGGCGTTGCGTCCATCACCCTGGCGCGGACGTCGGCGGCGATCGATTCCCACACGCGCGGTGCAAACAGGACAAACGTCGGTGCGATCTCGCGCAGATCGCTCATCATGGTCTCGGGCTCTTCGACAAAGTTGATCTTCATCCGGCACAAGAGGCCTTTGCCAAGTACATAGACCTGTTCCATGATCCAGGGCAGCGGCAGCACCGAGACGTATTCGTCGTCCGGCCCCTTCGGGTCGAAAGCCAGATACGTCGCGCAATGGCCGAGCACGCGGCCGGCGGCGAGCATCGCGAGCTTTGGATGCGAGGTGGTGCCAGACGTCGTGCAGAGGATCGCGACGTCCTCGCCCTTGGTCGCGTCCACCAGCCGGTCGTAAAGCTCCGGTTCGCGCGTCGCCCGCGCCCGCCCGAGTTCGGCAAACGTCTCCGCCGACATCAAACGCGGATCATCGTATTTCCGCATGCCGCGTGGATCGGAATAGATGATGTGCTTCAGCTTTGGGACGCGGTCGGCGAGCGTGAGCAGCTTGTCGACCTGCTCCTCGTCCTCGGCGAAAACGAGCTGCGCCTCGCCATAATTGAGGAGATACGAGGCTTCTTCGTCGAGCACGTCGCGATAGAGCCCGAGGCTCAAGCCTCCAACCGCATGAGTGGCGATTTCCGCCGCGACCCAGTCCGGCCGGTTGTCGCCGATGATGCCTATGACGTCTTGGCGCCCAAGGCCCAGTTCGACGAGGCCGAGCGCGAAATCGCGCACCCGCCTCTGGTAGGCGTTCCAGGTGAACGGGCGCCACAGCCCAAGGTCCTTCTCGCGCAGCGCAATCTCGTTGCCGTACTCCTTCGCATTGAGCCGGAGCATCTTCGGATAGGTGTCGGCCTGCGCGACGCGGCCTGCGTAATCCATCATGCCGCGCTCTCCTGCGCCGGCGGAGCATCGTCAGGATCGACCAGCACCTCGTCCTCTTCGCCGAGATAGGCGCGCCTGACGTGGGGATCGGCGAGCACGGCGGCCGGGTCGCCCTCGGCGATCTTGCGGCCGAAATCCAGCACCATGACGCGGTGGGAGATGTCCATCACCACGCCCATATCGTGCTCGATCATCACCACGGTCATGCCGAACTCCTCGTTGAGATCGACGATGTAGCGGGCCATATCCTCCTTCTCCTCGAAATTCATGCCGGCCATCGGCTCGTCGAGGAGTATGAGGCGCGGCTCCAGCGCCATGGCGCGCGCGAGCTCCACGCGCTTGCGCAGGCCATAGGAGAGGGTGCCGGCTTGCGCCTTTCGCACCGACTGGAGATCGAGGAAGTCGATGATTTCCTCGACCTTGCGGCGATGCTCGAGCTCTTCCTTGCGCGCGCCGGTGAGCCAGTACAGCGAGCCCGTGAGGAAATTGTTCTTCAGGAGGTGATGGCGGCCGACCATGATGTTGTCGAGCACGCTCATGTGGTGGAACAGCGCCAGGTTCTGGAAGGTGCGGCCGATGCCGAGCGACGCCCGCGCGTTGGGCGTCAGGCCAGTGATGTCGCGGCCCTGGTAGAACAGCTGGCCTTCGGTCGGCTTGTAGCGGCCGGAAATACAGTTCACGATCGACGTCTTGCCCGCGCCGTTGGGGCCGATGATCGAGAACAGCTCGCCTTCCCTGATGGCGAAGCCGACATCAGTCAGCGCACGAACGCCGCCGAATCGCAAGGACACGCCGCGCACTTCAAGACTGGTAGCCACCAAACAGAACCCTCCCGGTGATGGCGCATTCAGTGGCGCTCTTCGTCCGTTCTATAGGGCGATCCTAGTACGGCCGTGCCGGTGAGGCCATGCAGCAGATGGTCTCGACCGGAGCCGCGCCGCTCTCGTTCCCGTTTGGGATCAAAAGCCGCATCGCCCGAGGTGGTCCTCAATAGGGGAAAGCGCTATTTTGAAATGTCTCCCGGCTGACAATTCTGCGACAAAGTTTTTGGATGGGAGCATCCTCCATCTTTCGTCGGATGGTGGTCGGAAAGATCATGCTGCATTGCAGCAGAATAAGGAGTGACGCACGGTGCGGCTGGCTTCGGGATCATGATTTCAGAAGATCAACTGAAGCGCGTCGCTGCCTGGTCGCGCGAGCTCACGCAAGCGGAGATCGAGGTCGCTCGCGCCGGGATAACGGAGCGGTCCTACGGCACCGGCGAGACCGTCTTCATGCGCGGCGACACGTTCGACTATTGGGCCGGCATGGTCTTCGGCCTTGCCCGGATGGGCGGGGTCTCGCGCGACGGCAAGGAGACGAGTCTTGCCGGGCTGACGGCAGGCGCCTGGTTCGGCGAAGGCAGCGTGCTCAAGAACGAGCCGCGCCGCTATGATGTGGTCGCGCTGCGCAACAGCCGTGTCGCACTGATGGAACGTAGCGCCTTCATGTGGCTGTTCGAGAACAGCGTCGGCTTCAACCGCTTCCTGGTGCGCCAGCTCAACGAGCGGCTCGGCCAGTTCATCGGCATGCTCGAAGTCAACCGTACGCTGGATGCCACCGCGCGGCTTGCCCGCAGCATCGCCTCGCTGTTCAATCCGATCCTCTATCCGGAATCGACCGCGCATCTGGAGATCACCCAGGAAGAGATCGGCGCGCTTTCCGGCATGTCCCGCCAGAATGCCAACCGCGCGCTGAACCGGCTGGAGAAAGAAGGCTTGCTCCGGCTGGAATATGGCGGCGTCACCATCCTCGATATCGAGCGATTGCGCGGGTACGGGGATTAGCGTCCATTGGCGGGGGCGTGCACCGGCCAGAGGTCAGCGCGCCAGCGCACCGCGATCGCCATCATTGCGATGAACCCCGATACAGCATAGAGCGACCCCGTCGCGGAATAGCCGATGATGTCGATCAGGCTGCCGGCCGCGAGCAATCCGAGCGGCAGGCCGTAGATCACCATCATGCGCACGCCCATGACGCGGCCGCGAAGGTGTGCGCTGGCCGTCCGCATCAGGATGACGGCAGCTGATATCATCGACATGCTCTGGGCGATGCCGGCGAGCACGAGGCAGGCCATCGCCGCCGGCATCGTCCTGATCTCGACGAACACCAGCAGCATGGCGTACCAGGCCAGCGTCGCGCCGATCAGGAGCCGGGCAATGCGCAATCCGCTGACGAGGCTGAGCGTGATGGAGCCGATCAGGGAGCCGACGGCGAAGCTCGCCGAGAGATAACCGAGGCCGGTTTGGTCGGTATGAAAGATATCCCGCGCGATGTAGGGCAGCAATCCGCCGGTGAAAGGAAATGCGGTCAGGTTGGCGAGGAAGGCGACGCACAGCGCCGCGCGCATTCCCGCGCCATTCCAGGCGTAGACGATCCCTTCCTTCAAATCGACCAGCAATCTCGAAACGGCGCGACTGTCCGCCGGAAGATGAGTTGTGGCAATGGTCCTTTCCGGCCGGGTCAGGCAGAGCATGAGCAGCGCGGCCGCGAGATAGAGGCAGACGATCACCACGTAAACGAGGCCAATGCCGAGGACGGCAAACAGCCCGGCGCCCGTCAACGCGCCGGCGATGCGCGCGCTGTCCTGGGTCGTGCGCGCAACGCTGATGGCGCCCACCAGTTGCTCGGTCGGCATGATCTCGGCGAGCAGCGCGCCGCGAACGCCGAGGTCCGAGGGTCGAATCAGGCCCATGATTGCGACGATGATCATGACGCTTAGCGGCGTCAGGTGACCGGTCAGCGCCAGAATCATGATGGTCGACGCGAGCACCATATAGGCAAGACGCATCGCGACCAGGAGATCGCGATGACCCATGCGGTCGCCGACCATGCCGAACACCGGCGCCACCAACGTCCCGACGAACTGGAGCGACGCAAGCACGGTGAGTAGCAGCACCGAGCCGGTCTCGACCATGATGTACCAGCCGAGCACCAGCGTCTCGATCTCGAATGCCCAGGAGGTGAGCAGATCGGACGGCCATTGAAAGCGATAGTTGCGGATGCGGAATGGCGCGAGCGCGGAAAGACGTATGGTCGTGCTCAAGATCCGACTACTGGTTTCACGGCGATTCTCTGCCCTTTGTTATTCGTTTTCTTCTCGCAGGGTAACCCCGGCGATCCCGGTGTCAATCGGCGCTGCCGCATAGTGCCATGCTCGCCGACGACGCGCGATCAACGCGCAGGAGCTTGCTTCCGCTCCGCGAGCGCCGTCGCCATGGCCGAGATCAGGGGCCGCATGAAATAGGCTTCGTCGGCCGGCGAGACGTCCGTGCGCAAACCATGCGCGGTGAGCTCGCCCGAGACCGCCGGTCCTACCGACGCGATCAGCGTCCGCTCGAGACCTGCGCGCAGCTTCGCCTCGCTGCCGTGGGCTTTCGCGGCTTCGATCAGCCGGCGGACCTGCCCGAGATTGGTCAGCGCGATGGAATCGATCCGCCCTTCGGCCATGTCGTCGATGGCGGTGACGATGTTGGCATCCGCCGCCTTGGAATCGTAGGCATAGGGCAGCACGCTATCGACCTCGGCCCCTTGCGCCGACAGCGCATCGGTCAGCGCGCTGTGATCCTTGTCGGGATAGAGCTGGAGGCCGAGGCGATGCCCCTTCAGGTCGAGATTGCCCAACATCTCGATCACGCCCTCGGTGGTCGGCTTCTCCGTGGTCTGCTGCGCCTCGAGCCCGACTTCGCGCAGTGCCTTGCCGGGCTTCGGGCCACGGGTGAATTTCCGCGATCCGGCAAGCGTCGCCACGAGGGCCTGATCGAGCCCTCGCGCGACGGCGAGCTTCATGATCCGCCGCAGTCCTTCGCCGGTCATCAGCACGAGATCGTCGAAGGGCTTGTCGATGGCACGGCGGATCCAGACCTCGACCGGGGCGGGGTCCGGTGCATCCTGTATGGTGAACATCGGGCATTGCACGACCTCGGCGCCTTGCTCGGCCAGCAGCTTCGAAAACTGCGCCTCCTCGCGCGTTTCGAGGATCAGGATGCGGGTGCCGTTCAAACGGTCGGCCATGAGCCTACTCCGGTCAGTCAAAGCAATGGTGCGTTCATCCTGACTCCACCGTCGGGATTGGCGCAAGGGTGGGGTCGGTGATAGAGCAGGGCGCGATCGCGGATCGTTCCGCAGCCGTTGCCCAAACCTTCATCAAGGCCCATGCCAGATCATCAATATGTCCTGACCCTGTCCTGTCCGGATCGTCCCGGCATCGTCTCGGCGGTGTCGACTTTCCTGGCCCATAACGGACAGAACATTCTCGACGCCCAGCAGTTCGACGACATCGAGACCAACAAGTTCTTCATGCGGGTGGTGTTCACCGCCGCCGATCTCGCCGTGGAGCTGTCGGCGCTCCAGACCGGCTTTGCCGCGATCGCCGAGCGTTTCGGCATGGAATGGCAGATGCGAGATCGCGCCGCGCTTCGCAAGGTGATGCTGCTGGTATCGAAGTCCGACCACTGCCTGGTCGACATCCTCTATCGCTGGCGCACCGGCGAGCTGCCGATGACTTTGGCCGCAATCGTCTCCAATCATCCGCGCGAGGTCTATGACGGGCTCGATTTCGGCGGGGTTCCATTCCACTATCTGCCTGTTACGAAAGAGACCAAGCGCGATCAGGAGGCGCAGATCCTCGACCTCGTCGCCAAGACCGGGACGGATCTCGTCGTGCTTGCCCGCTATATGCAGATATTGTCGGACGATCTCTCGGCAAATCTGTCGGGACGCTGCATCAACATCCACCACTCATTCCTGCCGGGTTTCAAGGGCGCAAAACCCTATCACCAGGCCCATGAGCGTGGCGTCAAGCTGATCGGCGCCACCGCGCATTACGTCACGCGCGACCTCGACGAGGGCCCGATCATCGACCAGGACGTCGAGCGCATCAGCCACCGCGATACCCCCGAGGATCTCGTCCGAAAGGGCCGCGATATCGAGCGCCGCGTGCTGGCGCGCGCGATTCGCTACCATCTCAACGACCGCGTCATCCTCAATGGCCGCAAGACCGTGGTGTTCGTGGATTGATTTGGCCCACCTCTCGCCGCAAGCGGCGAGAGGGCACGACTTAACGCACCGCGGTGCCGGAGGCCGAGCCCGTTGCGCCCTTCTGCGCCTGCTCTTCCTTTTCGCGATCCGCTGCCGGCATCAGCCGCTTGCGCTCGCGCTCCTTCATGTAGGCATCGTATTGTGGCGTGCCCGCCCGCGGCGGGGCGTCCGCCGGCAAGCCGCCGGCCCATTGCGGGACGTAGTCGCCCATGCCGGACGAGAGCTTTTCGTTGACGGTGCCGCAGCCGGACAGGCCCGCGGAGAGCGCGAGGAGGATCAGGAGGGAACGGAAGAATCTGGGCATTGTACGGGGGCGCGCGCGATCAGTCGTGTTGGACGCCAAGTCAGGCTGGCACCGGGAGAGTAGCCTTCAACAGGTAAAATAGACTTATTCGAGGTAGGTAACGTGCTACCGGAATATGTCGACCCCGAGCCTTGGCCGATGTGCAAATTCTGCAAACAAAAGACGAAATCCTCCATCCCCTCGGCTGGCTGCGTTTCTAGACTGCTGCAAGAGCTCGCGACAAAGTGGCTTGATTGGAGATGAAGCTTTTTCGTTGACAGGTCCATTTTGTTTGTACAATCGTACAAATGAAGGTGATCGTAGTCACGATGCCGAGGTTACCCGGACGTGACCCGATATCGCTTCTGCCGTCGACAATCGGAACGCTCGGCTTGCGCCGAATGGTCGCCAAACGTCCGATTGACAATAAGGGCGCGAAAGACGCCATGTGGCGCGCGACATCACGCGTGCGTGAGCTAAACCTAAGGACCGGGCACTCGGTCCGGCGCACAAGAGATCAGGAATGAAGGGGAGGGACATCTGATGTTCGAACGCAAACAACTGTCTCGTACGACTATTTGGGCCGCTGCAGCTACCGCCATCGCGGGCCTTGCGGCCATCGCTCCGGCCAGGGCTGAGGACAGCGTCAAGGTCGGCCTGATCCTGCCGATGACCGGCGGCCAGGCCTCGACCGGCAAGCAGATCGAGAACGCGATCAAGCTCTACATGCAGCAGAAGGGCGACACCGTCGCCGGCAAGAAAATCGAGATCATCCTCAAGGACGATGCTGCGATTCCGGACAAAACCAAGACCGCCGCGCAGGAGCTGATCGTCAACGACAAGGTCCATTTCATCGCCGGCTTCGGCGTGACGCCGGCCGCGCTCGCGGCGGCGCCGCTGGCCACGCAAGCCAAGATCCCGGAAGTCGTGATGGCGGCCGGCACCTCCATCATCACCGAGCGCTCGCCCTATATTGTGCGCACCAGCTTCACCCTGGCGCAATCCTCCACCATCATCGCCGACTGGGCGGTGAAAAACGGCATCAAGAAGGTGGCGACGCTGACCTCGGACTACGCGCCGGGCAATGACGCGCTCAACTTCTTCAAGCAGAACTTCACCGCCGGTGGCGGCGAGGTGGTCGAAGAGGTGAAGACGCCGCTTGCCAATCCGGATTTCGCACCGTTCCTCCAGCGTATGAAGGATGCCAAGCCTGAGGCGATCTTCGTGTTCGTGCCGGCCGGCCAGGGCGGCAACTTCATGAAGCAGTATGCCGAGCGCGGGCTCGACAAGGCCGGCATTAAGGTGATCGGACCGGGCGACGTGACCGACGACGATCTCCTCAACAACATGGGCGACGCCGTGCTGGGCACGGTCACCGCGCACCTCTATTCGGCGGCGCATCCCTCGCAGATGAACAAGGATTTCGTCGCGGCCTACAAGAAGGCGTACGGAAACCGGCCGGGCTTCATGGCAGTGAGCGGCTATGATGGCATTCACCTGATCTACGAAGCGTTGAAGAAGACCAATGGCGACACCGACGGCACCAAGCTGGTCGAAGCCATGAAGGGCCAGAAGTGGGAGAGCCCGCGCGGGCCGATCTCGATCGACCCCGAGACCCGCGACATCGTGCAGAACATCTACATCCGGAAGGTCGAGAAGGTCGACGGCGAGCTCTATAACGTCGAGTTCGCGACCTTCGAGGCCGTCAAGGATCTCGGCAAGACTAAGAAGTAACGCGCGAAAGCGCGTCATCCCCGAGCGCGCATCGGGGATCTCGCCCGCCACTCTCGTCATGACCGGGCTTGACCCGGGCAACGACGCGAGAGCCGAACCAAGAACGTGGATGGCCGGGACAAGCCCGGCCATGACGATAACTCCAAGCTGAGACGATGACCTCAATCCTCACCAACCTGTTCGATGGCGTTGCCTACGGCATGCTGCTGTTCGTGCTGGCTTGCGGGCTCGCGGTCACGCTCGGCTTGATGAACTTCGTCAACCTCGCCCATGGCGCCTTCGCCATGGCCGGCGGCTATGTCTGCATGGTGCTGGTCAACCGGATGGGCTGGCCATTCTTCGCTGCATTGCCGCTTGCCTTCGTCTCCTCTGCTGCGATCGGCATCGTGCTCGAGCGCACGCTGTACCGACACCTCTATGCGCGCAGCCATCTCGATCAGGTGCTGTTCACGATCGGCCTCACGTTCATGTCGGTCGCGGCCGTCGACTACATCCAGGGCTCCTCGCGGGTCTTCATCAACTTGCCGGCAGCGCTCCAGGGCCAGTTCGACGTGTTCGGAGTCGGCATCGGCCGCTACCGCCTGATGATCATCGTGATCTGCGGGCTGCTCACCATTGGTCTCCAGATGGTGCTGGCCAAGACGCGGTTCGGCAGCCGTCTGCGCGCCGCGGTCGACGATCCCCGCGCCGCGAGCGGCCTCGGCATCAACGTGCCGCAGGTGTTCGCTTTCACATTTGCCTTTGGTTGCGGCCTGGCCGGTCTCGGCGGCGCGCTGAGTGCCGAAATCCTCGGCCTCGACCCGTACTTTCCGCTGAAATTCATGATCTACTTCCTGATCGTGGTCACCGTGGGCGGCTCGTCCTCGATCACCGGCCCGTTTCTGGCCTCGCTGCTGCTCGGCATCGGCGACGTCGCTGGCAAATATTACGTCCCGAAGATGGGGCCTTTCGTGATCTACACCATGATGATCGTGATCCTGATCTGGCGCCCGAACGGTCTGTTCGGCCGCACGGCCGCGCGTTGAGTTCGCCGATGAGCGTCTCCTCCGACGTCGGCTATCACGCCCAGCGCAAGGCCCGCTGGCATTATGGCGAGGCCGCTTTCTGGCTGATCGTGCTGGCCTGCGGCTTCGTATTTCCCACGCGTTATTTGATCATGACGGACATCCTGCGGCTCGCGCTGTTTGCGATGTCGCTCGATCTGATCCTCGGCTACGCTGGCATCGTCTCGCTCGGCCATGCCGCCTTCTTCGGCGTCGGCGCCTACGCGGCGGGGCTTCTTGCGCTGCACGGAATCATCAACGAACCCGTGCTTGCGCTTGTCGTCGCCGGCCTTGTCGCGATGGTGCTCGGCTTCGCCACCAGCTTCCTCGTGATCCGCGGCGTCGACCTGACGCGGCTGATGGTGACGCTCGGCATCGCGTTGTTGCTCGAGGCGCTGGCCGAACGCTTCTCCAACATCACCGGCGGCACCGACGGCCTGCAGGGTATCGAGATGCAGCCGATCTTCGGTGAGATCCCATTCGATATGTTCGGCAAGACCGGCTTCTTCTATTCGCTCGCCGTTCTGTTCTTGTTGTTCCTGTTCGCCCGCCGCGTCGTGCATTCGCCGTTCGGACTGTCATTGCGCGCGATCAAGAACAACCCGCTGCGCGCGGCCGCTATCGGCATCCCCGTCAACCGCCGCTTGATTGCGATCTACACGCTCGCAGCGTTCTATGCCGGCATCGCAGGCGCGCTGTTCACCCAGACCACCGCGATCGCCTCGCTCGATGTGTTCTCCTTCGAGCGCTCGGCGGACCTGATGCTGGTGCTCGTGATCGGCGGCACCGGCTATCTCTACGGCGGGCTGATCGGCGCAGTGCTGTTTCGTATGCTGCAGGAATTGTTCTCGACCATCACCCCGCAATACTGGCAGTTCTGGATCGGCCTCGTGCTCGTCGTGATCGTCCTTATCGGCCGGCAGCGACTGCATCGCTGGATGTTGTATGTGCCCAATCTGGTCATCAGGCAGATAGCCGGGCGCAAGGCCGTCGTCGCCGTGCCGGAGAGCGACGCATGACCATCGCGCTCGAAACCCAAAGTCTCGAAAAGCAGTTTGGCGGTCTGCGTGTCACTCGCGACTTGTCGCTAAAAATCGAACAAGGCGCCCGTCACGCGCTGATCGGCCCGAACGGCGCCGGCAAGACCACGGTCATCAACCAGCTCACCGGCGTGCTCAAGCCGAACTCGGGCCGCATCCTGCTCGAAGGCCAGGACATCACGGATCTGCCCGTGCACAAGCGCGTGTTGCGCGGCTTGTCGCGCACCTTCCAGATCAACCAGCTCTATCCCGACCTGACCCCGCTCGAGACCATCGGTCTCGCTGTCTCAGAGCGCCTCGGCCATGGCGGCGACTGGTGGCGGCGGATGGGTACGCGCAGCGACGTCAACGGCGAGATCGCCGACCTCCTGACGCGCTTCCACCTGCTCGACGTCATGAACGAACAGACCGTAACGCTGCCTTACGGCAAGCAGCGCCTGCTCGAGATCGCGGTCGCGATCGCCGCCAAGCCGCGCGTGCTGCTGCTGGACGAGCCCGCCGCCGGCGTGCCCGAGAGCGAGCGCCACGACATTCTCGCCGTGGTAGGCAGCCTGCCGCGCGACGTCACCGTGCTGCTGATCGAGCACGACATGGACCTCGTGTTCTCCTTCGCCGACCGCATCTCTGTCCTGGTCTCCGGCGCGCTGCTCACCGAAGGCCCGCCCGAGCAGGTTGCGCGCGACCCGCAGGTCAAGGCGGTCTATCTCGGCGAGGAGGCGGTCAATGTCTGACCTGCTCGCGATCGACTCGCTTCGAGCCGGCTACGGCGAGGCCATGGTGCTGCCTAACATGTCGCTGCGTCTAGCCGAAGGTCAGGTGCTGGCGCTGTTGGGGCGCAACGGCACCGGCAAGACCACGCTGATCAACTCCATCGTCGGCGTCACCCGTCGCTTCTCCGGCACTGTCGGGCTGGGTGGTACCGACGTCACGACCTTGCGGCCGGACCAGCGGGCGCGCGCCGGGATCGGCTGGGTGCCGCAGGAGCGCAACATCTTCCGCTCTCTCACGGTGGAGGAGAACATGTCCGCAGTGGCCCAGCCCGGCCCCTGGACCGTCGAGAGGGTTTACGAGATGTTCCCGCGGCTGAAGGAGCGGCGTAGCAATTTCGGCAACCAGCTCTCCGGCGGCGAGCAGCAGATGCTGGCGATCGGCCGCGCGCTGACCCTCAATCCGAAAGTGCTTCTCCTGGACGAGCCGACCGAGGGCCTCGCCCCCATCATCGTCGAGGAGCTCTTGAAAGCGATCGGGACCATCACGCGGGCGGGCGGCATCTGCTCGATCATCGTCGAGCAGAATGCCCAAAAGATTCTGGGGCTGGCCGACCGTGTTGTGATATTGGAGCGCGGAACGATCGTCCACGACGCTCCGAGCGCCGCGCTGAAGGCCGACCCGTCGGTCCTCGAGCGCCACCTCGGCGTCGCAGGGGCGGCGGCCCATTAAAAATAACTGGGAGTAAGAAATGCAGCGAACCAAAGCCCCCTTCCGCGCCGACGAGGTCGGCAGCCTCCTGCGTCCCGCCAAGATCAAGGAAGCCCGCGCCAGGCTGGAGAAGGGCGAGATCTCGGCCGACGATCTGCGCAAGATCGAGGACATGGAGATCGAGAAGGTCGTGCATAAGCAGGCCTCGCTCGGCCTGAAGCTCGCGACCGACGGCGAATTCCGCCGCTCCTGGTGGCATTTCGACTTCCTGGCCAAGCTCACCGGCTGCGAAATGTTCCACCCCGACACGGGCATCCAGTTCGCGGGCGTCGAGACGCGGCATGACGCGGTGCGGGTGATCGGCAAGCTCGATTTCCCCGATGACCACCCGATGCTGGATCACTTCCGCTTCCTGAAGAAGGTCGCCGACCAGGCCCACGTCACCGCCAAGATGACGATCCCTTCGCCGGCGGTGCTGCACTTCCGCGGTGGCCGCAAGGCGATCTCCAAGGACGTCTATCCCGATCTCGACGCCTTCTACGAGGACCTCGGCAAGACCTACCGCAAGGCCGTGAAGGCGTTCTACGACGCCGGCTGCCGCTATCTCCAATTCGACGACACCGTGTGGGCCTATCTCTGCTCGCCGGACGAATTGCAGAAGGCGCGGGAGCGGGGCGACAATCCCGAGGGCCTCCAGCAGATCTATGCGCGCGTCATCAACTACGCGCTGGCCGAGAAGCCCGCCGACATGGTGGTGACGACGCATGTCTGCCGCGGCAATTTCCGTTCGACCTGGATTTCGTCAGGCGGCTACGAGCCGGTTGCCGAGACCATGCTCGCCGGCACCAATTACGACGGCTATTTCCTCGAGTACGACAGCGACCGTGCCGGTGGCTTCGAGCCGCTGCGCTTCCTGCCCAAGGGCAACAAGGTCGTCGTGGTCGGCGTCATCACCTCGAAGTTCGGTGAGCTCGAGAACAAGGACGCGATCAAGCGCCGTCTCGAGGAAGCCGCCAAGTTCGCCCCGCTGGAGCAGCTCGCCCTCTCCCCGCAGTGCGGTTTTGCGTCGACGGAGGAAGGCAACGTCCTCTCCGAAGAGGAGCAGTGGGCCAAGCTCAGCCTCGCCGTCGAGATCGCAAAGGAAGTGTGGGGCAATTGAGCTCTACGCAGCCCGTCTCGTGAGTGACGGTTAACCGGTGCAACACCCTCGGTGTCGTCCCGGCGAAGGCCGGGACCCATACCCCAAGGGAGATGTTGTGACGCCAAGGCGGCAACTCCGAGTCTTCGCCAAACTACGTCCTGTGGTTATCGGTCCCGGCCTTCGCCGGGACGACACTGAGTATGAGCACGACGCTTCGCCTCACCGCAGCAGACACGCCCCTCACTTCTCCGCCAGATAGACCTCGCCCAGCAGCGACGAGTTCGACCACGGCACCTGCTTGTTCTTCGTGGTCGACACCACCTCGGCCCGCACCCGCGTCAGCATCTGCTGCACTTCCAGGCCCGGCGTGCCGAGATGGCGGGAGAGCGCGGCGGAGAACGGCGAGTTGGCACCCTCGCCGTCGAGCGCGACCTGGCCCGGTGCAGTGGCGAAGGCGATCAGCGTGCCGGCGCCGAGCGTCGCACCGGCTCCGAGACTCGTTGGCGCCGCGAGGCCTGAGGCAGCTTCGATGGTGCGGCTGGTGCCGGCCGATGCGACCTGCTGTGCCATCGGATTGTTGCGGCAGGCATCGAAGATCAAAATATTGGTGCGGACCTGGTCGTCGAGGCCGGCCATGATCGTGTCCATGTCGATCATCGCCTCCGTCATCCTCGCGCCCGGCTTGAGTTCGACGTCGACGGGAATGAGATAGTTGCGGCCGTCGACCTGCACACCGTGGCCGGCATAGTAGACCACCACGACCTGTGCTCGCGCCGCCTCCCGCAAGAAGTCACGCGTCATCTTCTGCATCGCCGCGCGGTCGAGGTCGACGCCTTCTGACACGGTGAAGCCGATGTTGCGCAGGCTCTTCGCAACGGCGCGAGCGTCATTGGGGGGATTCGGCAGGGCCTTTACATGCGCATAGGCGCCATTGCCGATGATCAGCGCCATGCGCGTGCCGCGCGCAGCTGGAGCAGGCGAGGGGGGCGACGCGGCACCCGTCTGCTGGGGAGCCGGTGCCTGCGCGGGCTCCGTCGTCGGTGACGGCGCATCGCGCGGGATCGGCACGCTAGCGTCGGTGACCAGCGACAGCCGCACCTTTGCAGTGGCCTGATTGGCCTTGCTGCCGGCATCGGAAGCCACGATCGCCAGCGTCGCCTTGTAGTCGTCCCTCGCGTGCGCGTAGTCGCCTTTCGCCTCATAGGCCAGCGCGCGATGGGCGTAGCCCGAGACCAGAACGCTGTTCGGCGGCGTCATGATATTGACTGGCGGCTTCTCTTTCGCGAGCCGGATCGCTTCGCTGCCGTCGGCAATCGCGCGATCGTAATCGCCTCTGACACGCCAGATCGCGGTCCGGTTGATCAGCGGCTGCGGCAGCGTCGGGTCGAGCCGGATCGCCTGGTTGATGTCGGCCAGCGCGCCGTCGAGATCGCCAAGTGCCTCCTTCGCGATGCCGCGGTTCTGGAACGAGAACGCCGATCTGGGATCAGCTTTGATCGACATATCGTAATCGGCAATGGCCTTGGCGAAGTCGCCCTTGCCGCGCCAGGCATTGCCGCGATTGTGGAAGATGGTAGCGCTCGGCGGGCCTAGCTTCAGCGCGTTGTCGAAATCGGCGATCGCAATCTCGTACTCGCCTCTGTCGTAGTAGGCCGATCCCCTGAGATTATAGGCCGCCTGGCTCGGCTGGAGCCGGATCGCTTCCGTGGCGTCGGTGATGACCTTCGGGTAATCGCCCTTCTTGTTCCAGCCTACCGCGCGCCAGAAGTAGACCGTCGCGAGCTGCTCGCCTTTGAACACCTTCAGCGCAATGATCTTGGTGCAGGCGTCGATCATCTGGTCGGCCGGCGTGGTGTCGGTGGTGCAGAGCGGCCCGAGCTGGTTGCGCGCCTGCGCAAAAGCGGATGCCGACCACAGGGTTGCGGCGAGCACGAAGAGCGCGACGAGCAGGCGACGCATTGGCGGTGGTCCCGTTGAGGAGAGGCGTCTGTTTGTTGCCCGGCAGCGCGTGGGGGTTCACGGCCTCGCTATTGTCCACACGGCAAACCAGGTGGATGTATCCCTATTCCCTCAGTGGGCAGATTTTGCTAGGAGGCATTACCCAACCCTTTTGCCCACTGCGTCCCACTTCATGAAGAATGACGAAATCCTGAGCCAAATCACCGAGTTCTGCCGTAAGGCGGACATGGCGGAGTCGACGTTCGGCCGGCGCGCGGTGAACGATGGGAAGCTCGTGCACCGCCTGCGCGAGGGCAAGCGCATCACGATCGATACTCTGGACCGGATCCAGGCCTACATGGCCGCATCGATGGCCGGCGGCGTGCCGCCCCCGCGCGGACTTCAGGTGCCGCCCGAAAAGCGCGATCCGCGTGGCAATTTCCGCTTTTTCGAGAATCGCCAGAAATACCTGCTGTTCGTCCACACTTGCAGCGAGAAGCGGGTGGTCGCCGAGCGCGTGGCGCTGGAGCTTGCCAGCATTCATCCCCGGCCACCGGCGCTGCGCGTGTTCGATGCCGGCGTTGGCGACGGCACGGTGCTGGCGCGCGTGCTCCGCTCGATGCATCAGCGCTTTCCGCACATGCCGTTTTATGTCGCCGGCAAGGAGCTCAGTCTCGAGGACCTCCGCCTGACCCTGGACAAGGTGCCGGATCGCATTTTCGAGCATCCGGCCTCGGTGTTCGTTTTTACCAACATGCTCTACGCGGAGGCGCCCTGGCTCACGCCGGCATCGCCCGCGGCAGCCGCCGCGACCGTCTGGCACGAGGTTCCCTTGCGGGGTGCTTCCTCGGGCGAGTTCGAGACGCAAATTACGGAATTGAAGCCGTTTTTGGAGCAAAACTGGCGCGCGGCGGTCAGCCCCCGCACCGGGATGCCGCTCTATGAGCGTCCCGTCGTGCTGGTGCTTTACCGTGAAGACCAGCGGTTTCTGCTCGATTCGACCATTCCACGGCCGGGCCAGGCCGAAGCAAATTTCGACCTCGTTATTGCATCCCAGCCATACCGCGCGCTGTCTTCGGTTAATTTCAGGGCGAAACGGATCATTGCGCCCCTGGCGAGGGCCTTGCGGGCAGGCGGCCGCCTGATCGGAATTCACTCCCACGGCCAGGATCCGGGCATGGAGATGATCCAGGCGATCTGGCCTGGAGAAAATCCTTTCTCGGTGAGCCGTCATGAGCTATTGCGCGCGGTGAAGTACGAGCTCGGCTCGGTGGGCCGCGACTTAAATTTTAATGCTTATGCAGATAACCGCTCGATCTTCAGGTATGATATGGAAGCGCTGCCCAACGAGGTGACAGGCACTATCGGAACCTCGACGGCCTTTGCAGCCTGGAATGCGGCGGTGTATGTCGCTCAGATTGAGGACGACCGGTTGACGGAAATGACTCAAAACGGCCGCACTCTGGATGCCGCCAGGGACGTGCTGCGAAAGTACAATGGGCTCTGGTTTCTCGACGAATCCTACGTCATCTCGCGCCGGCGTGATTGACATCATTCAAAGCTAAATATCGCAACGCCCGCCAGCTAGCGGCGGAACAAGGGGTTACTGATGCGCGCGTCCTATCTCTTCACCAGCGAGTCCGTGTCCGAAGGCCATCCGGACAAGGTGTGCGACCGGATCTCCGACGAGATCGTCGATCTGTTCTACCGCGAAGGACCGAAAGCCGGCATCGATCCCTGGCAAATTCGCGCCGCCTGCGAAACCCTCGCGACCACCAACAAAGTCGTAATCGCCGGTGAGACCCGCGGTCCCGCATCCGTCACCAACGAGCAGATCGAAGGCGTCGTCCGCGACGCGATCAAGGACATCGGCTACGAGCAGGAAGGTTTCCACTGGCAAAAGGCCGATATCGAGATCCTGCTGCATCCGCAGTCCGCCGACATCGCGCAGGGCGTCGATGCGCTGCAGCCGGGCGAAGTCAAGGAAGAGGGCGCTGGCGACCAGGGCATCATGTTCGGCTACGCCACCAACGAGACGCCCGATCTGATGCCGGCGCCGATCTTCTACGCCCACAAGATCCTCCGCCTCATCTCCGAAGCGCGCCACTCGGGCCGCGAGAAGGTGCTGGGCCCGGACTCCAAGAGCCAGGTCACCGTGCAGTACGAGAACGGCAAGCCCGTTGGCGTGCGCGAGATCGTGGTGTCGCATCAGCATCTGGTCGAGGACATCTCGTCCAAGCAGATTCGCGACATCGTCGAGCCCTATGTGCGCGAGGCGCTGCCGAAGGACTGGATCACGGCGAAGACGATCTGGCACATCAACCCGACCGGCAAGTTCTACATCGGCGGTCCCGACGGCGATTCCGGCCTGACCGGCCGCAAGATCATCGTCGACACCTACGGTGGTGCGGCCCCGCACGGCGGCGGCGCGTTCTCCGGCAAGGATCCGACCAAGGTCGACCGCTCCGCGGCTTACGCTGCCCGCTACGTCGCCAAGAACATCGTCGCGGCCGGTCTTGCGGATCGCTGCACGCTGCAGCTCGCCTACGCCATCGGTGTGGCGCGTCCGCTGTCGATCTACATCGACACCCACGGCACCGGTAAGGTGTCGGAGGATCAGCTCGAGAAGGCCGCCGCCAAGGCGATGGATCTCACCCCGCGTGGCATCCGCAGCCATCTCGATCTCAACCGCCCGATCTACGCGCGCACCTCCGCCTACGGCCATTTCGGCCGCACGCCCGACAACGAGGGCGGTTTCTCCTGGGAGAAGACCGATCTCGTCGAAGCGCTCAAGCGCGCGGTCTGATCGCCGACGTCATTCCCGGGACGCCGCGACAGCGGCGAACCCGGAATTCTACCATCGTATCGAGATTCCGGGCTCGCCTCTCCAGGGCGACCCGGAATGACCAATTCAACAACAGGACGCCCGCAATGAACGCGAAGCCCGGCTTCACCGATTACATCGTCAAGGACATTTCGCTCGCCGATTTCGGCCGCAAGGAGCTCTCGCTCGCCGAGACCGAGATGCCCGGCCTGATGGCCACCCGCGAGGAGTACGGCCCGAAGCAGCCGCTGAAGGGCGCGCGTATCGCCGGCTCGCTGCACATGACGATCCAGACCGGCGTGCTGATCGAGACGCTGGCAGCGCTCGGCGCCGACATCCGCTGGGTCTCCTGCAACATCTATTCGACGCAGGACCACGCCGCGGCGGCAATCGCAGCCGCCGGCATTCCGGTGTTCGCCGTCAAGGGTGAGAGCCTTACCGAGTATTGGGACTACACCGCCAAGCTGTTCGACTGGCACGGCGGCGGTCACCCGAACATGATCCTCGACGACGGCGGCGACGCCACCATGTACGTCCATCTCGGTCTGCGCGCCGAGAACGGCGACACCAAGTTTCTGGACAATCCGGGTTCAGAAGAAGAGGAAGTATTCTTCGCGCTTCTGAAGAAGCAGCTCAAGGAGAAGCCGAAGGGCTACTTCGCCGAGATCGCCAAGAGCATCAAGGGCGTTTCCGAAGAGACCACCACGGGCGTGCATCGTCTCTATGACATGCAGAAGGCCGGCACGCTGCTATGGCCGGCCATCAACGTCAACGACAGCGTCACCAAGTCGAAGTTCGACAACCTCTATGGCTGCCGTGAATCGCTGGTTGACGGCATCCGCCGTGGCACCGACGTGATGATGTCCGGCAAGATTGCGATGGTTGCGGGCTTCGGCGACGTCGGCAAGGGTTCGGCCGCCTCGCTGCGCCAGGCCGGCTGCCGCGTCATGGTCTCCGAAGTCGATCCGATCTGCGCGCTGCAGGCGGCGATGGAAGGCTATGAAGTCGTGACCATGGAAGACGCCGCGCCCCGCGCCGACATCTTCGTCACCGCGACGGGCAACAAGGACATCATCACGATCGAGCACATGCGCGCGATGAAGGATCGCGCCATCGTCTGCAACATCGGTCACTTCGACAACGAGATCCAGATCGCGGGTCTGCGTAACCTGAAGTGGACCAACATCAAGCCGCAGGTCGACGAGATCGAATTCCCCGACAAGCATCGCATCATCATGCTGTCGGAAGGCCGCCTCGTGAACCTCGGTAACGCGATGGGCCATCCGTCCTTCGTGATGTCGGCCTCCTTCACCAACCAGACGCTGGCGCAGATCGAGCTTTTCGCCAACAACAAGGACGGCAAGTACAAGAAGGAAGTCTACGTGCTGCCGAAGTCGCTCGACGAAAAGGTCGCGCGCCTGCACCTCGCCAAGATCGGCGTCAAGCTCACCGAGCTGCGCAAGGACCAGGCCGACTACATCGGCGTCAAGCAGGAAGGTCCTTACAAGTCGGACCATTACCGGTACTGATCCGCTGATCGTATCCATTATCGACGCAAAGCCCCGGAGCGATCCGGGGCTTTGTTGTTTTGAGCGCGACGCACCTGTTTCCTCCCGGTTGTGTCAGGCCGATTGCCAGTTGACGAGCGACGATCCCGGTCAGACAATCCTCGGCTGCGGAGGAAACAATGGCTCAAGACCATTTCGACGTGCTGATCGTCGGTGCCGGCCTGTCCGGCATCGGCGCGGGCTTCCACCTGCAGACGAAATGTCCAGGCAAGAGCTATGTCATCCTCGAGGGCCGCGCCTGCATCGGCGGGACCTGGGACCTGTTTCGCTATCCCGGCGTCCGCTCCGACAGCGACATGTTCACGCTGGGCTATTCCTTCAAGCCCTGGACCGATCCGAAGGCGATCGCCGACGGCGCGCAAATTCTCAACTACGTTCGCGAAACCGCGGCCGAGAACGGCATCGAGAAGCACATCCGCTTCCATCATCGCGTCAAGCGTGCGGCGTGGTCGACGAGTGAGGCGAGCTGGACCGTCGAGGCCGAGCGCATCACCGGCCAGGGCGCGGCAGAAGCCGTGCGCTTCACCTGCAATTTCCTGTTCATGTGCTCGGGCTATTACAAATACGAGGCGGGCTACACGCCGGAGTTCAAGGGTGCGGCGGATTTCGCCGGCCGCATCGTGCATCCGCAGAAATGGACCGACGACATTGACTGCGCCGGCAAGCGCGTCGTCGTGATCGGCTCGGGCGCGACCGCGGTGACTCTGGTGCCGGAGCTCGCCAAGACGGCCGCGCAGGTCACCATGCTCCAACGCTCGCCGACCTATGTGGTGTCGCGCCCGGCGCAGGATCCCGTCGCCAACAAATTGCGGCGCAATCTGCCGACGCGGCTTGCCTATCACCTGATCCGCTGGCGCAACGTGATGTGGGGGATGTTCTTCTTCCAGCTCAGTCGGCGCCGTCCTGCGAAGGTGAAGGAGCTGGTTCTCAAGGGCGTGCAGATGGCGCTCGGGCCCGACTACGACGTCGCGACCCATTTTACGCCGCGCTACAATCCCTGGGACCAGCGACTCTGCCTCGTGCCGGATGGCGATCTGTTCAAGGCGATCCGCGAGCAGCGCGCGTCCGTGGTCACAAAAGAGATCGACACGTTCACGCGCGACGGCATCCGGCTGAAGGACGGCAGCGAGCTTGCGGCGGACATCATCGTGACCGCGACGGGACTGGTGCTCCAGGTCGTCGGCGGTCTCGAAATCAGTGTCGACGGCCGTATCGTCGATTTCGCCAACACGCTGACCTACAAGGGCATGATGTATGCGGACGTACCTAACATGGCCTCTGCCTTCGGCTACACTAACGCATCATGGACGCTGAAATGCGACCTGACCTGCGAGTATGTCTGTCGGCTCATCAACTACATGGACCGGCACAATTTCCGGCAGTGCGTGCCGCATAATGACGATTCCACGATTACCGTGCAGCCGTCGCTCGATTTCACCTCGGGTTATGTGCAGCGCTCGGTCGCAAAGATGCCGAAGCAAGGCTCGAAGCAGCCGTGGCGGCTCTACCAGAACTACGCGCTCGACATCGTCTCATTGCGGTTCGGCCGGATCGACGACGGCGTGATGCAATATTCCTGATCGCGACGACCTCCGCGTTCTATGCCTTGCGCGTGGTAAGCGGCAGCGCAAGATCAATCGCGAGTGCGAGCACCACGGCGCCGCCGCCCAGCGCAAACAGGCCGAGATAATCGCCGCCGGTCTGCGCATAGATCCAGGAGAAGCCGTAGGCCGCGGCCGCCTGGAACAGCGCAAAGCTGGTCGTGGCATGGCTCCATGTCGTGCGCTGCTGCTCGGCGGAGTGTGGGACCAGCTCATGGATGCGTCCGAGCACGAGCGGTACGATGCCGGGTGTGAAGCCGCCGACCACCACGCTCGACACGATCAGCGAGAAAGGCGCGGTACTGACCGTCGGGAGCAGCACGGCGGCCGCTTCGATCAGGAAGGCGGCGCGCAGCGCGGGCCCAAACCCGGCGCGGTCGCCGAGATGACCGGTGATCAGCGGGCCGACGATTGCGCCAAGGCCATAGAGCACCCAATAGTGCGATCCCGCGGCGATACCCTGGCCGAGGCCGCGCGCGACAAAGTCGACGATGAAGACCATGTGCGGCACCAGCGCCACCGCGTTGAGGCCGTATTGGACGAGCAAGCCGCGACCAACGGGCGAAGCGTGGTCGTGCTTCGCGCGATACGATGGCACGGTATCGGCTTTGACTTCAGCAGGCCAGTTCCACCAGCTCACCAGCGTGAGCGTGCCCGAGAGCACGCCAAGGCCATACCAACTCTGTTGCAAGCCTTGCTGTAGCAGCAGTGGCACCAGCGTGCCCGATGCGGCGACACCGAGCCCGACGCCCGCAAAGATCACCCCGCCGACGATGCCGCGCCTCGCGGCCGAGATATGCGGCAGAATGACGGAGGCCGCCAGCACCATGATGATTCCACCGGTGAGCCCCGACAGGAAGCGCCAGGCGAAGAACCAGGTGAACGACACCGGGGTTGAACTGCCAAAAAAAGATAGAGTGGCGAGCAACATCATCGCCCGCACGGCACGGACGGCGCCGATGCGCGCGGCCACGGCCCGCGCCGCGAGCGCGCCGGCGAGATAGCCGGCCAGGTTCGAAGCACCGAGATAGACGATGTCTGACGCAGCGAACCATTTCGCGGCGATCAGGGCCGGGATCAGCGGCGTGTACGAAAAGCGCGCGAGGCCAAGTCCGACCAGCGATGCGGATAATCCTGCCACCGCATATCGCCAGGTTTGCCGGGAAGCTGCTTGTGATGCCGCTCCCGGCCGCCGTTGCGGCCGGGTATCGTGCTTGGGATTTGCATTGAATTCGGCCATCTCATTCTCCTGCGCGCGCGATGGCGCGCGGATCAACCTGTCCGGGCGGCGCGGCGCCGCCGGAATTCCGGCACAGGCAGGCCGCCCCAGCCCCAGTTCTCGAGGTCGACTTCCTCGATCACGACAAAGGTGGAATCGAGCGGCTTGCCGAGCACGTCGAGCAGGAGCTCGCTCGATCCCTTGATCAACGCCGCCTTCTCCTCCGCCGTGAGCGAGGCCGTTCCCGGCGTCGTTCCTTCGCGAGTCACTTGAATGGTGACAATGGGCATGTCGTCTCTCCTCTTGGGCTAATGGCCGGCGCTCTGGCCGCCGTCGACATGCAGGATCTCGCCGGTGACGAAGGCGGCACCCTCGAGATAGAGCACGGCGTCGACGATGTCGGACATCTCGCCCATATGGCCGACGGGATGCAGCGCATCGAGCTGGGCGTGTGTCGCGACGGGATGCATCGGCGACTTGATGATGCCGGGCGACACCGCGTTCACGCGGATACCGCGCTTGGCATATTCGATCGCGAGCGACCTGGTCGCGGCGCTCAACCCACCCTTGCTCAGCGAGGCCAGCACCGAGGGCACATTCGAATTGGCCTGGTCAACCAGCGTGGTTGTGATCTGGACAACGTGGCCGGACCCCTGCTTCTCCATCTCGCCGATGGCAAGCTGCGTGACGTGGAAGAAGCCCGCGACGTTGGTGCCCATCACCGCCGCATAGTCCTCCGCCGTGTACTGCGTGAACGGCTTTGCGACGAAAATGCCGGCGTTGTTGACCAGCGTGTCGACACGGCCAAAGCGGGAGATGGCTTGCGAGACCACGCGCTCGGCGGTGGCCCGCTCGGAAATGTCGCCGGGAACGGCGAGGACATCATCGTCGGCCGACGGCTTGATCGAGCGTGCCGTTGCGACGACACGATAGTTGCGATCGCGAAAACCCTGGACCAGGGCGGCACCGATGCCCTGCGAAGCACCGGTGATGATGGCAACCTTCTGTTCGACACCCATGATGGGCTCCTGTTGTTGGCTTTCAGAACCTGCGCCAGCAGTGGCTGGCTTGGCGGATGAAATACGCCGCAGCGGGCCGGCTGCGAATATGCGCTGTCCGGCAGACACTCTTTCGCGGTGCGAACGAATGCCGGGCCGGCGCCAGCGGTGGTTGCTGCAGCGTGAGCGAACGCCTAGCTTGCAATCGGAGTTCGATGGGCTGGTGGGAGACGTATGGATCGTCTGGATGCGATGAAGGTGTTTGTCCTTGCGGTGGACGAGGGCAGCCTCGCGGCTGCGGGCCGCAAGCTCGGCCGTTCGCCGGCGGCGGTGAGCCGCGCCATTGCGTTCCTGGAGCAGCGGGTCGGTGCCGAGCTGCTGCACCGGACCACACGTTCGATCAAGCTGAGCGAGGAGGGCGAGCGCTATGTCGCGGTCTGTCGCCGCGTGCTCACCGAACTGGAGGAGGCCGACGATATCACGGCCGGGCCGCGCACGGCACCCCGCGGCCTGCTCACGATCACTGCCCCTGTGGTGTCGGGCGAGATGGTGCTGCGGCCGATCCTCGATGCGTTTCTCGACGCCTATCCGACCGTGTCGGCAAAACTCCTGTTGTTCGATCGCGCCGTCAATCTGATCGAGGAGGGGGTCGACGTCGCGCTCCGCATCGGCCATCTCGCGGATTCGGCGATGGTCGCGATGCGGGTCGGCGAGATCAGCCGCGTCGTGGTGGCATCACCACGCTATCTGAAGCAGCACCCGCGGATCACCGAGCCCGGCGATCTCGCCAAGCACCAGATCGTTGCGATGGCCCACCTTCCCAATTCCTGGACCTTTGCGCCGCAAGCCGGCTCGTCGGCTGCCCGCACGGTGCAATTCAGTCCGCGCCTCGTCGTCAACAGCACTTATGCGGCGGTGGCCTCGGCCGTCGCCGGCCGCGGCGTGGCGCGGATGTATTCGTATCAGGTGGGTGAGCAGGTCGCGCGCGGCGAGCTCGAGATCGTGCTTGCCGGCGACGAGGATCCCGAGATGCCCGCGCATTTGATCTGTCCGCAGGGCCGGCTCTCGGTGCCGAAGGTGCGGACCTTCACGGACTTTGCGGTGCCGCGGCTGAAGAAACAGTTCGCTCAGCTCAAGAACAGCATCACTGCGCGGTGAGCCGCTGCACCCCGGGCAATGCGTTGTTTTGCGTATACGGCCGCTCAGGTGAATCGGCCATGCTGCGCGAACGGTTAACGCCGGATTAACCGCGGAGTCCTAGCCTGTCTCGGCCGGGGTTACTTGCAAGGCCGAGGTGAGCCCAATGGAAGCCCAGAGAATCGCGGTCGACGCCGTCGTCGCGTTGACCGATTGCGACCGCGACGCCGTCATCGCATTCATCCGCCGCCTGTATCTCGCCGGCGTCACAGACCCCAAGCGCCTGACCTTCAAGGGTCTCCAGGCCCTGTCACGGGCGTGACCAGGGCCCCGTACAATCTATTTACTGGAGGGTCGGATCGCTGATCCGGATTGACGTGACGCGGTCCGCCTGCACTTCGAATGAGAAGGGCCATGGGTGATAGGTCCAGAACTCGGTCTTCTCTAGCCCGCTCGGCCCGACATGGAAGGGGTCGCCGAACTGCGCCATCAGTTTCTCGGTGCTGCCGCCGAGATTGATGTAGTTGAAGCTGTAGCCGGGGGCCGGTGCCGGCCCGCTGACCTGAAGCGCGATCACGCGGTTCGCTTTCGCGGTTGCGGCGAGATAGGGAAACTGATCGGCCTTGCCGAGGAAGTACATATTATTCGTGGCGTTGTTCGCCGGCGGTAGCTTGCGGTGCGGTTCGCCGAGCGCCACGCTCAAATATTCGCTGACGGCGCTGATCCTCGGCCTCATCGTGCTGTCGGCTTTGCGCTGATCGCGTTTGCATTGGGTGGCGAAGCAGACCGCCAGCATTTTTCTAATGACGGTGCTTGTGTCCTTCGGAGCTATCGGGCCGTTGGTAACCTCGCAGCTCCGCGTATCGCTGCATTTGCCTCTGATCGAGCAGGGCGGTTGTCGACAGATGATATTTGAGATGGCTTTCGCGGAGCAGTGCCTGGGTTTCCGAAATGGCAAGGAGGGCCGCCTTGAGTGACTCCGATGTCACGACGCGGGTGAAGAAGAGCCGGTCCAATTCCGTTTCCTGCTCGAGCAGCTTGTTACCCAGCGGGACCGCCTCCTGCTTCATGGCATCGAAGAGGCGCTGAACCTGGATGCGCTGGTCCGCGGTCAAATCAAGCCAATCACCTAGCTCAAGAACATGACTCGGACCGGGATATCCATTGAGCTCGGCAGCAAGCGCTAGGCCCATGCCACGTCCGGCTCGAAGATCGTCGATCTGCTGGTGCGACAGCGCCTTGATAGGGCGATGCTCAAGGCCAGCATAAGGCTGACTGGACTGCGCGCTGGCAACGTCGCACGAGACGATAAGCGTGGCTGCAAGCAGGAGAAGGCGTCTCATGAGTCTGGCTCCATGAAATCGGCCCGGTTCGTCGATCGATCTCCACCGGTGCTCTCCGCGTATCTTGCTGGACGGTTCGCCCCATGGCAACAAAGAGTGCCGCGATTGAGTTGCCGAACATGGAGCAGGCGATGGCGTCCTTGCCGACCGCGAATACCGAGATCACGCTGTACTTTCGCCACTGGTTGGAAACCTTCGCGGGTTATGTCCGCGAGGTCGACTATGCTTCGGCGCGGCCGCTCTTCCATCCGGATGTGCTGGCCTTCGGCACCCACAACGACGTTATCCCCGGCCTCGACCAATGGGTCACGACGCAATGGGACAACGTCTGGCCGAAGACGTCCGACTTCCGTTTCGTCGTCGACCAGGCCTCGATGCTGGCATCGTCCGATGGCACGATGGCGACCGTGATCGTGCCGTGGACGAGCACAGGCTATCATCCCGACGGCAGCGCGTTTCCGCGCCCGGGCCGGGCCACGATGGTGTTTTCAAGGCATCGTGATGATTGGCTGTGCGTGCATTCCCACATGTCGCTCAATCGCGGTGTGCCGCAGGCAAGCCACGCCGATCGGCCGGTGAAGGCCCGGTAGATCGGCATCCGCCGTCGAAATACAAAAGGCCCCGGACTTGCCCGGGGCCTTTTTATTTAGAGCCGCCGTGAGCCTTACTCTGGCTGGCCGATCGAGACCTTCAGCGTACCGACGCCGTCGACGCCGCATTCGAGCTTGTCGCCGGGCTGGAGCTGCGACACGCCGGCCGGCGTGCCCGTCATGATGATGTCGCCGGCGGCGAGCTTCACCTGCTGCGAGAGCTGCCAGATAATCTCAGGCACGTTCCAGATCAGCTCGGTGAGGTCGCCTTTCTGCGCTTCGTTACCGTTGACCGTGAGCCAGATCTTGCCCTTGGCGGGATGACCGATCTTCGATGCCGGCTGCACCGCGGAGCAGGGCGCCGAATAGTCGAACGACTTACCGATCTCCCAGGGACGCTCCTTCTTGCGGGAGGCGATCTGGAGGTCGCGGCGGGTCAAGTCGATGCCGACGGCATAGCCGTAGACATGGTCGAGCGCCTTGTCGGCGGGGATGTTCAGCCCGCCGCTCTTCATCGCGACGATCAGCTCGACCTCGTGATGCAAATCCTTGGTCAGCGGCGGATAGGGAATGGTGGCGCCGTCGGGCACCAGCATGTCGGCGTGCTTGGCGAAGAAGAACGGCGGGGCGCGCTCGTCATTGCCCATCTCGCGGATGTGCTCGAGATAGTTGCGGCCGACGCACCAGATGCGGCGCACGGGAAAACGGCCGCTTTCCCCGACGACGGGAAGCGAAGCCTGGGTCGGAAGCGGGATGACGTAGGAGGCGGCGTTCATGGTGCGATCTCGCTGCTCTTGAGGTGAAGGGAACTCTATGCGGTTGCGCTGATCGGCGCCAGAGCGCCGGCGTCGTGATGTTGCAGGCGGAAGAACGACGCATAGCGTCCGCCGCGGCGGAGCAGCTCGTCGTGCCGGCCCTGCTCGACGATCTCGCCGCCCTCGACCACCAGGATCGCATCGGCGTGCATGATGGTGTGCAGGCGATGCGCGATCACGATGGTCGTGCGGTTCTGGCAGAGATGCTCGATCGCCTCCTGCACCTGCCGCTCGGACTCCGAATCGAGCGCGGCGGTGGCTTCGTCGAGCAGGATGATCGGCGCGTTCTTGATCAGCGCGCGCGCCACCGCGATACGCTGGCGCTGGCCGCCGGACAGCTGCGTGCCGTGCTCGCCGACGGGCGTGTCGTAGCCGAGCGGGAAGCCCATGATGAAGTCATGCGCGCAGGCTGCTTTCGCAGCGTCGATGATCTGGTCTTCGGTTGCGCCCGGCTTGCCGAAGGCGATGTTGCTGCGGATGGTGTCGCGGAACAGATAGACGTCCTGGCCGACATAGGCGGTCTGAGCCCGCAGCGATCTTCGCGAGACCGCGCCGATCGACTGGCCGTCGATCACGATGTCGCCTTGCGTCACCTCGTAGAAGCGCAGCAGCAACGCCAGCACCGTCGATTTGCCGCCGCCGGAGGGGCCGACCAATGCGGTGACCTTGCCGGGCTCGGCAACAAAACTCATGCGGTTGAGGACGGTCTCACCGTTGCGATAGGAGAAGCTGACGTCGCGCAGCTCGATACGGGCAGTCGACAGTTTCAGCGCCGGCTTGTCGTCGTCGGAATGCTCGCTCGCGGGGCTGTCGACGACTTCGAGCAGCATGCGTGCGCCGACGAGCTGGCTGTTGAGGTCGATGTTGAGCCGCGCCAGCCGCTTGGCCGGCTCGGTCGCCATCAGGAAGGCGGTCATGAAGGAAAAGAACGCGCCGGGCGTGGCGTTGAGGGCGACCACGCTGTAGCCGCCATAGAGCAGGCAGCCGGCGACCGCGAAGCCGCCGAGCATCTCCATCAGCGGGTTGGAGCGGTTGGCGACGCGGGCCATCTTGTTGGCGTTGCGCTCGACAATCGCGATGTTCTCGTCGATGCGGTTCTGCATGGTGTCTTCGAGCGTGAACGCTTTCACCGTGCGGATGCCCTGCAGCGATTCCTGCATCGTCTCGAGAATGTCGGCGGTGCCGGTGAACTGGTTGTAGGCGAGGCCCTTGATGCGCTTGACCAGCTTGCGCAGCACCAGCATCGCCGGCGGCACGGCGACGAGGCCGATGAACGACATCACCGGATCCTGCCACACCATCACGCCGATCATGGCGAGCAGCATCATGAGGTCGCGCCCGACCGCATTGACCAGCATGTTGAGGACATCGGTGATGGACTTTGCGCCGGCCGTCAGCCGCGCCAGAAATTCCGACGAATGCCGCTCGGAGAAGAAGCCGACGCTCTCGCGCATCAGCTTGGCGAACAGCTGGCGCTGGTTGGTGGCGAGGATGGCATTGGAGATCTTGGTCAGGATCACCATGTGGCCGTAAGTCGCCACGCCCTTGATGAAGAGCAGGATCACCGTGATGCCCGAGAACATCGCGATACCCGGGATGTTCTTGTCGACATAGGCCTGGTTGATGACCTGGCCGAGCACGTAGGTCGCGCCCGCGGTCGATCCGGCGGCAAGCGCCATCAGCGCGAAGGCGACGAGATAGCGCCGCCAGTAGATGATCCCCTGTTCCGTGACCAGGCGGCGAATCAGCACCGCTGCCGCATAGGGATCGTCGGTGATTTTCTTTGGAAACTGAGCCATCCGCAGTCCATTGACGGCACAGGAATAAGCCTGCCCGCGCGTCAGGGATCGAACGGCCTCTGTGCCCGCTAAGCCAGCGCTTTTCAAGCCCAATTAAGGGCTTGCGCCCGGATGGAATCTAGGCCGAGGCGGCGTGGCGGAGCTCGCCGTGACGCTCGCGGAACAGCTTGTCCTCCCAGGCCAGCGCATGGGCTGCAATGGTCTCGAGGTCGTCGTATTGCGGCTTCCAGTCGAGCAGGCCGCGGATGCGGCTGGTGTCGGCGACCATGGTCATGATGTCGCCGGGCCGGCGCGGGGCGTATTGCACGGCGAAGCTGCGGCCCGAAACACGGCGTACCGCGTCGATGGTCTCCAGCACGGAGTAGCCGCGGCCATAGCCGCAATTGAGCGTCGTCGAGGCGCCGCCGTTGCGCAAATAGGCGAGCGCCGAGCGATGCGCCTGCGACAGGTCCGTGACATGGATGAAGTCGCGGATGCAGCTGCCGTCCGGGGTCGGATAGTCGGTGCCGAACACGTCGATCTTGGCGCGCTGGCCGGTCGCGGCTTCCACCGCGATCTTGAGCAAATGCGTGGCGCCGGCGGTGGCAAGGCCGATGCGGGCCTGCGGATCGGCACCCGCAACGTTGAAATAGCGCAGGGTCACGTATTGCATGCCGTAGGCGGCAGCGACGTCGTGCAGCATGATCTCGGTCATCAGCTTCGACGAACCGTAGGGCGACAATGGCCGTGTCGGCGCATGCTCGGGCACCGGCACCTGGTCCGGATCGCCGTAGACCGCAGCGGTCGAGGAGAAAATGAAGCGGTCGATGCCGCGCTTGACCGCGACATTGAGCAGGTTGCGCGCGGTCGTGAAGTTGTTGCGGTAATAGCCGAGCGGATCGCGCATCGAATCCGGCACGACCACCGAGCCAGCGAAATGGATGATGCTCTCGATGTTGTGCTGGGCGATCACGCCTTCGAGGAGGTTCTCGTCGCCGGCATCGCCAATGAACAGCGGCACGCCTTCGGGCAGATAGGCCGAGAAGCCGGTGGAGAGATCGTCGATCACGACGACGTCCTCGCCGGCTTCCGCCAGCGCCAGAACCGTGTGGCTTCCGATATAGCCGGCACCGCCGGTGACAAGCACAGTCATGATCTCACCCGTCTTCGATCAACGCTCCAAGCTAACGTTTACGTGGTGAAGAGTGGGTATCGGCGCGGCTGAACTGGTCACTATGCTTAATGTTGCGTATAGGGACTTTCGAAACGGAGCGTGGCGTGGCGAATTCCCCAAGCGATCTCGAAGTGATCGTGCCAAATCTGCACAGGCGCTATTCCGGGGTCACCGCGACCAACCGGATGGTGGCGCCGCGGCTGGCAAAGCTGTTTCGCGCCGCGTGGTTCGGCTCCGACGCGCCGGAGGGGATCGCGCGCCTGAACGGTGCCGATCTCTTGAGATTGTGGCGCCGCAAGGCGCCGGTGATCTGGCACGCGCGCCGCAACAACGAGATGATCGCGGGCGTGCTGTTGCGCGCGCTCGGCTGGCCGCTCAAGCTCGTCTTCACCTCGGCGGCACAGCGCCATCATAGCTGGATCACGCGCTGGCTGATCCGGCGCATGGACGCGATCATCGCGACATCAGATCTTTCGGCCTCGTTCCTGAAGGTGAAGGCGACCGTGATCCCACACGGCGTCGACACCGCCGTCTATGCGCCGCCGGTAGATCGCCCTGCTGCCTTCGCGGAAACCGCGCTGCCGGGCCGCTACGCGATCGGCTGCTTCGGCCGGGTGCGCGCGCAGAAGGGCACCGATGTGTTCGTCGATGCGATGTGCCGCTTGCTGCCGCGCTATCCGGATTTCACCGCAATCATCGTCGGCCAGGTCACACCCGAGCAAACTGTTTTCGCAAACGACCTGAAGAAGCGGATCGAGGTCGCCGGCTTGCAATTGCGCATCGTCATCACTGGCGAACTGCCGATCGAAGACGTGCAGCGCTGGTATCAGCGGCTGACGATCTACGCCTTCACCTCACGCAACGAAGGTTTTGGCCTGACGCTGATCGAGGCGATGGCGGCCGGCAGCGCGCTGGTCGCCGCACGCGCCGGCGCGGCCGAACTCGTGGTCGAGGATGGCGTGACCGGCGTGCTGATCCCGACCGGTGATGCGGATGCACTGGCTGCAGCGATCGAACCGCTGATGCGCGATGTGGCCACTGCGATCGCTATGGGCGAGCGCGGGCGGGCACGGGTGCTCGAACGATTCAGCCTTGATGCCGAGGCGGCGCGGATCGGCGAAGTGTATCGGCCGCTGCTTTGAGTCACTGCTGTCGCATCCCCAAAACAAAAACCGCGAAAACAACCCCATGCACAGTAGCCGGGGCCAACGAAATCAATGGCTTGGCGGCCGGTGTAAATGGGCTGCTGATTTTACGAAATCGATTTTACTCGTCGGGCAAAACACCGGTATGCTGTCATTATCGGCGTAGCCTCGACGGCCTTCAGGTCATGGCCCGCAAGCCGGCCTCACCCAGCACCCGCTGCGCAATCTCCACCACCTCGCTCGCCGCGATATCTCGCATGCAGCGATGATCGTTCATCTTGCAGATCGTGCTCTGGCAGGGCTGGCAGGAGAGCACGCTCTTGTCCTGGACCACGGTCGCGGCGAGGCCGTTGAGGGGGGCCCAGAGGTAAGGGCTGGTCGGCCCGAAGATGCCCATGGTCGGCGTGGCCAGGGCGGCTGCGATGTGCATCAGGCCGGAATCGTTGGAGATCGCGACGCCGGCCGCGGCCATGGCCAGCACGCCATTGCGCAGATCATTGCCGGTGAGGTCCCGGACCCCCGGGCCGCCGGCCGCGACGATCTCCTGGGCCAGGCCCTTTTCCCCGGGGCCGCCCACCACCCAGACCTCGAGGCCGCGCTCGGCGAGCAAGCGGGCGGCCTCGGGATAGTAGGTCCAGCGTTTTGACACCCCGACCGAGCCGGGAGCCAGCGCCACGGCGGCGCCTGTGCTCAGGCCATTGGCCTGCCGCCAGCGGAGGATGTCCTCGGCCGGGACCCGCAATTGCGGCACCGGCCATTCCGGTGGCAGCGGGGCGCCATCGGGCTGGGCGAGGGCGGCGTTCTTGTCGATGAAGCGGGGCAGCTTCTTTTCGCCCCAGCGCCAACGATTGAGCAGGCCGAACCGGAATTCGCCGACGAAGCCGACCCTTTCCGGAATCCCGGCCAAAGCGGGCGCGATGGCGGCCTTCCAGGTCCGGGGCAGCACCAGGGCGGTGCCGTAGTTCCGCTCACGCAGGAGCTTCGCCAGGCCGAGCTGGCGGCCTACGGCGAGCTGCCCGCGCGGCAGATCCCAGACGATCGCATCGCGCACGCCCGGCATGTAATCGACCAGGGGCGCGCACAGGGACGTCGTGAGCAGATCGACCGGCCGGTTCGGCCAGCGCTCGTTCAGGACCCGCACGACGGTGTGATTCCGGACGAAATCGCCGATCCACATGTAAGGGACGATCAGGATCGGGCGCGTGTCGCCCCGATCTGCCTCGCCACTAAGTTGCGAATCTTGGTTCATTCGTTAATAAGGTCGAGGTGCGCTGATGTGACGGTTCGGTTAGCCGCTCCGGGCCGGCAGGTAAAGCCGGCTGAGCGGCAATCCCAAAACCGCTTACACTTTGGCGGATCATGCGCTAGGGCAGAACCGGACCGCAAAACTTCGGGCAGGCGGAATCTGGCAGGGAAGTTGGAATGTTGCTGGTGACCGGCGGGGCCGGTTTTATCGGATCGAATGTCGTCGCCGCGCTGAACGAGGCCGGCCGCAGCGACATCGTCGTCTGCGATTTCCTTGGCAACGAGGGCAAATGGCGCAACCTCGCCAAGCGGCAGCTTGTGGATATCGTCCCACCGGCTGAGCTGTTGGACTGGCTGAAGGGCCGCAAGCTCGACTCCGTGATCCATCTCGGGGCGATTTCCGCGACCACCGCGACCGACGGCGACCTGGTGTTCGAGACCAACTTCCGCCTGTCGATGCGTCTCCTGGACTGGTGCACGGCAAATGCCGTGCCGCTGATCTACGCCTCCTCGGCGGCGACCTACGGCGACGGTGAGGCAGGTTTTGATGACGACAGCTCTGTCCCTGCGCTGAAAAAATTGCGGCCGATGAATCTCTACGGCTGGAGCAAGCATCTGTTCGATCTCGCCGTCGCCGAGCGCGCAGCGAACGGCGAGAAACTGCCGCCGCAATGGGCCGGGCTGAAATTCTTCAACGTGTTCGGCCCCAACGAATACCACAAGGGCTCGATGATGAGCGTGCTGGCGCGCCGTTTCGACGACGTCAAAGCGGGCCGTGTCGTGCAATTGTTCAAGTCGCATCGCGAGGGCATCGCCGACGGCGACCAGCGCCGCGATTTCATCTATGTCGACGACGTCGTGCGCGTGATCATGTGGCTGCTGGCGACGCGCTCGGTGTCCGGCATCTTCAATGTCGGCACCGGCAAGGCGCGCAGCTTCAAGGATCTGATGCTGGCGGCTTATGCCGCGCTCGGCGCCCGCCCCAACATCGAATACATCGACATGCCCGAGCAGATCCGCGGCAGCTACCAGTACTTCACCCAGAGCGAGGTCGATCGCCTCCACCGCGCCGGCTATAATGGCGGTTTCACGACGCTCGAGGACGCGGTGAAGACCTATGTCGGGAATTATCTCGACCGGCCCGACCGCTTCCGCTGAGGCCCATCACCATGCCGACGCCCATTCTCGATTTCGATACCCTCGCGCAAGCCATCTCGGGCCGCACGGTGCTGTGCATCGGCGACATCATGCTGGACGAGTTCGTCTATGGCGAGGTGTCGCGGATATCGCCGGAAGCGCCGGCGCCGGTCATCGCGGCACAGCGCAGCGAGATCCATATCGGCGGCGCCGGCAATGTCGCGCGCAACGTCGCCGCGCTCGGCGCGCGCTGCATCTTCGTCGGCCTCGTCGGCGATGACGAGGCGGGCAGGCAGCTCGCCTCGACGCTTGCGGAGCAGGGCGCAATCGAAAGTGTGCTGGTGTGCGATCCCTCGCGTCCGACCACGCGAAAGGTCCGTTTCGTCTCCGAGCATTTTTCCACGCACATGCTGCGTGCGGATTGGGAGCAGGCACAGCCTGCTTCCGATACGATCGAGACCAAGCTGATCGAAGCGATCCTGCCGCAGATCGCGCGCACCGACATCGTGCTGCTGTCCGATTACGCCAAGGGCGTGCTCACCGCCCGCGTCATCCGCCACACCATCGACGCCGCGCGAAAACTCGGCAAGCCCGTGATCGTCGATCCCAAGAGCCTGAACTGGGCGATCTATCGCGGCGCCACGCTGCTCACGCCCAATCGCAAGGAATTTTCGGAAGCGACCCGAAGCCGCGCCGACACGCCGCAGAGCATCGTCGATGCCAGCGAGGACGTGATGCGGCTCGCCGATTGCGAAGCGATCCTGGTCACCCAAGGCGAGCACGGCATGACGCTGGTGCCGCGCAACGGCGAGGCCGTTCACGTTCCGGCGTTTCCGGTCAAGGTGCGCGACGTCTCCGGCGCCGGCGACACCGTCGCCGCGGCGCTCGCGGTGTCGCTTGCCACCGGCGCGGACTGGGACACGGCGCTGCGCATGGCCAGTGCCGCAGCCGCCGTCGCCGTCGGCAAGCAGGGCACCGCCAGCGTGAGTGTGGCCGAGTTGAAGCGAAAGATATTGCCGCATGCCTATCTCGCGGCCGAAGAGAAGATCGTGCTCGAGCCCGGTGCGCTCGACACGCAGCTCGCGGAATGGAAGAAGCAAGGCCAGCGCGTCGGCTTCACCAATGGCTGCTTCGACATCCTGCATCCCGGCCACGTCAAGGTGCTGACAGCGGCGCGCTCCGCCTGCGACCGCCTGATCGTAGGGCTGAACAGCGACGCCTCGGTGCGGCGGCTGAAGGGCGCCGACCGCCCCGTTCAGGATGAGCGAGCACGTGCAGAAGTGCTGGCGGCGCTCGAAGCCGTCGATCTCGTCGTTATTTTCGATGAGGATACGCCGATCGACCTGATTACCCGCATCAAGCCGAGCGCGCTGATCAAAGGGGGCGATTACACCCGCGAGCAGGTGGTCGGCCATGAGGTCGTCGAGGCCGCGGGCGGCACGGTCGTGCTGGTCGACATTCTCAAGGGCTTCAGCACGACGGCGCTGGTTCATCGCGCGCGGGGAGAGAGCAAGTGACGACGCTCGCCGGGGAGACCACCGGCCAGGTTCTGTGGCGGCGTCTGCGCAGTCCGGCGGCCTGGTCCGAGACGGTCGATCTGTTTGCGATCCTGACCGCGGCCTCGCTGCCGTGGTCGACGTCGCTTGCGGCGATCTTCAATGTCCTGATGCTGCTCTCCATGGTGCCGTTCCTCGATGTCCGAGAGTTCCTGCAATCGCTCAAGCGTCCGATCTGTGCGGCGCCGATTGCGCTGGTCCTGCTCGCGCTGGTGGGGACGCTGTGGTCGGACGCGGCCTGGGGCGCGCGCTTCTACGCGGTCAACCCGACCGTCAAGCTGCTGGTGCTGCCGGTCCTGCTCTATCATTTTGCGCGCTCGCTGCGCGGACATTGGGTGCTCGTCGCCTTCCTGGTGTCCTGCGCGCTGTTGTCGGTGATGTCCTGGGTCGTCGCCTTCTACCCTGATCTTGCGCTCAAATCCGATCGCGTCGAGCGCGGCATCTTCGTCAAGAACTACATCGACCAGAGCCAGGAGTTCACGCTCTGCGCGGTCGCGCTCGCCTATCCGATCGTGCAGTTGCTGCGCCAGAAGCGCTACTGGATCGCCGGGCTGCTCACGGCGCTTGCGCTCGCCTTCTTCGCCAACATGGTGTTCGTGGTGGTATCGCGCACCGCGCTCCTCACGATTCCGATCCTGTTCGGTGTGTTTGCGTTGCTTCATCTGAGATGGCGCAACATCGCGATCATCTCCGCGGCCCTGCTCGTGGGCGCGGTTCTCGCCTGGCAGGCCTCGCCGCAATTGCGCAAGACCGCTGACAGCTTTGCCAGCGACTACACACGCTATGTGGAAAAAGGCGAGTCGACCTCGGCAGGCTTGCGGCTCGAATTCTGGCGGAAATCCCTCGGTTTCTTCGCGGAGGCGCCGATCAAAGGGCACGGTACGGGTTCGACGCGCGGGCTATTCGAGCGTGCCGCGACGCCGGGCAGTGGTCTGTACCAGGCGTCCGCCGAGGTGATCGGCAACCCGCATAACCAGACGCTGAACGTGGCCGTGCAATGGGGCGTCATCGGGGTCGCCGCTCTTTACGCCATCTGGATCCTGCATCTGCGTTTGTTTCGCGGCGACGGGCTCGCAAACTGGGTCGGCCTCCTGGTCGTGGTCCAGAACGTCTTCACCTCGCAGTTCAACTCCCATCTGTTCGACTTCCACGAGGGCTGGATGTACGTCATCGGTGTGGGCGTTGCCGGCGGCATGGTGATCCGGGCCCAGCAGGCCGAGGCGAAGGCGGCAGTAGCCGGTTCCTGAACGGCCGCCCGGATGGCAAACCTTGACGGGCAAATCTTGAGGGGCAAGCCTTGACTGGCATGTCCGGCCGAGATGGGATATCAGCGCGATCAGGTTGCATCTAATTGGATTTTCGGTCAGCGGATGACGCGTCTTTCGCATCTCACCTTGCGCAATGCCATGATCGCGCTCCACGACCTGCTGGCGACCACGGCGGCGCTGTTCGCCGCCTTCTATCTGCGCTTCGAGGGCGGCGACGGCTTCTTCGACCGCCTGCCGCTGCTCATCCAGATCCTGCCCTATTTTCTGGCCTTCAGCTTGGTCGTGTGCTTCGTCTTCAACCTGACCACGACGAAATGGCGCTTTATCTCGCTGCCCGACGCGCTAAACATCATCCGCGTCGCGACCGTGCTCACGGTTGCACTCCTGGTGCTCGACTACATCTTCGTCGCCCCCAACGTCCGCGGCGCCTTCTTCCTCGGCAAGGTGACCATCGTCCTCTACTGGTTCCTCGAGATCTCCTTCCTCAGCGCGTTGCGCATGACCTACCGCTATTTCCGCTACACGCGGGTGCGGCGTCACGCCCGCACCGGAGATGCCGCGCCGACGCTGCTGATCGGTCGCGCCGCGGATGCCGAGGTGCTGTTGCGCGGAATCGAGAGCGGGGCGATCAAGCACATCTGGCCGGTCGGCGTGCTCTCGCCATCGAGTTCCGATCGCGGCCAGTCCATCCGCAACGTCCCGGTTCTGGGCGGCGTCGACGACATCGAGGATGTCGTCGCCGACTTCACCAAGCGCGGCAAGGGGATCGCTCGCGTCGTGATGACGCCGACGGCATTCGAGCCGGAGGCCCATCCCGAATCGATCCTGATGCGGGCGCGCAAGCTCGGCGTGATCGTGAGCCGCATGCCCTCGCTCGAGAGTGGCGACACGCCACGGCTCACGGCCGTCGCCGTCGAGGACCTGCTGTTGCGGCCGAGCGAAAAGATCGACTATGCGCGGCTCGAGGCCCTGATCGAGGGCAAGGCGGTAATCGTCACCGGCGGGGGCGGCTCGATCGGTTCCGAGATCTGCGAGCGCGTCGTCGCGTTCGGGGCGGCGCGCCTTCTGATCGTGGAGAATTCCGAGCCGGCACTCTACGCGATCACGGAAACGCTCGCGGCGCTCGGCACCGCTGCTTCGATCGAAGGGCGGATCGCCGACATCCGCGACCGTGAGCGCATCATGCGCCTGATGGCCGAGTTCAAGCCGGACATCGTGTTCCATGCAGCCGCGCTCAAGCACGTGCCGATCCTCGAGCGCGACTGGAGCGAGGGCGTCAAGACCAACATCTTCGGCTCGATCAACGTTGCCGATGCCGCGCACAGCGCCGGCGCCGAAGCCATGGTGATGATCTCGACCGACAAGGCGATCGAGCCGGTGTCGATGCTCGGCCTGACCAAGCGCTTCGCCGAGATGTATTGCCAGGCGCTCGACCATGATCTTGCGGCGGGTCTCGGTGGCGCCAGGCGGTCGATGCGGCTGATCTCGGTCCGGTTCGGCAACGTGCTGGCGTCGAACGGCTCGGTGGTGCCGAAGTTCAAGGCCCAGATCGATGCTGGCGGCCCTGTGACGGTCACGCATCCGGACATGGTCCGCTACTTCATGACCATCCGCGAGGCCTGCGATCTCGTGATCACGGCGGCAACACATGCGCTGGGAACGCAGCGTTCGGACGTGTCGGTCTACGTGCTCAACATGGGCCAGCCGGTGAAGATCGTCGATCTCGCCGAGCGCATGATCCGCCTGTCGGGCTTGCAACCCGGCTACGACATCGAAATCGTGTTCACTGGCATGCGGCCCGGCGAACGCCTGCACGAAATCCTGTTCGCCTCCGAGGAGCCGACCCGCGAGATCGGCGTCGCCGGCATCATGGCCGCACAGCCGAACGAGCCGCCGATGCAGACGCTGCGCAAATGGATTGCGGCGCTGGAGCAGGCGATCGCGCGCGACGATCGGGCCACCATCAGGACCATCCTGAAGGACGCGGTTCCGGAATTCGGGTCGACCGCGGCCTGATCATGCAGCCTCGAGGCAAGATCGTCGTGGCGAGCCAGCATTACCCGCCTGATCCGAGCACGACAGCGGCGATCATGGCCGAGATCGCCTGCCGCATCGCCGAGGATCACGAGGTCGTGGTGCTGTCGGGCTCATCAGGCGCGTTCCCGGCACCGCAGACCGGCCCGGGCAAGCCGCGGGTCGTCGCCGTCAAGAACCGGATGGCGGGCAAGGCGGCGCTGGTGCGGCGCGGTGCCTCCGAGCTGCTGTTCGCGGCGCGCACGTTCCTGGCGCTGACACGGGAGCTGAGGCGAGGTGACGTCGTGCTCACCGTCACTGCACCTTTCATGCTGCCTTACGCGGTCGCGGCGGCGGCGAGGCTGAAGGGCGCGCGCTCGGCGCTGATCATGCACGACCTCTTCCCCGACGTGCTCGTGATGGCGGGCCTGCTGAAGCCCGGTTCGATCGTGACCATGACGATGCGCGCTGCCAACAGCCTGATGTTCCGCGCGCTCAATGCCGTCATCACCATCGGCCGCGATGCGGAACGGCCGCTGCTGAGCTATTCCGGCATGACGCGGAACAAGATCCGCTTCATCCCGAACTGGGCGACGCTCGTGGCCGCACCCCGGCCGGTGACGGCGGATAATCCGTTCCGCAAAGCGCTCTCGGCGGGTTTCGTTGTCGGCCTGTCGGGCAATCTCGGCTTCACCCATGATCCGGAGATCGTGTTCGAGGCGGCGCGTCATTTGAGGGCCGAGCCTGACATCCATTTCCTGCTCTCCGGCTGGGGCATCGGCTTCGAGCGATTGAAGCAGTTGCAGGCCGATGCGAACTTGCCCAATGTCTCCTTCGTGGGGCGGGTCGAGGATGCCGAGCTCGAGGCATTCCTGGCGGCGGCCAATCTCTGGATCATTCCGTACCGGAAGGACGTTGCGGGGGTGTCGGTGCCGAGCCGGTTCTACAATCTGCTGGCGGTCGGCCGTCCCGTGGTGCTGGTCTCCGAACCGGAGGCCGAGGCCGCGTTGACGGTGGTGGAGAACGGGCTGGGCTGGGTGGTGACGCCGGGCCGTGCCGATCAACTGGCCGAGGTCATCCGCGCTGCGTCTCACTCCGACGGTGTCGCCATTGCGGAGCGCGCGGTAAAGGCGGCAGCGAAATTCGATCGCGTCACCGCGATGAACGCCTATGCTGCCCTGGTCGACGAATTGTTGCGCAACCCCGAACTGGCGGAGCAACGATGAACGAGCGCAAGCCAGTCGTGCTGGTGACGGGTGCGAGCGGTTTCGTCGGCCGTCATGTCGTACCCGCGCTGGCGCGCGAGGGGTGGTCGGTCCGCCGCGCGGTGCGCAGACCGGAAGGCATGGACGACGAGGTCGTGATCGAAACGATCGGGCCCGACACCGACTGGCAGGCGGCACTTGAAGGCGTCGATGCCGTCGTTCATCTCGCCGCGCGGGTGCATCACAAGCACGAAGAGCATGCGGTCCAGCTCTATCGCAACGTCAACATTGCCGGCACGCTGCACCTGGCGCGCAGCGCGGCGACGGCCGGCGTGCGCCAGTTCATCTTCATCAGCACCGTTCTCGTGCACGGTCGCAGCAACGAGGGCCGCGCGCCGTTCAGCGAGGACGATATCCTGACGCCGCGCGGTCTCTACGGCATGTCCAAGGCCGCGGCCGAAGCGGGCTTGAAGACGCTGGCGCGCGACAGCGCCATGACGATCTCGGTGATCAGGCCGCCGCTGGTCTATGGTGCGGGCGCCAAGGGCAATTTCGCGCTGTTGACGCGTGCCGTGAACCTCGGTCTGCCGCTGCCCTTTGCCGCGATCCGCAATCACCGCGCCTTCCTTGCCGTGCAGAACCTGTCGTCGTTCATCCTGCGACGGCTCTCTCATTCAGATCCCGCGAGCAATTTCGAGATCTTCCTGGTGGCGGACAGGGAGCAGGTCTCGACGCCCGAGTTCATCGCGCGGCTGGCCAAGGCTGCCGGCAAGAACTCGCGGCTGTTCGGCATGCCGCAGGACCTGCTCAGCACGCTGCTGCGCGTGATGGGCCGGCAAGATACGCAGGACAGCCTGATCGGCTCGCTCGAGCTCAACCTCTCCAAGGTGACCGCGACCGGGTGGCAGCCGCAGGTGTCTCTGGACGAGGGGCTGCGGCTGGCGCTGGTGGCTCAGGACGCCTGAGGGCGGGAGAACCGCCACAGCACGATGCCGATCGCGATTGCGCCCGCCAGCAGCGCGATCAGCGTGATCGTCACCGAGCTGGCGCGCGCGGTGACGATGGCAAGCCCCGCGAGCACGAGATTGAGGGCGAACACCTCTCCGATCACGCGAGAGACCGTGAAGCCGTGGTCGGTGGCGCGCTGGTAGAAATGCGAGCGATGCGCCGACCAGAATTGCTCGCCCCTTGCGATGCGCCGAAACAGCGTGATGGTGGAATCCACGAGGTAATAGGCCGGCAGCAACAGCGCCGCGGCGGGCTGCCCGCGCCAGGCGAGATCGAGCAGGCACCAGCCGAGCAAAAGGCCGATCGGCAGGCTGCCGACATCGCCCAGGAAGACTTTTGCGACCGGCTTGTTGAACGGCGCAAAGCCGAGCATGGCGCCGCACAGCGTCGCCGCGATCAGCGCGGCCGGCCACGACAGATCGCCGAGCAGTGCCAGCAGCAGCAGCGTCGCGGTGACGGGCACGACTTCCGCCACCGTCATCAGATCGAGCCCGTCCATGAAGTTGACGAGGTTCAAGAACCACACGCCCGCCAGCAGGATGAGTCCGCGCTCCAGCGCGAGCGGCAGCGCCGGCACGATGCGCGCGGTCTCGGGCGTGGTGAACACGACGGCGCCGACCGCTGCGGCCTGCAGCACGAGACGCACGAGCACCGGCAGCGACTTGATGTCGTCGGCAAATCCGACCAGGGCGATCAAGACCGTCGCAGCGATCAACGCCGGCGGAATCGCGACGTCCGCCCAGGCTGCCCAGGCTGATGCGACCAGCAGCGTCGCTGATATCACCGCGATGCCCGCACCCTGCGGGGTCGGGATACGATGAGAGGACCGCGCGTTGGGCCGCGCCAATGCGTAACGCTGGAGCAGGGGGCGGCTGGTCCAGGTGATGACGCCCGACACCAGTGCGGCAATCACAACGGCAAGCAGCGATGGTATCGCGCCGAGCGCGTCGACGGCCGCGTTCACTCCGGCACCCCGAGCGGCGCCGATCCCTGCGCGGCTTTCTCCGCGCTGAGGATCCAGACCAGGCCGCCGATCGCGCCGACGATGAAGTACACGGCGCCGAACAGCAGCGAGACGTTGACGCCCTCGTTTGTGGCCAACCCCGCGAAGCCGAAGGCGAGGCTCATGGTGGCTTCACGCACGCCCCAGCCGGCGATCGAGATCGGCATCATCGTGATCAGCATCACCGGCGGCACCAGCACAAAGACGTCGCTGAAGCCGACCGGCGCCGCGATCGACTGCACGACGCACCAGGCGACCACGACGGCCAGCACATGCACGGCGAGCGACAGGATCACGACGGCCGGTCCGCGCGAGCGGCTGAAGATCACGCGGTTGGCGATCACGGCACAGGCGTGAATGTGATGCGTGGCCCACCAGGTTTTCAGCCAGCGCCATTGCAGCGCGCCGAAGACCAGGAAGCCGAGACCACCCGCAAGCGCCGCGAAGTCGACGAGCAGCAGCGCGGAGCGCCCGTGCGGATCGGCGATGAGGGCGTAGCTCCAAGGCAGGCTTGCCACGATCATGATCGCGAGCGCGATCAAACCGATCGCACGGTCGACGAAGATCGAGTAGGTCGCCGCGCGCCAGCCGGCGCCGGCGCGCGCGACGAGCCACAGCCGGACCGCATCGCCGCCGATCGCCGAGGGCAGGGTTTGGTTGAAGAACGATCCGATCACGTTGTAGCGCATGGCCCGGCTGAGCTCGAGCGGGGCGCCGCATTCGGCGCTGATCTCGCGCCAGCGCAACACGCCGACGAAGATTTGCAGGAACGCGATCGCGATCGCCAAGCCGATCCAGAACAGGCTGGTCACGTTGAAACGAGAAAACAGTTCGGACAGATCGACCTTGCGCAGCGCCAGGTAGAGCAGCGCTCCGGAAATCAGGATCTTGGCCGTCGACAGCAGGATTCGGCGCATTTCGCCCGCATGAACAAGGGTTTTGAAGCAACCCGACGCAAGGCGCCGAATTCGGCCGCTTTGGTATGGTTTTGGCGCCGATCTTGCAATAGCGGTGATCGGGAGCCCGCATGCAGGGCGGCGGGCTATTGCGACGCCGTCGACGCCGAGGCTAAAGAGGCGCCGCGGGCGAAAGATCGAGCGACGGATCGGGCGAAGCAGTCTTTGGGAACAGGATGACGGATCAGGCGATTTTGGTCACGGGTGCCGCCGATTTCATCGGCTTGGTGCCCGCAGGTGACCCGGCTGCCGCAAATGCGCCGTCTAAGGTCTACAATGTCGAGAACCACCACCCGGAAGAGCTGACGCACGTCGTCGGAGTTCTGGAGCAGGAGCTGGGTCGGACGGCGATCAAAGAATTGCTGCCGAGAAACCTTTGGAAACGTTCGCGGATGTCGAGGATCTGATGCGCGACGCCGGCTTTGCACCGTCAAGGCCGATCGCGCACGGAGTTCGTAATTGTGTCACCTGGTATCGGGACGACTTCAAGGTTTGAGATGACGATGGACAAACGCATTATCCCCCTGATCATGTGCGGCGGTGCCGGCACGCGGCTGTGGCCGGCTTCGCGCGAGGTGCGCCCCAAGCAATTCCTGCCGCTGTTCGGCACGCGCTCGACGTTCCAGGACACGCTGTTGCGCGTCTCGGAGGCGTCGCTGTTCGATCGCCCGATCGTCATCACCAATGCGTCCTATCGTTTCATGGTGCTGGAGCAGCTCGCCGAGATCGGCATCGAGGCCGACGTGATCCTCGAGCCGATGCGGCGCGATTCCGGCCCCGCGATCGCAGCCGGCGCGGTGTTCGCGCAGAACCGCGCGAGTGAGGCCATCGTGCTCGCGCTCGCCGCCGACCACGTGGTGCAGGACAATGCCGCGTTCGTCGCGGCCTGCCGCCAAGGCCTCACCGCCGCAAGCGCCGGGCGCATCGTCACGTTCGGCGTCAAGCCGGAGCGGCCGGCGACCGAATACGGCTATATCAGCCCGGGCGAGGTCATCTCCGGCGAGGTGCACGCGGTCGCGCGCTTCGTCGAGAAGCCGGATGCGGTGAAGGCAGCCGACTACGTCAATTCCGGCTATCTCTGGAACAGCGGCAATTTCATGTTTCCGGCTAGCGTCCTGCTCGACGAATACCGCAGGGTCGATGCGGCGAGCGTGGAGGCGATTTCCACTGCTGTTAGTAACGCCGGACGCGATCTCGGCTTCGTGACGCTGGAGCCCGAGGCGTTCGGCGCGGCCAAGGCGATCTCGATCGACTATGCGGTGATGGAGAAGACCGCGCGCGCAGCGGTCGTGCCGGTGTCGTGCGGCTGGTCCGACGTCGGCTCCTGGCACGCGGTGTGGGAATTGTCAGACAAAGACGGGCAAGGCAATGCTTCGCACGGCACCGCCGTGTTCGAAGATAGCCGCAACTGCAACGTCACCACCGACTCCGCGCTGGTCGCGCTCGAAGGCGTTGATGATCTTATCGTGGTTGCGACGGCCGATGCAGTGCTGGTCTCGCGCCAAAAAGACGCCAACGGGCTCAAGCGGCTGGTCACAAAACTCAAGGCGGTCGCGCCGAAGGTCACCGAGGAGCACCTCAAGGTGCATCGGCCCTGGGGCAGCTACCAGTCGGTCGACAATGGCGAGCGCCACCAGGTCAAGCGCATCGTGGTGAAGCCGGGCGGGCGTCTGTCGCTGCAGAAGCACCATCATCGCGCCGAGCACTGGATCGTGGTCCGCGGCACGGCCCGCGTCACCGTCAACGAGACCGTCAAAAGCGTGCACGAGAACGAGTCGATCTACATCCCGAT
>NZ_JBVVPB010000009.1:0-254318 GCF_055807435.1 Bradyrhizobium sp. Ken51 | reverse complement strand
AAACCCCGCCTGGGGGAAGCGGGGCTTTCTGGTAGGGGTGAAGCTTAGGGACGCTTCGACTGTATGACGCGCGATCGTGGAAAAGGTTCAAAGCCTAAAAAGCGAACCACGCCAATACTGCAATGATCGGGATGATTGCCACGCCGAGAAGCACCAAGGGTGCAGGTTCATTGCCCGTCCTGTCGCTCAATGCTGATCTCCTCCAAAGTCCGGAGCGTATCGAAAGCAATTGCAACATTCGTTTGCGACCGCCCCTGTTCGGAACGTTCAAACGTCACGGTTTCGGACTTGGCTGCGGCGTAGGTGCGGCTTGAGGAGAAGGTGTCGGATTGCTCTGCTGCTGAGGCGCTGCGGCCTCGCCGCCTGCGTGAGGAACGCAGGTACCGATGTTGCTGAGCAGCCGTTTGGCCTGGAGGTCGCGCACCTTTGAGTATTCGCGTCGTCGCTCGATATTCGCCGCCGCCCATCGGTCCCAGGCCTCGAAAGCGTCCGTGTAGTGCTTTCGCATCTGCTCCTCGGCGGCAAGGCAGTCGGCGAACTTGTCGAAAACCAGGTCGGTGTTGACCGGGGTCATGCCTCCTACCAGGACAACGAGCATCCATTTCATCTTGCCGATCGCCTTTCGCGGCGGGCGAATTCTCCGCTAACGCGAAGAATTCCGTCCACGGTGGTTAGATGGCCCGACGGCTGCGACCGGCCACAAAACCGTAGATGAAAAGCACGATGATGGCGCCTACCACTGCCCCCACCAGCCCTGCGCCTTCTCCTGGCCGGTACCAGCCGAGAGATTGGCCAAGATAGGTCGCAACGAACGCGCCCACTATTCCCAGGATCGTGGTCAGGATGAAACCCGAGGGCTCGTTGTCGCCAGGCATGATGAACTTCGCGATGACGCCTGCGATGAAACCGATGATGATCGTCCAGATGATGCTCATATCTTTTCTCGAGTCTTGAGGAGTGCCTATCCCGCGGATTGCGCCGGAAGACGTCCGTCCGGCGTGTATTTGTCCACCGCTGCCGGAAGCTCGCGCGACAATCGGTCGAGGATCTCCTGCTGCGACAGGCCGGTCTGCTGCTCCAGCTTTTGAAGAACGTCCGGACCGATAGCCTGCTGGAGTTCGGGCGGGGTGACTTCGCGATTTGGCCCCTGATTGATCCAGGATTGAGCCGCATCGCCCTGTCCGTTCTGCTTGAAGTGCTCGAGCAACTCGCCGATCCCGCCGTTCAGCAGCGAACCGACGCCGCCGCCTCCCACAAGGCCGCCAAGATTGCCGAGCATGCCGCCCAGCGAATCCTTGGCACCCGACGGCTGACCGGAGGTAGCATTGCGGAACATGTCGCCGAGCTTGTCCCGATTTTGATAACCGGCGATTGCGAGCATACCCAAGAGGGCGGTCATCGATGGCATTCCGCGGCTCATTTCCGGCTCCTGAGTTCGATGATGGGCATCGTGCGTAAGCAATGGCGGCCCGCCTTGTGCTGGCCGCCGCATCACTCATCGCCCACAACATACGCGGGGCTGGGAAGTTCCACGTTCCCCAGAGCCACGTTTCCTCAGAACGATGGGCTTGTCAGTCACTGCCACTCCCGAACCAATTAATGCATCTCGCTTGACCGATTTGGCGTCTCCGGGTGGCCTCGTCGGAAATCAGCGCGTGAAACTCGCCTGGACGATCAGGGACAATCCAATCGAAAGACCGGCGGCGAGGCCAGACAGCACGATGGCCCACCATCGCCGCTCCAGCTCCGGCTCACCCTCGGTGCGGATCGTCTCGTGGATGAGTGCGGCGTTCGGCCGGCTTTGGGATTCGATCTGCTCGGTCTGGCGCCCGTGAGACGCCGTCAAGCTTCGAGGCTGGATTGAAGGAGGCGCCGTCTCCTGAAGGGCAGGTTCATCTCGAGGCTCGGAGCGGCAAGGGGTTTCTCGTGAGTGCTTCGAGGCCGCAGCGCTGTTGAGGTACGGCGGCGCCTGGTCCACCATCAGGAACCTTCGTTGGAAGCGGGTGTTTTCCACCGGGGAGGGGCGGCGATCTGACAAGAGGCCAACCGTGCAAGATAACGTGCGTGTGCGCTCGACCGCGCAAATCGCAGGCCATCCGATTCATCCGATGCTGGTGCCGATCCCGATCGCTTGCTTCATCGGAGCGCTGCTGACCGACATCGCCTATGTCGTCAGTGCCGAGATCATGTGGGCGGATTTTTCCGCCTGGCTTCTGGTGGTCGGCGTCATCTTCGGCGTGCTCGCGGCCATCGCGGGCCTGACCGATTTCCTCAGCAACCGCCTGGTGCGGGCGCAGCCGCCGGCCTGGCCGCATCTGATCGGCAACGCGCTGGCGCTGGTCCTCGCCATCGTCAATGCATTGATCCACACGCGCGATGCCTGGACCTCGGTGTGGCCGACCGGGCTCATTCTGTCAGCCATCACCGTATTGATCCTGCCGGTCACCGGTTGGCTCGGCTGGGCCATGGTGTATCGCCACGGCGTGGGAGTTGCCCGATGAACTCCGCAATCGCTCGGGCGCTGTTGTGCGCTTCTCTGCTGTCTCTCGCCGGCTGCAATGACGGCAGTGGCGATCCGAAGGCGCAAACCGGCGCCAACCCGACGCTTCCCGAGATCCAGCAATATCTGCTGCCGCCGATGCACATCGCCCGTATCGTCGGCTGGAAAAAGGACGAGACCCCGGCCGTTGCGCAGGGCTTGCAGGCCAAGTCCTTCGCGACCGGATTGCAGCACCCCCGATTCCTTTACGTGCTTCCCAATGGCGACGTGCTGGTGGTGGAATCCAAGGCGCCGAAGGGCGCTCCGATCAAGCGCCCCAAGGAAATCGTGATGGGATACATCGAGTCCTGGGCGACATCCGGCGGCGACACCGGCGAGAGCAACCGCATCACGCTGCTGCGCGACAGCAACGGCGACGGCGTGCCGGATACGCAAAGCGTCTTCCTCGACCATCTCAACTCGCCGTTCGGCGTCGCGCTGGTCGGCAACGATCTCTATGTCGCCAACACCGATGCGATCGTCAGATATCCTTACACGGAGGGTGACACGAAGATCACCGCTCCGGGTACGGTGCTGACGCCGCTGCCGGGCGGACCGATCGACCATCACTGGACCAAGAGCCTGGTCGCGAGCCCCGACGGTTCAAAGCTCTATGCCGGCGTCGGCTCCAACAGCAACATCACCGAGAACGGCATGGAGGCCGAGCACAATCGCGCCGCCATTCTCGAGATCGACCGTGCCAGCGGCCGCTGGCGCATCTTCGCAAGCGGCTTGCGCAATCCCAACGGCCTCAGCTTCGAGCCGCAGACCGGGGCGTTGTGGACGGTGGTGAACGAGCGCGACGAACTCGGTCCCGATCTCGTACCGGACTACATGACGTCGGTGAAGGACGGCGGCTTCTATGGCTGGCCCTACAGCTATTACGGCCAGCATGTCGATCCCCGCGTCCAGCCGCAGCGTCCTGATCTCGTCGCCAGGGCGATCGTGCCTGACTATGCACTGAGCTCGCATGTCGCGCCGCTTGGAATGGCCTTCAACACAAGCGCGAGTTTGCCGGCCGCCTATCGCGGCGGCGCCTTCGTCGGCGAGCACGGCAGTTGGAACAGGCAGGTCTTGAACGGCTACAAGGTGGTGTTCGTGCCGTTCACGGACGGCAAGCCGAGCGGCCCGCCGCAGGATGTCGTCACCGGCTTCCTCAACAGCGACAACCAGGCGCGCGGGCGGCCCGTCGGCGTCGCCATCGACAAGACCGGCGCGCTGTTGGTCGCCGATGACAGCGGCAACACGGTGTGGCGCGTGACGGCCGCGCACCCGCAACTCACGCAGCGATAGATCTCGAGGAGTTACACCATGGGCCTTGCTCAATACACGATCGTGCCGGTGCAGGACGAATGGGGCGTGCTGCACGACGGCGATGTCAAGAACAGATACTCCACCAAGGAAGCCGCGTTCGAATCGGCGGTGGCCGCAGCATCGCTGGCGCTTCGCGAGGGACACGAAGTCCATGTCAGCGTGCCCGGCCGCGAAGCCGGCGAGAACGCGCTGGGAATTTGATGAGACACTTTGAGCAGAACACTTCAGGAGCCTGCGATGACCAAGCCCCGGGAGCCGAACGGCATTGAACCCTCCCGCTCCGAAGACGACATTCAGCGTGATCAGCTCGGGCCGCGCGGTGTGCCGGATGCGCCGGATCCGGCCAAGATGACGCCCCAACGCGATAAGAAAACGCCGAAGCACGTCGATCCCGGCCATACAGCCTGACGGCTGCTCCGTGGCTTTTCCGTTCGGCCGGTAGGTTGCCGCCCGGCAGTCGTCGACTTACGCCGCCGCAACGATATCCGTCTTGGCAAAGTCGTCGCCGACGTAAAGAAGTGCGCAGCCATGCTCCTTGGCGACATCGTAGGCGAAGCAATCACCAAAGTTGAGACCGGCGGGACGAATGCCTTTGCCCCAACGCGAGTAGATCTGCGCCACGCGTTCGGCCGAAGCTTGGGTCACCGAGATCACGTTCAAACCGAGATCGTTGATCAGCCTGTTCATCTCTTCGTCGACGCCCCGCCGTGCCGCGACGATCAGGCTTTCTGCAACGGAGGCGGCCGAGATCAGGATTTCGTCGGCGGTCTCCAGTGCGGTGATGCAAGCATCGGCTTGCGGTTCGTCGAGCACGATCGCCATCAGCGCGGAGGTGTCGACTGCGATCATTCCGGCAGTCCGTCATCGCCGAAAAGAAAGTCCTGACTGCGCGCGGCGGTCGGTCCGGGGATAGCTTTGGCCCCGCCGGTCCTTCGCGCCGCCTCGAGCACGGTCCGGCGGGCGGCGCGGTCCGGCGCAAGCTTGACCGGGACGAGCCGCACCGCGGGATGTCCATGCCGCGTCAGGATCACCTCGTCGCCAGCCTCTGCGCGGCGGACAAGATCGGTCAATTGTCCTTTTGCGTCGGTGACGGAGACCCGCATCTCATTGTCTTTCCTCAATTTCGATAAAATGGACCATGTAATGGTCCAATGTCAACTGCCTCCCACCCCGCCATCGCCGGACGCAATCTCTCGGCCGATCTCGGCATGAGCCTGCCGGCGGTGTTCGCCGGGACGTCTCGCGCGCAAATAACATCATGTTAGGTTTGTCGCATAACGGGGTAATTGTGTTAGCCCGGCGAAAGCCTATCGTCCCCACCAAGCAGACACCCATCGGCAATGACAAGCGCTCGCGAAACTCCGCAGAGCGGCCGGAGAGTGCTGCCCAATTTTGAGCGAAGCCCGTCAACGGGACGTCAGCAAAACCCAAGGGAGGAAACTTGAGATGACTGCGATCCGACACATGAGTCAGTCCAGGAAGGCCGCTGCCAGCGGCTGGATCGGGTCAGCTCTCGAATATTATGACTTCTTCATCTACGCGACCGCCGCGTCGCTGATCTTCCCGCAAATCTTCTTCCCGTCGGAGAATCCAACCGTCGCGATCGTTGCGTCGTTGGCGACTTATGGCGTCGGCTATGTGGCTCGTCCCATCGGCGCCTTCGTGCTGGGACATTGGGGCGACACCCATGGCCGCAAGACCGTTCTCATCGTCTGCATGTTCCTGATGGGCATCTCGACCATGGCGGTCGGTATCCTGCCGACTTATCATCAGGTCGGTATCCTGGCGCCGATCCTGCTCGTCATGCTGCGCCTCGTGCAGGGATTTGCCGTGGCCGGTGAAATCTCTGGCGCGAGCTCGATGATTCTGGAGCACGCGCCGTTCGGCCGGCGCGGCTTCTATGCAAGCTTTGCGCTTCAGGGCGTGCAGGCCGGGCAAATTCTCGCGGCCGCGGTGTTCCTGCCGCTGGCGGCCTACATGCCGACCGAGGCCTTCAACAGCTGGGGCTGGCGGATTCCCTTCCTGCTCAGCTTCTTCGTCATCGTCGCGGGCTACATCATTCGTCGCGAAGTCGACGAGACCCCTGCCTTTGCCCGCGAGGGCGAACGGGGAGAAACGCCGCGGGCGCCCATCGTCCAGGCCATCAAACTGAGCTGGCGCGACATGCTCAGGGTCATCTGCATGGCACTGATGAATGTCATCCCGGTGGTTGCGACCATCTTCGGTGCGGCCTATGCGGTGCAGCCAGCCTACGGCATCGGTTTTGCCAAGGACGTCTATCTCTGGATCCCCGTGCTCGGAAACATGCTGGCCGTGTTCGTCATTCCCTTCGTCGGCAATCTCTCCGACAAGGTCGGCCGCAAGCCTCCGATCGTCGTCGGTGCGCTGCTCTCGGGCGTGCTGGCTTTCGGTTATCTCTATGCCATCAGCATCAGGAACGTGCCGCTGGCGATCCTGCTGTCGCTGTTGATGTGGGGCGTGGTCTATCAGGGCTACAACGCGATCTTCCCGAGCTTCTACCCCGAACTGTTTCCGACCCGCACCCGCGTGTCGGCGATGGCGATCTCGCAGAACATCGGCACGACCATCACCGCATTGCTTCCGGCCTTGTTTGCGACCGTGGCGCCTCCCGGCTCGGCCAACATTCCCCTGACTGTGGGGGCGATCGCCTTCGGCATCACTGTCATCGCAGCGCTCGCCGCCGTCACGGCCCGGGAGACCTATCGGGTCAGGATCGACGATCTCGGCAATCCCAACGCCGTTCCGATGCCGCGGGCAGACTATGAGCGGCAGCGTGCGGAGGTGGCGAGCGGTGCGGCCGCAATTCCGACCTGACGGGTACGCAAGGAAGCCATGCCGCTGCGATCGAGGACGGTTGCAGCGGCAGGGTGTGAGGCGTTACCTAACTGCCTGCTCGAATTCCGCGCGCGAGCGCGATCATCATGAGGTTGCAGAATGAACCCCGTCGTCGTCGCTGTCGCCATCACCGGCTCCGTTCCGCGCAAGAAGGACAATCCCGCGGTCCCGATCCTGCCGTCCGAACAGATCGAGTCGACGCACCAGGCCTTCGAAGCCGGTGCCACGCTTGCCCATATCCATGTTCGCAACGATGACGAGACGCCATCCTCCGATCCCGAGCGTTTCGCCGCGGTGCAGGCGGGGATCAGGAAGCACTGTCCTGACATGATCGTTCAGTTCTCGACCGGCGGGCGGGGCCGAGATCCCTCGGCGCGCGGATCGTCGCTCTACCTGAAGCCGGACATGGCCTCGCTGTCCACGGGATCGGTGAACTTTCCGACCATCGTCTACGAGAACGGCGCTGCTCTGGTCGAGATGCTCGCCACCGGGATGAAGGCGAATGGTATCCGGCCGGAAATCGAAATCTTCGATCTGTCGCATCTGCATGGTGCCCGCCGTCTGATCGAGGCGGGGCTGATCGACCAGCGTCCGCACGTTCAGTTCGTCATGGGCGTCAAGAACGCCATGCCCGCGGACGAGCATGTGCTCGACATCCTGCTGGGCGAGCTCAGGCGGCTGATCCCGAAGGCGACGTGGACGGCAGCCGGGATCGGACGCCACCAGGCCGAGGTCATGGGCTGGGCGCTCGCGCGGGGCGCCGATGCGGTCCGCACCGGGCTCGAGGACAATATCAGGATCGACAAGGCACGCCTCGCCGCCAGCAACGCGGAGCTCGTGGCCATCGCCGGTGAGGCTGTGGCGCGCCACGGCCGGCGCGTGGCGACTGCGGCCGAGGCGCGATCCCTGCTCGGGCTCGCGGGGCAGGGAGCTCCTGCCGCCTCCTGACATGCTCCCGGCCGCCTGCTGCCATTCGACGGCCGGCGTTTCCGTACGCTGAGTCTCCGGGTAAGACTGGCGTCACGGGCGTGATCTGCGCCTGGCGGGCAGGCGACGGTTGGAATGCGGTTCTTGAAATCTGACAGCAGGCTCATCGGGGTCCTGCTGGTGCTTGCGGTCTCCCAGCTTGTCGGGTGGGGTACGATAGGTCTTCCCGCCATTGTCGGCCGCGATCTCGCGGCCGATCTCGGCATGAGCCTGCCGGCGGTGTTCGCCGGGACGTCCGTTCTCTATGTCTCGATGGGCCTGTGCGCGCCCTGGCTCGCCAAGTCGTTTGCGCGGCACGGCGCACGAAAGGTGATGATCTCAGGCACGGTCCTCACCGCGCCGGGCTTCATCCTGCTGTCCCTCGCGCGCGAGCCGATACTGTATTTCGCTGCCTGGATCGTCCTCGGCACTGCCGGCAGCGCCACGCTTTCGACCGGCGCCTATATCATGCTGAACGAGGTCGCCGGGCGGCAGGCCAAGAACGCCATCGGCGCGCTGATGCTGGTGACGGGCCTGTCGAGCAGCATCTTCTGGCCAACGACATCGTTCCTCAGCGGTCTGCTCGGCTGGCGCGGGACGTGCCTCGTCTATGCGGCCATGATGCTCCTCATCAACCTTCCGCTCTATGCTTTCTTTGTACCGCGCCGGAAAATCGTCGGTGATCGTGGCGGAGAGCCGGTGAAGTCATCGCCGCCGCCTGCGATTCCCAGGAGCACGTTCAGCCTCGTCGTCGCCGCGATCACGCTCAATGCCTTCGTCAATTTCGGCATCGGCGCCATCATGATCGAGTTGTTGAGGGCAGAGGGGCTTCCCCCGGCGCAGGCACTTGCGTTCGGCTCGATGCTGGGCGTGATCCAGGTCAGCGCCCGCGGGCTCGATTTTCTCGGCGGAGGGCGGTGGGATGGAATCACGACCGGGCTCGTCGCCGGCACGGCGCTCCCGGTCGCCATGCTGCTGCTGATGACCAGCGAGGGCGCGACCTGGGCGGTTGCGACCTTCATCCTGCTCTATGGCGCCGGCAGCGGTGCGATGGCGGTGGCGCGGGCGACGATCCCGCTCGTGTTCTACGATCAGACAGAGTTCGCCAAGGCGATGTCGATGATCGCGCTGCCGCTCAATCTCGCATCCGCGGTCTCGCCGCCGCTCCTTGTCGGCCTGCTCACCCAGTTCGGCAGCCGCGGCGCGCTCGGTCTCACCTTCGTCTGCTCCTGCGCCACGGTGCTGATCCTGGTCCTGCTCGGCCGCCGGCGGCCGCAGGTGGCTGCAGCGGCCGCGACCTGTGAATATTCGCGCTGCGGAAATTCACCGCGCAGGTGACCTGCGCCGGGCGGGCGGGGGGATAGCCGTATGCCGCCAGTGCAGTGCTCGGAACGCCAAAATAGTGTATCCGCAGGGAGCGCGTCCCGCGATCTCGCCGCCGCGCCAATATCCAGTTCCCGGAGGAATTCGACATGTCGGCCCTGCCGCTCTCAGGCATCAAGATCCTTGACCTCACCCGCGTACTTGCCGGGCCCTTGTCGGCCCAGATGCTGGGCGATTTGGGCGCGGAGGTGATCAAGATCGAGCGGCCGGGCACCGGTGACGACGCGCGCGCCTTCGGCCCGCCCTATCTGACCGATCCTGATGGCAAGGCCAACAACAACAACTCGTTTTACCTCTGCGCCAACCGCAACAAGAAGTCGGTCACGGTCAACATCGCCAAGCCTGAAGGGCAGGCGATCATCCGCGAGCTCGCCAAGGACGTCGACGTCTTCATGGAGAACTACAAGGTCGGCGATCTCAAGCGCTACGGCCTCGACTACGAGACCATCAAGGCGATCAATCCCGGCATTATCTATTGCTCGGTGACGGGCTTCGGCCAGACCGGCCCCTATGCGCCGCGCGCCGGCTATGACGCCATCCTGCAGGCGATGGGCGGCCTGATGAGTGTCACCGGCCATATCGACGGCGAGCCCGGCGAGGGCCCGATGAAGGTCGGCCCGTCGATCGTCGACTACATGACCGGCATGAATACCTCGATCGGGATTCTCTCGGCGCTCTATCATCGCGACGCCAATGACGGCGTGGGACAGCACATCGACGTCTGCCTGTTCGACACCGTGATCGCGTCGCTGTCGCACTGGCTGCAGATCTACCTCGTCAACGGCAAGACGCCGCCGCGCCGCGGCACCTGGGGCAATGGCGGCATGCCGGCCGGCGTGTTTCGATGCACCGACGGCGAGCTGATGCTGGTGGTCGGCAATGACGGCCAGTTCCAGCGCACCTGCGCCGTGCTCGGCGCGCCCGAGCTTGCGAGTGACAAGCGCTTCGTCAAGAACAACGACCGCGTCGTGCACGGCAAGGAGATCATGGCGATCTTCGCCGGCCTGTTCCTGAAGCAGCCGGTGGCCTACTGGCTGGACAAGCTGGAGGAGGCCGGCGTGCCCTCGGGCCCGATCAACAATTTCGAGCAGGTGTTTTCGGATCCGCACGTCCAGTCGCGCGGCATGCGGGTGAAGGTCGACCATCCCTTCCAGCCCGATCTCTCGCTGATCCGCAACGCGCTGACGCTCTCGGAAACCCCGATCAAGGATTACCGCGCCCCGCCGCTGCTCGGTGAGCACACCCAGGAGGTGCTCGCCGGCAAGCTCGGCTATGATGCCGGCAAGATCGAGACACTGAAGCAGCAGGGTATCATCTAGCTGCTCGTTGACTGGCAAGGGACAGCACGCATGACCTCGTCCAAGACCATCATCACCTGTGCCATCACGGGCAATCTCACAAAGCCCGAGCAGTCGCCGCATCTGCCGATCACGCCCGAGCAGATCGCGACATCGGCGCTGGAAGCGGCCGAAGCCGGCGCCGCCATCGCCCATATCCATGTCCGCGATCCCGCGACGGGGCGGCCCTCGATGGAGATCGATCTCTATCGCGATGTCGTGGATCGCATTCGCGCCCGCAGCAAGAGTCTCGTCATCAACCTCACGACCGGCCCCGGCGGTCGCTTCGTGCCTTCGATCGAGGACCCCCGCGTCGCCGGTCCCGGCACCACGCTGCTGCCCCCCGAAAAGCGCGTCGAGCATATCGAGCTGCTCAAGCCCGACATCTGCACGCTCGACCTCAACACCATGAATTCGGGCGGCGAGGTCGTGATCAACACGCCGCGCAACGTCCGCATCATGGCCGAGCGGATGAAGGTGGTCGGCGTGCTGCCGGAGATCGAGCTGTTCGATTCTGGCGACTGTCATCTCGCCCGTGACCTCCTTGCCGATGGCACGCTGAAAGGACCGGGCCTGTTCTCGCTCGTGCTCGGCGTCAAGTACGGCTTCTCCGCCACGCCCGAGACGATGTTCTATGCCCGCAGCCTGTTGCCGCCGGGCGCGATCTGGTCCGGCTTCGGGATCGGTCGCGCTGAATTCCCGATGGTGGCGCAGGCCTATTTGCTCGGCGGCCACGTCCGCGTCGGCATGGAGGACAATCTCTATATGTCCAAGGGCGTGCCGGCGAAGACCAATGCCGAGCTGGTCGCGCATGCCGCCGGCATCGTCAAGAGCCTGGGGGCGAGCGTCGCGACCGCCAACGAGGCCCGCGCGATGCTCGGGCTTGCCTGAGGCTTGCGGGCCATCCCCAGATAATCCCGGTCCGTACTCACACAGGCTTCCGCTCCGCGCGCGACTCAGATTCGATCCATCCACTCAGTCCGGGAGGGAACGCATGTCCTACACGATCGGGTTTCAAGCCAAGAACCAGAAGGCAATTCTGGCGACCGAGGCGGCAACGGCCAACCAGGCCGTCGCGATCGTTGCCGCATTGCGGCAAAGCGCCGACGAAATAAAGTTCATCCGCTCGCCGCAGGAAGGCGACATGGGCATCGAGATGCTGCTGCTGCTCGCCAAGGAAGAGGCCGAGGAGATGCCGCAGCACGCCTAGCCGGCTCGGCGGGCACACTTCGATCAGAAGCGAAGCATGACGGCTGCACAATGATGTAGCAAGCCGTCATCTCGCTTGCACCGAAGGTGGCCGCCCGTGAAACTTGAAATGAAACGCGAAGCGCTCCGCGTCGAACCGATTTCGACATTCCTCGACCGCCGGAACGCTCCGGTCTCGCCGGTCACGCGCGCCGGCAACATGATCTTCGTCGCCGGTCTGCCGCCGTTCGACCCCGAGACGGGCGAGATCGCGGAAGTGCCGATCGAACGACAGAGCGAATTGATCATGGAGCAGATGAAGCTGTGCCTCCAGACGGCGGGCGCGAGCCTCGACAATGTCATGAAGTGCAACGTCTACTGCACCTCGACAAAACACTTCGCGGCGTTCAACGCCGTCTATGCGCGCTATTTCCCACACGATCCGCCGGCGCGGATCTTCGTCTGCACGCCGGAATGGTTCGGCCCCTTCGACGTCGAGATCGACTGCATCGCGATGATGTGAGGTTAGCGTGCCGCCACCCTTGACGGCGCCTTCGTCTCCATCCGTCCCGCCGTCAGCGCCATCGTCGCTACGCTGACGACGCGCGCGACCACGTCATCGACGTCGTCGAGATCGCATTTGCCTTCCGACAATTTCGTCAGCCGTTCGCTCTCGCGGATGGTGTGGTGCGCCATGGCGAGCGCGAAATTCAGGCCCCAATAGATATCGACGTCGCTGCGGTCGGGCAGGGACCTTCGCATCGCGCCGGCGAACTTTCGCAAATGGTCGATCTCGCGGTTCTTGATGCGGCGGATCGGCGGCACGGATTCGATCGAGGCGCGGATCATGAAGCGCGCCGCGCTCGAGCGCTGGTTCTCGGGGCCAAGGCAGCCGCGCAGCGTCGGGCCGACCAGGGCATGCAGGATCACCTCGATCGGCGCGCGGCCGCCGCCTTGTTCTTCCGCCGCCTTCAATTCGCGCAAACGCTCGCGGTTGGTGGCGATCGAGCGTGTCACGAACAGCTCCGCGATCAACTCGTCCTTCGAGCCGAAATGATAGTTCACCGCCGCGAGGTTGACACTGGCCTCCGCGACGATGTCGCGCAGCGTCACGTCGCCGAACCCGCGATCGGCATAGAGCCGCTCGGCGGCGGCGAGAATGGCAGTCCGGGTATGATCGCTGGCCATAGGAGCCCCTCTTGGAGGGAGTTGCAATTCAAACAGTTGTATGAAACTATCGTTTGAAGGCCGGGAAAGTCAATCCGCAATCGGGACTCGTTCGCAAACGCGCGAACCGGTTCCGCAGCGTCCGCAAGTCGCGCATTCGCACTTGCGGGTCGCACAATGCGGGTGGACAGTCCGGCGCAAAACAAGTTCGCCAAAACAACTTCGCCAAAACAAGTTGGCAAAGACGAGGAGCATCCCATGGATTTCGATCTGTCGCCGAAGCAGAAGGAATGGCTCGACCGCGTGCAATCCTTCATGGCCAAGCACGTGCGCCCGGCGGTGCCGGTCTATGATGAGCAGGATCGCAGCGGCGAACGCTGGAAGGTGATCCCGGTGCTCGAGGATCTCAAGAAGAAGGCGAAGGCCGAAGGCCTCTGGAACATGTTCATGCCGCCGAACGAGCATGAGGACGACGAATTCCGCGGCGCGGGACTGACCAATCTCGAATACGCGCTGCTCTCCGAGCAGATGGGCCACATCTCCTGGGCTTCGGAAGTCTTCAACTGTTCCGCGCCCGACACCGGCAACATGGAAGTGTTCATGCGCTACGGCTCCAAGGAGCAGAAGCGCAAATGGCTGCGTCCGCTGATGGACGGCGAGATCCGCTCGGCCTTCCTGATGACGGAGCCGGCCGTGGCCTCGTCCGATGCCACCAACATCGAGACCAGCATCGCGCGCGACGGCGACCATTACGTCATCAACGGCCGCAAATGGTGGTCGTCGGGCGTCGGCGATCCCCGTTGCAAGATCGCGATCCTGATGGGCAAGACCGATTTCAAGGCGGCCAAGCATCAGCAACAGTCGCAGATCCTGGTTCCGCTCGACACCCCCGGCATCAAGGTCGAGAAGATGCTGCCCGTGTTCGGCTTCGACGACGCGCCGCATGGCCACGCCCAGGTGCTGCTCGAGAACGTGCGGGTGCCGAAGGAGAACATCCTGCTCGGCGAAGGCCGCGGCTTCGAGATCGCGCAGGGCCGCCTCGGTCCCGGCCGCATCCATCACTGCATGCGCACCATCGGCAAGGCCGAGGAGGCGCTGGAGAAGATGGTGAAGCGGCTCACCTCGCGCACGGCCTTCGGCAAGCGGATCGTCGAGCATTCTGTGTGGGAGCAGCGCATCGGCGAAGCCCGCACCAATATCGAGATGACGCGGCTGTTGTGCCTCAAGGCCGCCGACATGATGGACAAGGTCGGCAACAAGACCGCGCAGGCCGAAATCGCCATGATCAAGGTCGCAGCTCCCAACATGGCGCTGAAGATCATCGACGAGGCGATCCAGGCCTTCGGCGGTGCAGGCGTCTCGGACGAAGCCGGCCTTGCCAAGGACTACGCTCACATCCGCACGCTCCGTCTCGCCGACGGCCCGGACGAGGTGCACAATCGCGCCATTGCCAGGCTCGAGGTTCGGAAGTATGCAAACTCTTCCAGTCATTAAGCGGGAGAGCATGCTGGCGCTCCCGATTTGAAGAAACGACAGAACATGATCCGTGATCGGATGACCGCTTGACGCAAGTGCGCTGGGGGTTACCGATTAGGATCATGTTCGGACTGAAGAGGGAGCGTCATCGTGGCTGACGGCGTCAGGAAAGACGAAGAATTCTCGGGCACCAAGCCGGTCGAGGAGCGTCATCGTATCGACGAGATGCGGCTCGAAGCCTGGATGCGCGACAACGTCGAAGGCTATGAGGGACCGCTGGTCGTCCTCCAGTTTAGGGGTGGCCAGTCCAACCCGACCTACCGGCTCGATACGCCGAACCGCTCCTATGTGATGCGTAGAAAGCCGTTCGGCAAATTGTTGCCGTCGGCGCATGCGGTCGATCGCGAATATCGCGTGATCGCGGCACTGGGAAAACAGGGTTTTCCGGTCGCGAAGGCCTATGCGCTGTGCCAGGACGACAGCATCATCGGTTCGGCCTTCTACATCATGTCGATGGAAGACGGCCGGGTGTTCTGGGATCCGACGCTGCCGAGCCAGACGCCGGAAGATCGTCGAAAGATCTTCACCAGCAAGATCGAGACGCTGGCCAAGCTCCATATGTTCGATCCCGCCGCGATCGGTCTTGGCGACTTCGGCAAGCCCGGCAATTATTTCGCGCGCCAGATCGACCGCTGGACCAAGCAGTACCGCGCGTCCGAGACCCAGACCATTCCGGAGTTTGAGAAGGTCGCTGAATGGCTGCCGAAGACCGTGCCGGAGCAGGCGCGCATCTCGATCGTCCACGGCGACTATCGCCTCGACAACATGATTTTCCATGCGACGGAACCGCGCGTGCAGGCCGTGCTCGATTGGGAATTGTCGACACTCGGCGATCCCATGGCCGACTTCACCTATCTGTTGATGCAGTGGGTCATGCCCGGCCTGGACGGCGCCGACCTCAAGGCGCTCAACATTCCGAGCGTGGAAGAGGCCGCGCAGATCTATTGCAACGTCACCAAGATGACGGTCCCTGATCTCAACTGGTACTTCGCCTACAACCTGTTCCGCCTCGCCGGCATCACGCAAGGCATCGCCGGCCGCGTCCGCGACGGCACCGCGGCAAACGCCAAGGCGCTGGAGTCAGCCAAGCGCACCGTGCCGCTGTCGAAGGCATCGTGGGAATACGCGCAGAAGGCGGGGGCGGTTTAAGAAATCCGAAGGCGCGGCCGGCGGCCGCGCCTTTGCTTGCGTTCCTCTCGTGTCCGGGACACGAGACAGAATGACGAGAGAGATGTCCGCATGATCGACCACACCACGCTCATCACCTACATCCTCATCGTCCTCGGCTTCGTCTTCATTCCCGGACCGGCGACACTCCTCACCATGGCGCGCGCCGCAAGCTCGGGAACCAGGGTCGGCATCGCCACAGGCGCGGGAATTGCGGCCGGTGACGTGGTCCACACCACAATGGCAATCGTCGGCCTCTCTGCGGTCATCGCAACGTCGGCGCTCCTGTTCAGCGTTGTCAAATACGCAGGTGCAGGCTTCCTGATCTATCTCGGCATTCGCGCCATGCTCGACAAGACGCCGCTCGAGGTGAATGGCGGCGCGCCCGCGATCAGCGCAGCGCGGGCATTCCGGCAGGCCGTGCTGACTGAGGTGCTCAATCCGAAGACCGCGCTGTTCTTCCTTGCGTTCCTGCCGCAGTTCGTCCGTCCCGAGCATGGTTCGACGACGCTGCAGCTCGCGCTGTTCGGCGCTGTCTTCGTGTTGCTCGGCCTCGTCAGCACGGTGGTGTTCGCCGTCGGCGCCGGTCGCCTTGGCAATTTGCTACGCCGCCATCCAGCCGTCGTGAAATGGCAGGGCAAGGTGCTCGGGACCATCTACTGCGCGATCGGCGTGCGGCTGGCATTGCAGGAGCGCTGAGGCGCACCGCTCACGTGGGATACGCGCTGCCCCACATACTCCCGTCATTGCGAGGAGCTCTTGCGACGAAGCAATCCAGACTGCCCCCGCGGAATGATTCTGGATTGCTTCGCTTCGCTCGCAATGACGAGAAGAAGCCTCACCCCTTCTCGCAATGCGCGATCAGCTTCTCCACAAACCCTGCGCATTTCTCCAGCTCCGCCATTTCCACGAACTCGTCCGGTGTGTGCGCCTGTGCGATCGAGCCGGGGCCGATCACGACGGACGGGATATCGACCATGCTGGCGAACAGGCTTGCCTCGGTGCCGAAGGCGACCTTGGCGTGGTCGTTGCGCCCCGCAAGGCTCTTGGCCAGCGTGACGATTGTCGCATCGGCCGCCGTGTCGAGGGCGGGGTAGTCGAGGATCTCCTCGAAATCAATGCCGCACTCCGGATGTCTGGCCTTCATCGCGGGCTCGATCTCCGCCTTGGCCCAGGCAACGATCGCATCCGTGACCTCGCGCGACTCGGTGATGCCGATGCCACGGCATTCGAAATCCACCGTGCAAGTATCCGGCACGATGTTCAGCGCGGCGCCGCCATGGACGATGCTGGTGAGCAGCGTCGAGTGCGGGACGTCGTAGAGGCTGTCGGCCGCTCGCACGGCTGCGAGCGCCACGGCGCGGCGTCGGATCTCGACGATCAGCTCGGCGGCGTATTCGATGGCGTTGACCCCGTCGGGCGCGATCGAGGAGTGGCGGGCGAGCCCCTTGAACGTGGCGCGCACGCCGTGCTTGCCCTTGTGCCCGATGATGACCTTCATCTCGGTCGGCTCGCCGATGAAGGCGCCGAGCGGCTTCACGCGTTTCTTCGCTACCTCGCGCAGCATCGGCCGCACGCCGACGCAGCCGATCTCCTCGTCATAAGAGATCGCGAGGTGAATCGGCGTCGCGAACTTCGCTTCCAGCATCTCCGGCACCATGGCGAGGCACACGGCGACAAAACCCTTCATGTCGGTGGTGCCGCGGCCGTAGAGCTTGCCGTCGCGCTCGATCAGCTTGAATGGATCGTGGCTCCAGTCCTGGCCGACCACGGGCACCACGTCGGTATGTCCCGACAGCACCAGACCGGGGCGGTCCTCGGGTCCAATGGTGACCCATAGCGAGGCTTTCTGTCCGGTCTCGTCAACGATGCGCTCGCCCTTGACGCCGAGCGCGGCGAGATAGCCTTCGATATGCGCGATCAGGGGCAGGTTGGAGCGATCGCTGATCGTGTCGAAGCCGACGAGGTCGGCGAGCAGCTTGCGAATGCGGTCGGGTCTTGAGCTTGGCATTTTCACGTTCTTGTCAGGGGGATGGAAGCTGAAGTGCTTGCACGAACCATACCAATGCGGTGGCTGGAGGCGCAAATCCAGATCACAGGTCCGTAGCCCGGATGGAGCGAAAGCGTAATCCGGGACCTCTTGTCCGCGTGAATGGATTCCCGGATTTCGCTGCGCTCCATCCGGGCTACAAGACTTTGCGTTGCCTGTCGGGCAAAACACCCAATTGTGGTCAACGCGGGACGCAACCCTGCGCCCTCTTTCGTTGAGCGTAAGGCGACGAAGCAAAGCTCGGGCGCAATGAGCCGCGAGAGGGCGAAGGTGTGTCTGCGATCGGGAGTGCGAATGGAAGCGCGACCCTGCACCCAAAGACTCCGTCATTGCGAGCGCAGCGAAGCAATCCAGGCTGCCGCCGCGGAAAGACTCTGGATTGCTTCGCTACGCTCGCAATGACGTGCTGATGGAGGCGCGCACTATCTCCCCAACGTCGTCCCGGCGAAGGCCGGGACCCATAACCACAGGGAGCAGTTTTGCGAAGACCAGTTGTCCGGGATCGGCACCGTGCGCAAGCCGATAGACCTCGCGGTATGGGTCCCGGCCTTCGCCGGGACGACGCTGAGAATGTGGCGGTGCCGTGCAAGACAGAGGCGAGAACCCGCCTGCTAAACCGGCTTTCCCGTATACGGCATCGACGCCGTCAGTCCGCCGTCCACCGGGAACGCCTGGCCATTGACATACGACGCCTCGTCGCTGGCCAGAAACAATCCCATCGCGGCGAGCTCGTGCGGCTGGCCGGGGCGCTTGAGCGGATTGAGCTGGCCGATCTTGTCGGCGGTGCCGCGCTCCTTGGCGCGGTCGAAGATCGGCTTGGTCATGCCGGTCTCGATCAGGCCCGGGCACACCGCGTTGATGCGCACACCGGTGCCGGTGAGCGAATACGCCGTGGTCTGCACCAGGGAGATGACGCCGGCCTTGCTCGCGGCATAGGGATGTCCGCTGGCGCCGGCCTTGAGACCCGCGACGGACGCGGTCAGCACGATCGCGCCGGACTGCTGCTTCACCATGTGCGGCATCGCATGCTTCACCGCGAGAAACGGCCCGATCAGATTGATGCGCAAGACCTCCTGCCATTGCTCGACGGTCTGCTCGCCGAGCGGGACGAGTCCGCCGGAGACGCCGGCATTGGCCCAGATCACGTCGAGCCGGCCGTGTGTCTTCACCGCCTTGTCGATCACGGCCATGACGTCCTTTTCGGAGCCCGCATCCGCTATCATCGCTTCGGCGACACCGCCGGCCTTCTTCACCTCCTCTACCGTCTCCTTTACCGCCTCGCTGCGATCGACCGCGATCAGCCTGGCGCCTTCTTTGGTGAACAGCAGCGCGGCGGCGCGGCCGATGCCGCTGCCGGCACCGGTGATGATGACGGATTTGCCTTGCAGACGGCCCATGCGATTTCTCCCTTCGGTTCGCACGCGACGCTTGCCGCGCGACGGAATTTCAAACAAGATTTCAAACGGTAAAGTGTCTTGAGACACGTTCACTACTGACGTACAGCGACATCAAACGGGATGGAAGGGTTTCGATGGCAGGTGCAGACAAGCCCAAAGTGGTGACGACACGCTGGTGGTGGGTCCGTCACGCGCCCGTGCGCAATGACGGCGGCAACATCTACGGTCAGTCCGATCTCGCCTGCGACACCAGCGATACCTACGTCTTCAATGCTGTTGCCAAGGTGCTGCCACGCAAGGCGGTCTGGTATTCGAGCAATCTGATGCGCACGCATCAGACCGCCGAAGCGATCTGGGCGGCCGGCTTCCCGAGGCCTGCGGCGATGACATGGGAAGCGGACCTCGCCGAACAAAACCTCGGCCGCTGGCAGGGCATGAACCGCGCCGAGTTCATCGCCAGCCGTCCCGTCGGCTCCAGCTGGTTCGCCGACATCAACGAGCCCGCGCCCGGCGGCGAGAGCTTCATGGACCTCTACAACCGCACCCGCCGCACCATCGAGCGGATCAACAATGAGGCCGCCGGGCAGGACGTGATCGCGGTCGCACATGGCGGCACCATCAAGGCGGCGCTGGGGCTGGCGCTCGACAATCAGCCGGAGCAGGGACTCGGATTCGATATCGACAATTGCTCGGTGACGCGGCTCGATTATTTCGCAAGCCCCGAGCGCAATGTCTGGCGGCTGCCGATGGTGAACCAGCAGCCGTGGATCGCGGACGATGCGCATGCGGCGATGCATCAACCCGCGGGACCGGAAGTCAAGAAGCTCGCCTGAGTGAGCTGTCATTCCGGGACGGTCCGCAGGACCGGACCCGGAATATCGAGATTCTCAGGTGCGCAATTGCGCACCATAGTTCGATGCATTGTATCGCCGCGTAGGAACAACGAACACGAAGATCAATCAGGGAGAGAAACATGACCTTGTTCGACATGAAGGGGAAAGTCGCCGTCATCACCGGCTCGACGCGCGGCATCGGGCTTGCGATCGCCGAACGCATGGCCGAGCACGGCGCCAAGGTGGTGATCTCCTCGCGCAAGGCCGACGTTTGCGACCAGGTCGCGAAGAACATCAATGATAAGTTCGGCAAGGGCACGGCGGTGGCGATCGCCGCCAACATCTCCTCGAAGGAGAACCTGCAAAACCTGATCGACGAGAGCAACCGCGCCTTCGGCAAAATCGATGTGCTGGTCTGCAATGCCGCATCGAACCCGTATTACGGCCCGCTCGCCGGCATCTCCGACGATCAGTTCAGGAAGATCCTGGACAACAACATCGTCGCCAATAACTGGCTGATCTCGATGGTGGTGCCGCAGATGATCGAGCGCAAGGACGGTTCGATCATCATCGTCTCCTCGATCGGCGGCCTGAAAGGCTCGACCATCCTCGGCGCCTACGCGATCTCCAAGGCCGCGGACATGCAGCTCGCGCGCAATTTGGCCTGCGAGTACGGCCCGCACAACATCCGCGTGAACTGCATCGCGCCCGGCCTGATCAAGACCGATTTCGCGAAAGCGTTGTGGGACAATCCGGAGAATCTGAAAGCCTCGACCGCGCGTTCGCCGCTGCTGCGCATCGGCGTCCCCGACGAGATCGCGGGCGCTGCGGTGTTCCTGGGCTCGAAGGCCGGCGACTTCATGACCGGCCAGACCATGGTGATCGACGGCGGCGCAACGATCAGCTGAGGCCCCAGTAGCTGTCATCGCCCGCGAAGGCGGGCGATCCAGTACTCCGCGGCCTGCGTTGGAGAGCTCGCTCTCACCACATCCGACACAGAGTACTGGATGCCCCGGTCAAGCCGGGGCATGACAGCGAGAGTGTGGATGCAGCGCCGCGGCTAGCGAGGCCGTCTCAATCCACCGCCGCGTACACCAGATCCCGCACCAGCGTTCGCGTAAAGTCGCGCTGTCCCGGGCCCTGGCTCATGAAGACGACGAACAGATCCTCCTTTGGATCGATCCAGAAGAACGTCCCCGCAATGCCGCTCCAGAAATACTGGCCGACGCTGCCGGGGAAGGGCGCGATGCCGGCCTCGCGGCGCACCGCGAAGCCGAGGCCGAAACCGTGGCCGGCCGAAAGGAGAGTGCCGTTGGTCACGACGTGAGGTCCGAGATGATCGGAGGCCATTAGCTCCAGCGTCTTGCGGCCGATGATCCTGTTGCCGTCGAGCGTGCCGCCATTGCGCAGCATCAGTGCGAAGCGGGCATAGTCCATGGTGGTGGAGACGAGGCCGCCGCCGCCGGACTCCATGATTGGCTGCTCGAGCATGTTGAACAGCGCAACCTTGTCGCCGGTCCAGGGATCGGCCGCGAACGGCTCGGCAAGCCGGCCGACATTCGCCTCGGCTGTCGAGAAACCGGTCTCGGCCATCTGCAAGGGCGTGAGAATGCGCTCGCTGAGGTACGCGCCGAGCGATTTGCCGCTGACGATTTCGATGATGCGCCCGAGGATGTCGGTGGAGCGGCTGTAATTGAACTCGTCGCCGGGATGGCAGACCAGCGGGAAGCTCGCCACCAGGGTGGCGTGCTCGGCATTGGTGATCTTGCGGCTGCGCACCCGCGAGTCCTGGTAGATCTTGTGCACGGGGCCATCGCCCTGGTGCTCGTAGGTCAGGCCGGAGGTGTGGCGGAGCAGGTCCTGCACCGTCATCGGGCGTTTCGGCGGAACCAGTTCCAGCTTGCCGCCGCTGACCACGCCGACCTTCTGGTCGGCGAACTCCGGGATGAATTTCGCGACGGGGTCGCCAAGAATCAGGTGCCCGTCCTCGACCAGCGCCATGATGCCGACCGACACGATCGGCTTGGTCATCGAGAAGATGCGAAAGATCGAATCATGCGCCATCGGCGCCGCGCCCGTCGGGCTCTGCCTGCCGAGCGCCTCGAACCAGCCGACCTGGCCGTGCCGTGCCACCAGCACGGTGACGCCCGGCACGGTTCCCTTATCGATCTCGCGCTTGAAGGCCTCCGACATCGCCACGAGGCGGGGACGCGACAGCCCCAGCGTCTCGGGGCGGGATTCCGGCAGAGGCGGGGTTTTCGGCGCGGTCGAGGGGCGGTGGGCGGCTGTAACGGACGCTTGGGCAGTAGACGCTTGGGCAGACATGGGCACTCCCGATTGCTTATTATTGTTCGGAGCGGACTGTGGCCCAGAAGGCGCGGCACAAACAAGCGAAGCCAGCGCGCTTCACCCTTGCAATCCGGCCTTGCAATCCGGTCGCCCCCTGTGCTTCAAAGCGGCCTGATCCGCGCGGCAACGCAGGGTCCGTAGGAGTGTAGCTCAATTGGTAGAGCACCGGTCTCCAAAACCGGGGGTCGCAGGTTCGAGCCCTGCCACTCCTGCCAGCGAAATCAAACACTTAGATTAGGACGCGGGCGATCAGCCATCGCCCGGATATTGCCGCCGGACGGTGTGAGGCCTAACCGCCGACCTGCCGTTTCCAGATCGCCTCCGCAAGGGTGATGTCGGCCACGGAATCTGCGCCGGAAGCCAGCGGCGTCCTCTGCTCCACGATATCGGCGACGAATGCATCGGCCTGACGCCGAAACGCCCAACTCGTGTCGCGCGGCAATTGCGTGCGTTGTCCTTGCTGATCGAGGATGACCTCTGCCTCCTGCTCGGCAAAAGGCGGGGGCAATTCGATGGTCAGCGCGCCCCGCTCGAACGCGATGCTCAGCCCCTCGCGCCAGACGCCTTCGGATCCATTCGCGAGTTGCAGCGCGCAGGCGATGCCGTCGAAGTCGAGTGTCACGGTCGCTGCGCCCGAGCTCTCGACGTTGCTTTCGGCGACTGCCGGCGACGACCCGAGCACGTAGCGCGCGAGGTTGATGATATGGCTGAACACGTTCAGAAAATTGTCGTAGCCGGGTCGCATCGCGCCCGGCATCCAGTCGGGGCCGTCCTGCCAGAGCTCGAGCCCGTCCGGCCGTACCTCGCCGGTCATGATGAAATTGTCCTGCGACCGGCCCGTGCTGCCACCGAAGCACCAGCCTCGCGCGCCGACAATGCGTCCAAGCGACTGATCTGCTCGCAGGCGCGCCAACTCGGCCATCGCGCGCGTCACCCCGGCGTCGTGACGCTTCATGTAGCCGATGCTGTAGACGCGGTTGTGCCGCCGCGCCGCCTCGGCCAGTGCAACGGCCTGAGCCGTGGTGTAGGCCATCGGCTTTTCCGAGAGCACATGGCGGCCGCTGTTCAACGCATCCAGCACGATCGGGCCGGTGGCGCGACGCTTCGTCACCACGACGACGGCCGACACCTCGCTGTCCGCCAGCAATTCCCGGTGCGTGCCGTAGACCCGCGCGATGTCGAATTTTTGCGCCGCTGCCGCGGCGAGATCAGGCCTGAGATCCGCGATCGCGACAACGCGGCAGGCGGGGTTGGCGACGAAATTGGCAAGGTGGCACATCTGGCCGACCATGCCCGTTCCGATGATGCCAATGCCCGGCCTCACTTGCTAGGACCCCTCGAAGCGTTTCCGGAGAACGAGGAAATGCGCCGGCTGTCCCCAGGTGTTGATGAACGCCTGGTCGGATTGGGTGAGAGCGGTGACTGTGGACGCATCCCGTCGCCCGATCGCGTCAAAAATACGATGGAAACTGTCGAGGGTCGCGACGATGGCGTCGATGTCGGACGCACCGTCGGCGAGAACATCTGTCGTCGGTATCGTCTCGCGCAGCGAAGCGAGGCTCGCGATCACACGGGGCAGGCTATCGCCGAAGGGATCGTCGATCATCGCATCGACATCGAGAACCAGTGTCTCGATCGAAGCCGAGATCGCCTCGACCGCTTTGGTCTTGCCGGCCAGATAGAGCTTCCGTCCGCCGAGAAAGCTCAGACGGCTGCGACCGAGGTGGCGCGTCGCGCGCCGCAGCTTCTCGTCGTCGGAGAGAACCTTCTTGTGCCAGTAGACATCCAGGCTGTCGCGATAGGCGGGCCACGCCGAATGGATGTCGAATCCCTGCTCATGTGCCGCCGTGCACAAGGCTCCCGCGTCGAGAAAGTAGCGGTGCCGGACGAAAGGATTTTCGAGCACGTCCATCAGCCAGGATTCGAAGCTGCGCGTGTGCGGAATGCTGTTCCATTTCGCGTCGAACAGCAGCTTCGCCGTTTCGAGTCCGGGACGGCCCGTCAGTGCCTTGCCGGCCGCATGAATCGCCTTGAGCGCGAGTTCGAAGAAGCCGCCGTAGCGCTCGTAGTAGGAAACGACGGCGTAACCGTCCGGATTGAGTAGCCGGTGAAAGATGCCGAGCCAATTTTCAGTCGGTTGTACCGTATAGATGAATCCTTCGGCATCGATGATGTCGAAACGACGATCGCTGCGAAAGCCTTCGACGTCGAACGACACGAGTTCGCGGAGACGTTCCGCTTGGCTGAAATGCGCGAAGTAAGCCTGGATTTTCGCGTGCGCATGCCGGTTCGGCTCGGCGAGCGTCATGTTCGCGCCCCAGCCTGCAAACACCAGCGCGTTCTCGCCGGAATCGGGGCCGAATTCGAGCACGTCTGCATCGCGGAACAACCGCGGCGGCAGCACCAGCTTGTCCGAAAACAACTCGCGCCGCAGGCCGGCATAGGCTCCGAGTTCGGCGGCGGATTTGAAATTCCCGAACGTCGGCAGGACGTCCTGGCGTTCGTAATAGTTGAAGAGCTTGTCCTCAGCCATGCCGCGACCCCGCGGCCGCCTCGAGGCGATCGAGCTCGCTCCAGATGTCCGAGGGCGCGAAGATCGAAACGATGTGGAGCGGACGCTTCACGTTTTCACGTAGTCGGCTACCGACCTTGTCTTCGTTCTCCTGGTTCACGGCCAGAAGACAGACGAGCGGATTCGACTTGCCGGCAAGGTCCTCCGGCGGGCGGATCGGAATGCCGGTCCCGGGCAGGAATAAGCCCTGGCGCTCCTTCTGGTCGTCGACCGAGAGATCGACGAGATCCCCGAGTTCATGGGCATTGGTGAAGGTGCAGGCGCGGCAGCCGGCGCCGTAGATGGCGATTTCGGCCCTGTTGGCGCGGGCCTTGGCGAGGATCGGGCGAAGACGCGCGCCGTACTCCCTGGCGCGCCGACCGAATTTCTCGCCGACGCCGGATGGCGCGGGCGGGGCCGTCACGTCGCGCGTCGCGCGTCGCGCTGCGATCGCGAGACTGCCGCCGCTGAAATTGTATTTCTTCACCGACACCGCCTCGAAGCCGTGGCGCGCCAGCAGCGCGAGCAGCGTCGGCTCGGTGAAGTAGCTGACGTGCTCCTCCCAGAGGACCGAGAGGTCGCCCGCCGTCGAGCCGGGTGCGAAATCAGGTACGTCGATGAACAGCAGCCCGTCGTCGCGCAGCGCGATCTTCACGCAGTCGAAAAAGTTCTCGAAATCGACGATGTGCTCCAGCACCTGGCGCGAGACGACGAGGTCGAACTTGCCGGCCTCGGCAATCGCGTCGTGACACAGCGCCGGGCTGATCATGTCGGCATAGACCTTGATGCCACGCTCGCGGGCGATCTTGCCGGACACCGGGTTGGGCTCGACGCCCACCAAGACCTTCGCACCGCGTTCGCGAAGCCTGTCCATGAACAGGCCGTCATTGCATCCGATCTCGAACACGGATTGGTGGGGTGAGAATTTGGCGATGGTGTCGAGTTCGTCGACCTGGTGCGGCTCCGGCTTCCAGCTGCTGAAATTGTAGTTGAACTGCCGGTACAGAATGTCGGGATCGATCGGCTTGACGATCTGGGGCAGGCCGCACTCGCCACACGCCAGCACCTCGAACGGATACCGTTCCTCCTGTTCGTCGCGGCTGTGCCGAAGCCGATGCGCAATCGGCATCTGTCCGAGGTCGATGACCGGGCGCAAATTGGTCGAATGGCAGAGGCGGCAATGGTCAGTCATCGGTAGAAACCTCTGCTGGAATGGCTCGTGAAGTATGGCGATGGGCCAGATGCTCCGTGGCGAGCGCACCAACCTTCGTGACGTAGTTCTGGACCTCGGCGAAATCGTTGCCGTCGGGCGCCCAGTCGGGGAATGCCGTGCGGGAGGGATCGAACGGACCGGCGGTGGTTTCGTGAAACACCAGCCACTCCGAGGTGATCAGGATCGAGTGAAACACCTGCTCGGGCATCCGGTAATAGCAAAGCGCGCCCCGGCCGTACGGCGCCATCTCGAGCACGTCGCGAATGCGGCCGTCGCCCTCGAAGATCACGACCTGCGCGGTGCCCTCGATCAGGTGAAAGGATTCAGGTTTGCCAAAATGCTTGTGAGGCCGCACATAGGCCTCGCGATGATGCACGATCAGCATCTCGTGAAGGCCGGACAAGGGATCGGGATGCGTGCACAGCCGGCTGCGCAGACGCGGATTGCCTGCGGCGATGCGCTTCAGCTCCGCGATCGTGGCGTCGTCCGCCGTAACGATGGCGTCGTCCGAATAATACACTTCGGGATTTTGCGCCCGCAGCGAGGCCCGCCGGTGCAGGCCCGTTGCTTCATTCGAAGAAGATGAACCCATGGTCGCCCCGGTAGCCGCATTTGTCGTAGATCCAGGCCCAGGTTTCCGGACCATGGAAACTCAGGCAGGTGAGCTGCCAGTACAGCAGGTTCGCCTTCTCGCGCTCGTCGCGGAACGATTCCACCATCAGATATTTCGAGGCGCCGCGTCCCACGCGCTCGATCTCCGACACGGCGCGGAAGACGTCTTCGAGCGGAAGATTGTGGAGCACGCCGAGCGACACCACGAGATCGAAGCTATGGTCGGGGTAGGGGAGCTCGACGGCGCTGCCGACCTTCAATTGCGGTCGCACCTCCTCCTTGGCGTTGGCGATGCCATAGTCGGAGATGTCGATGCCTGCGATGGTGAGGCCGGGGACGAGCTGGGTGAATTCGTAGAGCAAATAGCCCTTGCCGCAGCCGACATCCAGTACGCTCATCCCGGGCTTGATGCCGTAGCGGTCGATCAGGGTCTGGGCGAGCGGGCGCCAGCGTCCGTCGTAGCGGTAGCCGCCGTAGCCATAGCGGCGGTCGCCGTCCCAATAGTCGTATCCCCATTGCCGCGCGACGGTGGCGGATTCCGCCTTGTCGTGCTCGACGACCCGCTGAACGTAGTTCCGCTTGGTCGATGCGTGCATCGGCTGGAGCAGGTTGATCTCGGTCATTGTCCTGAACCGGTCCGCGGCATCGTTACAGGATGGTCGCGAATTTGTTGACGAGCAGGATGTCCTCGACGGCCTGGATGTTGTCGCGCGAGGACAGCGTGATCTCCTCGACGGCCGCGTGCAGATCGCAGCCCTCGCTCAGCACGCGGTCATAGATCTCCCGTCGCCGTGCCTCGTCGGGCGGCAGCATGAAGATGCTGTAGAGAATCAGGCCGCGCAACCGCGGCAGCTCGTCGAGGATGTCCTCGAGCACCATGTAGCTGCCGGGCATGGTGTGCTCGGCGGCGCTGAGCAGATAATGCAGATTCTTCCGCCGCGCATAGTCGCGGATCACGATGTTCTGGACGTGCTGCGGGGTGCGGCTGCCGTTCAGCGGCCGGGCGCCGATATAGCCGCGATGGCCGGCTCGCTCAGCCATGGAAGCCTCCCGGGAGCTTGTATTGCATGCCGACGCGTGTCGCCGGACGCAGCAGGATCGGTTCGAAGAATTCGCCGAATCGCTTGTCCGCATAGGGCGACATGATGCTCTTGAAGCGGCAGTTCATGCTCCAGCGCGAGCCGGCTTCCTCGTTGACTCGATTGCCGTGCATCAGGGTCTGATTGAACAGCATCACGTGCCCGTAGGGAATCTCGATGAAGGTCGCGTGCGGCTTGATGGTCTGGTAGAGTTCCTCGGCGCTGCGGAGGCTAGTCATCCGGTCCTGCATGTCGCCGTTCAGGGATGGCGGCAGCAGATACATCGATTTGGTGCGGTGGACGTCGACCAGGGGTACCCACACCACGACCTCGAACGGGGAGTCGCCCGACCACACGTCGGAATGGGTGGCGAGCAGCGACGAATCGTCTCCCGGCAGCTGGATGCTGAGATTGACGCGACGCTGCATGCAGAGCTCGTTGCCGACGATGGTCTCGATCGTCGAGCGCGCCAGACGGAAATAGGTCGGCCGGAACCAGGGCTCGGCGTTGAGGCCGTTGAAGACGTGCAGCCGCAGGCCGTTGAGATCATCCACGCTCACCCGCGTGTGGATGGTGTCGAGCATCGCGTAGGGGTCGTTGCCGTGTGGCAGCTTCAGATAGTCCGCCGCGAGCTCAGCGGCGCGCCGCTGGATCCGGTCGAGCCCGGCGCGATCGTCGGCCGGCGTGGTGACGAAGCCGTCGTCGATGAAGCGTTGCGCCAGTGCCTGCTCATCAGCCTCGAGGAAAGCCGTGTCCGTCATGCAAAATACTCCCGGGCGGTCGCGCAAACATAGCTGATATCCGAGGCCGAGAGGAACTGGTTGATGGGAAGCGTGAGGATCTGATCCGCCTGCCGCTCGGTCACCGGAAACGCGCCGCGACCGTGGCCAAGATGCGCCGCCGCCTCCTGGAGGTGGATCGGTACCGGATAATGGATCGCGGTCTCGATACCCTTGTCGGCAAGATATTTCTGGAAGTCGTCGCGATGGTCTGTCTGCACGACAAAGGTGTGGAAGGTGTTGAACTCGATGTTGCGGCAAACCGGGATGAACAGGGGAAGGCCGGCGAGCTCGGCGCGGTATTGCGCGGCGTTGCGGCGCCGGCGTTCGATGACAGAGGGTAGGTGACGCAAGCGAATGCGAAGCACCTCGGCCTGGACGGTGTCGAGGCGCGACACGATGCCCCATTCCTGGACGTCACTGCGATTGATCAGACCGTGATTGCGCAGGCGGCGAATTCTCGCGGCAAGCTCGGCATCGGCGGTGACGACGAAGCCGGCGTCGCCCGCGGCATTGAGGTTCTTCAGCGGGTGGGCGGAGAAGCAGCCGAACGTTCCGATGGTCCCGCTCATCCGCCCGTCATAAGTCGAGCCGACGGCCTGCGCGCTGTCCTCGATGACGGCGAGAGCGTGCTTGGCCGCGATCGCCATCAGGGGATTCATGTCGGCCATGCGCCCGGTCAGGTGCACCGGCATGATCGCCCTTGTGCGCGAGGTGACCGCGGCCTCGACCGCGGCCGGATCGATATTCTGGTCCGGCAGCACGTCCGCAAACACGGGCGTGGCGCCGACGGCGATGATCGCCGCGGTCGATGCCACGAACGAATTCGGCGGGGTGATCACCTCGTCCCCGGGACCGATGTTGAGCGCCCGCAAGGACAGGATCAGCGCATCGGTGCCGGAATTCAGCGTCACCACATGCGGCGAGCCGAGATAGGTGGTGAGCTCCTCTTCGAGCTTCGCAACGGCCGCGCCGCCGATGAAATCGCCGCGCTGGAACACGCCCTCGACCGCCTGCATGATCTCGCCGCGCTCTTCCTCGAATTGCGCGGGAAGATTGACGTAACCGATGCGTCGGAGGCCGGTGTCAGCGTCCATGGCAGAAATTCCGGACGATCTCGATGACGCGGTCCTGCTGGGTGCGCGTCAGATGCTGGTCGACGGGGAAGCTGATGACTTCCCGGGCGTGGCGGTCCGTGACCGGGAAGGTGCCCGGCGCGTAGCCGAGGTGCTTGAGGCCTTCCTGCTGATACAGCGGGATGGGATAGTGGATCTTCGCTTCAATACCGTTGTCCAGGCAGTATTTGTAGAGCTCGTCGCGACGCTCGGCGAACACCATGTAGAGATGGTAGACGTGCTTCACGTTGGGCCGGCGCGGCGGAATCCGCAGGCCGGGCAGGCCGGCAAGGCCCGAATCGTAATAGGCCGCGTTCTCGATCCGACGGCGCGTGATCTCGCTGGTCTGGCCGATCAGCCAGTTGCCGACGACCGCCTGGAGGGAATCGAGCCGCGAATTGCAGCCGAGGATCGCGATCTCGTCGCGATTCTTCATGCCGTGGTTGCGGATCAGGCGAAGCCGCTCGTTCATCCCGTCGTCATTGGTGACGACGACACCGGCATCGCCCCAGACGTTGAGGTTCTTGAGCGGATGCAGGGAGAAGCCGGCCGCGATACCGTGGGTGCCGGACCGTTTTCCCGCGAACTCCGACAGGATGCCCTGGCAGGAATCCTCGACCACGGGGATGTTGTGACGCTGGGCGATCGCCGTCAGCTTGCCCATGTCGGTGACCTCGCCGGTCAACTGAACCGGCATGATCGCCTTGGTCTTCTCCGTGATCGCGGCTTCGACGTAGTCGACGTTCATGCAGAAGGAGTCGTCGCAGTCGACCAGCACCGGCGTCGCGCCGGTCTCCGCGATGGCGCCCACGGTGGCGATGAAAGTGTTGGCGGCCGTGATGACCTCGTCGCCATGGCCGATGCCGAGCGCCTTGAGCGGCAGCTTGAGCGCATCGGTGCCCGATCCGACACCGATGGCATGACGCACGCCGATCAGCTCGGCAAAGCGCCGTTCGAATTCCGCGACCGGCTTGCCCAAGGTGAAGTCACCGGTCGCCACCAGCCGGCCGATCTCGGCCAGGATCGGTGCCGGGTCGGAGAATTGCTCGAGCAGATAGGAATATCGAACGTCGTGCATGGGGCCCGTCAGGTGGATTGAAGTTGAGGAGAGGAGGTGGGCGAGGCGATGAGCGCGCGCGCGATCGAGGTCGCGATGGCGTCGGCGGAAAGTCCGTGCTTCTTCAACAGCGAATCTTGCGATCCGTAATTGTGCATGAACCGGTCCGGCAGCGACAACCGCAGCATCGCGGGCAGGCCAGAGCCGAGCTTGTCGATCAGCGCCTCCGCGACTGCGCTGCCGAGGCCGCCGGAGGGCACGTGCTCCTCCAGCGTCGCCACGAGCCGGGTGCCCCGGATCGCTTGCAGCAGCGCCTCGGTGTCGAGCGGCTTGACCGTGTGCATGTGCAGGATGCCGGCGCGAATGCCCTGCGCGGCCAGCATGTCGGCCGCAGCGAGTGCGCGCTGGAGCATGATACCTGTCGTGACCATGACGACGTCGCCGGGCGGCCGCAGCAGGATGGCCTTGCCGATTTCGAAGCCGTGCTCGGCCTTCGAGACGATTGCGTCGCCACCCTTACCGAGCCGGATGTAGATCGGTCCAGTCCAGTCGAGGGTTTGCTCCATCAGCCGCGCCGCCTCGTCGGCGTCGCACGGGCAGACCACCGTCATGTTCGGCAGCGCCCGCATGATGGCGATGTCCTCGATCGCCTGGTGAGTGGGGCCGAGCGGCGCGTAGACGAGCCCGCCGCCATTGGCGATCAGCCGCACCGGCAGATTGTGCAGGCAGAGATCGACGGCGACCTGCTCGTAGCAGCGGCGGGTGAGGAATGTGGCGATCGTGTTGATGTAGGGCACGAAGCCTTCCATCGCGAGACCGGCCGACATGCCGATGATGTGCGCTTCCGAAATGCCTTCGATCAGATGGCGCTTGGGAAACTCCTTGCTCATCGCGCGCAAGGTGCCTGCGCCGGGATCGGAGCCGATGTAGAGCACACGCTCGTCGCGCGCGGCGAGCTTGTGGATCATGTTCATCGCGGTGTTGCGCATGAGGAGCCGATCAAAAATCCCCGACGGCGACGCGGATTGCGTCGAGCTCGCTGTCGGTCAGCTTGTTCTTGTGATGCCAATCGGCGTTGGATTCCGCGGCCGGCAGACCCTTGCCCTTGACGGTATGGCAGATGACCGCGGTGGGCTTTCCCGGAACGGCCGGGACCTGCTTCAGGACGGTGCGCAGGGCGCCGACGTCGTGGCCGTTGAGCTCCTGGACGGCAAAGCCGAAGCTGCGCCATTTATCCGCGAGCGGCTCCAGCGGCAGGACGTAGTCGGTGGGCCCGTAGCTCTGCAGCTTGTTGTAGTCGATCATCGCGACAAGATTGTCGAGCCCGTGCTTGGCCGCGCCCATGGCAGCTTCCCACACCGATCCCTCGTTGATCTCGCCGTCGCCGAGCAGGACGAAGGTGCGGTAGCTGCGCTCGCGCATGCGCGCGGCGAGCGCCAGGCCGACACCGATCGACAGGCCGTGTCCAAGCGCGCCGGTCGACGCCTCGACCCCCGGCACCATTCCGTATTCGGGATGTCCGCCCAAAATGCTGTCGGGGCCGCAGAAGCCGTCCAACTCCGACAGCGGAAAAAACCCGCGATCGGCCAACAGCGCATAGAGCGCCAGACACCCGTGTCCCTTGCTGAGGATCGCGCGATCGCGGGCCGGATCGCGCGGGTTGCTCGGATCGATCCGCAGCACGTCATCGTAGAGCACGCGGACCATCTCGATCAGCGACAATGCCGGACCGACATGTCCGCGTCCCGCGGAGCGGACAGACCCCAAGACCAGGCGGCGCAGATAAAGGCTGCGCTCATCCAGCGTGCAGGTGAGGGCGGCTTCGGCGTGGGGCGAGATTTGGGTCACTTCGGTAAATCGGTTGGCCGAATCGTCTGGTGAAGCCGGCGGGCTTTGTCGAGCTGACCGGCGAGGCGGATCCTAACATCGCCACCTTGCGCAGCCATTGCGCGCCGGGAGCGGCTGTCCGGCAAATAGGCGTTCAGGACAATCAGGCACCAGATTCCCTTGAACACAGGATACAGTACGTCACGTCGGATCGCAAACGCGTCATCTCTCGCCTCGAAGGCGCGCGACAGCCGTTCGATCAAGTGATTCGCGCTCGCCTCGGGCAGATCGCTGCCGGGGTGAATGGCGGTGTCGGACATGAGCTTGACCGGATCGTCCCAGCCAAAATATTCGAAGTCGATGAATCGCAAGCGCCCGTCTTCGGCGCGCAGTGCGTTGTGCAGTCCGAAATCGGACGGACTCAGCGCGCGATGGGGCGGCGCAAGGTCCGCTGCGGGATCCCGACCCAGTTCCGCGTAGCGCCGGCGGAGCTGCCGAATCGCAACGGCCGTGATGGGAACCAGGCTGCCTTCGAGGAACGCACGCAGGTCAGGATGATCATCCGAAGCCCGCCGCAGTCCGTCCAGGCGCTGCTCATACTGGACGATGGCCGCTTCGGGCGAAAAGATGCTGGCCGAGGCATTGCGCAAGTTCTGCGCGCCTTCGGCCTCGCGCAGCTTCTGCAGCTCGATGAGGAAATCGGCGAGCTGATCGGCATCGTCGCCTTGGGGGCGCAGCACTGCGGCCTCGCCGTCGAACCATTGGTACAGCGCGCAGAACGCATCTGCGTCCTTCGCGACCGGCCGCGGTGTCGACGTGATGCCGTGGCGCGCCAGGAACGAGAGTGCATCATACTCCTGTCCCAGGCGATCGCGTCCGTCGGACGGATAATGCTTGAGGGCGAGGGGCGGTCCCTCCGCCATCTCCAGCCGAAACACCCTGTTGTTGCCGCCGGACCTTGTCGGCTGGGCGGCCGCGACACGCGCACCGGCCAGGCGGCTGCCGATCGCCATCGCATCCGGCGCGGTGATGTCGGTCTCGCTCATGCCGCAAACACCTCGCGGCGGATATCGGCCCATGTCGCGATCGGCTTGCAGTGTTCGGGGTGGGGAGGCTGCGACCGCGTGAACAGGATCGATCGCATTGCTTTCGGAAAATGCGGTTGCTCGAAGACGTCGACGAGATCGTCGATGAAGACGTCGAGCTCCAGGCTCGCGAGCCTCTCGACCTTGGCGGCCAGCGTGTCCTCGAAATAGACGTCGCCGATGGCCAGCGCCGCATCCGCAGCGTCGATCAGCCTGGCTCCCCGCAGCCAGCCGCGCGCGGCGTCACGCAGGTCGGTGCGGTCGGGGTCCTGATGACCGAATCGGGTCTTGTGGCTGACGATGGAGACCTTCGCGCCGGCCTGCTTGCACGCCGCCAGGAATTCCCGCACTCCCGGATAGAGTTCGGCGCCGCCAATTCCCTTGCCGTAGACGAAGCCTTGCAGTCCTTGCCAGGCGAGCTCGCCGCCCGCGCGGGACCGGAGATGATCCCGGAGGTCGGTCTTCAGCCCCTCCCACCCTTCCGGCACCAGCCCACGCTGACGTGCGACGGCCGCAAAGACCTTGTCGTAGCAGATGATCGTGTTGTCGAAATCGATGCCGATCCGCACGCCGCTCACTTCAGGCTGATGTTCTGCATCATCTTGATGTTGAAGTACCGGGGGTCATTGAGCGAGTTCGGCAGGCGGCCGCCCTTGAAGGCGTTGACGAGGCCGGACACGGCCTGCTCGATCGTGTGGGTCGGCGCAAAGCCGAGCTCGCGGCGAATCTTCTCCGAAGAGACGTGGTAGGAGCGGAGATCGTCCGTCGGCTCGACGACGACGTCGACATTGCTGCCGACCACCGACTTGACGATGTCGGCGATCTTCATCAGCGAGTGGTTCTCGTAGCCGATATTGTAGGTCTTGCCGTCGATCTTTGCGTCATCCTGCTGGAGCAGGAACAGATAGGCGGCTGACATGTCCTCGATGTGCAAATTGGGCCGGCGCTGCGTTCCGCCGAACACGCGGATGCGGCCGGTATTGACCGCGAGATTAGTCAGGATGTTGACGACGACGTCGAGCCGCTGCCGCGGCGCGTAGCCGCAAACGGTGGCGGGGCGGACCGTGCAGGCGACGAACCCGGACGCGGCCTCGTCGGCAAGGTCGGTTTCGCACATCGCCTTGAACTTCGAGTAGTCCGTGAGCGGCTCGCAGGACAGGTCCTCGGTCACCTCGGCTTCGTCCTTGATGCCGTAGACGCTGGACGAGGAGGCGTAGATGAAGCGCTTGATGCCCGCCTTCTTGGCGGCGCGCACCATCGGCCGGAAGCAGTCGTAGTTGATGGACTTGCCGAGCCCCGGGTCCAGTTCGAACGACGGGTCGTTGGAGATGCAGGCGAGGTGGATGACGGCGTTGTTGCCGCGCAGGGCCTCGTTGATCGCGGCTTCGTCACGAATGTCGCCCTTGATCAGGCGCAAATCGGGATTGTTGCGGACGGCGTCGAACACGTCCTCGCCATACATGAACAGGTCGAGCACGGTGACCTTGTGGCCCGCAGCGAGCAACTGGGGAACCAGCACGCTGCCGACATAGCCGGCACCACCGGTGACCATCACATTCCATTTTTGACCAATCACTGTCGTTCTCCAGTATCTGCCGTCGCGCTACTTCAACAACGCGGTGACGAACTTGACCAGCGGCACCTTCTCGACCGAACTGCGGTGGCCGACGATCCCGACCTTGATTGCGCCGGCTGCGTTGCCGATGAAGGCGACGTCCTCGATATTGCCGCCGGCGGCGACCAGCGGCGCAGTGATCGTCAGGAAGGCGTCGCCCGCGCCGACGGTGTCGACGACGGTCTTGGTGAAGGCGGGGACGCGCGTGACACCGGTTTTCGACGAGAAGGGGTAGCAGCCGAAGGAGCCGTGCGTGATGATCATGTTGTCGCAATCGATCTTGCCGTGCAGGCCGGCCTCGATCACGGACGCGATGTCGCTGAACTTGTCGGTTGCAGCCAGACGGGCCTCCGGCGCGTCGATGCAGATGTAGTCGGCCCGCGGATACCTCGTGATCAAATTGTAGCCGTGATTGCCGCTGTTGCTCTGGGCATTGACCGCCAGGAACTTGGAGTTGGCGATCAGGGTGTCGATCGTGCTCGACGCGATCATGCCGTGGCCGAAATCCGTGGCGATCACCACGTCCGCGCCACGGACGCGCTCCGTCGTGATACGGTCGATCTCCTTCCGATCGGCCTCCTCGAGCGGCGTATCGTCCATGGTGTAGACTTCGAAGAGCTTGTGCAGATACCCCAGCTCGACGTACCGCGATTTGCGGGTCGTCGGACGGCCCTGAAGGCGGATCGGCGTCAACGTGACATTCGGGCGGACATGCGCACGAATGAACTCCTCAGGGTAGTCGTTGCCACCCAGCGTCGTGACGACCTCCACCGACTTGCAGAAGCTCGCGACATGGTTCGCCGCGGCAATGACGCCGCCGGCAAATTGCTCGCCGCTCTTGAACAGCGTGGCGACGATGTTTTCCTTCGAGGCCTTTCCGAGCGCCGTGACGTACTGGTATTCGTCGATGATGGTGTCGCCGACCAGCACGACGTGCATGTCCTGCACTTTGTCGATCAGCTTCAGCAGGCGATCGGCGCCGCCACCTTCACGGACTTTTTGCAGGTAGTCGCGGAGTGGAGGATCGTAGATGTCGAAATACCGGTTCACCAGCGACGAGGAGCTGAATGTCACGTCGCGGGTGAACACGATGCGTCCGCCGTGACGCTCGACGGCGTCGCGCTCGGTTCGGATCTTGCCGGTCACGTCGTCTTCGGGATTTTCGTAGTCGGACCCCTTCACATAGATGTCCGGCCTCACCGTATCCAGGATCGGCTCGGCGCTGGAAGTGTGATTGATACCGACCCAATCGACCGTCGCGAGCGAGGCCAGCATCTCGGCCCGCATATTTTCGGGGAAGATCGGTCGACCGGGGCCCTTGTTGACGTAACGGTCGGCGGTGATCGTCACCATGACGACGTCGCCCTCGTTGCGCGCCGCCTGGATGTGTCTGATATGGCCGAGATGCACGAGGTCGAAGACGCCGTGGCAGAGTGCAACCTTCCGGCCCCGCGCCTGCGCGGACCGCGCGATCTCGCCCAATTCCTCGATCGTCTTGATCTTTTCGTGCGCCGCCAGTTGGTCGTTCAACGCGGGATTGCCGGTCGGAAGATTGCCCATGTGAATAACCCAAAGCGCCAGCCGGACTCAGCCGGGCGGCCCGGAATTGATCGATTCGCGGCAACGATACCCGGTGAACCTGTTCACTGGCTTGCCTTCTGCGGCGCGCCGGACGCCGCGTCGTTGTTGTCCCCGAGATATTTGAACCAGTCCTTGGTGGCGTCCGCGATCTTGTCCACCGTCCACAGGGGAGCGTCCTTGTACTGATCCATCGACTTCAGCATCGTCGCGACCCCGTCCTCAAATTTTACCTTCGGCGTCCATTTCAGGATCCGCTTGATCTTGGTGATGTCGGCATAGGTGCAATCGGGCTCGCCGGGCCGCTTGGGAATGTGGACCTTGTCGCCGCCGAGAAGCTCGACAAGCCGGTTGACACTGTAGGTGTTGTCGGAGCCGACGTTGAAGATTTCGTTCGAGACCTCGGAGCGCGCTGCGGTGACGAAAGCGTCGGCGACATCGCTGACGAAGGTGAAGTCGCGGGTCTGCTCGCCGTCGCCAACCACCGTGAAGGGCTTGCCGGCGAGCTTCTGCGCCATGAACACGCCGAACACGGCGCCGTAGGTGCCCGTGGTGCGATGGCGCGGCCCGTACACGTTGAACAGGCGCAGCGCGACCGCGGGCAGCTTGTAGACCTGGCACCAGTGCATGACGCACTGCTCGCCGAGATTCTTGGTGAGGGCATAGGGATACATCGGACGGATCTCGGCGCTCTCCGGCGTCGGATAGACGTCGGGAATTCCGTAGCAGGAGGACGACGCGGCATAAACGAAGCGGCTGACGCCGGCCTGCCGTGCAGCCTCGAGAACGTTGACGGTCCCGTCGACATTGGCGCGGTGATACGGGATCGGGGACTCGATCGAGGGAACGATGTCGGCCAGCGCGGCGAGATGGAACACCCAGTCGATGCCGTCGAAATGCGGCTTGATCGATTCGAGTTCGGTGACGTCGGCCCGTACGATCTTGAGTCGATTCGAATCGATCCGCGAGACCAGATTTTCGGGGCGTCCGATCACGAAATTATCGAGCGCGATGACCTCGTGGCCATCGTCGAGGAGGCGGTCGACGAGGTGACTGCCGATGAAGCCGGCGCCACCAGTAACGATGCATTTCATAGGAACATCCGTGATGCGAATGCCCAGCGAAACAGGCCCGCCAATGTTGAGTGAAGGTGGAAGCCGAATCGGCTGCTGATAGACTTCGAAGGTAATATACCTTTGCAATCGCTGGTGATAGCCGGTATCAGGGCGTCATGTCGCCGTCGAGCCGCGAGCCCATGCCTGCCGAGTCCGTCGATCCCGATCACAAGGCTTTCCTTGACGACTACGTAGGGCGCCTACATCGTGCGACGGCAATTGACGACGGGGTTTTCGCCAGGATTTCCGTCACCCGCACGGCTTGGTTGCGCGCGCGCGAGCAGGGCGGCCGCGTCATCTTCATTGGCAATGGAGGCTCGGCCGGCATCGCCTCGCATCTCGCAATCGATCTGGCGAAGAACGCATCAGTGCCCGCACTCTGCTTCAGCGATGCCAGCATGATGTCGTGCCTTGCCAATGATTACGGTTTCGAGGACTGGCTTGCGCACGCTGTGAGGCTGAGCGCCCGCGCCGGCGATTGCCTCGTCGCGATCAGCTCGTCGGGACGCTCGAAGAACATTCTCAATGCGGTCGCGCAGGCGCGGGCGATGAATCTCGATGTGATCACGCTGTCGGGCATGAACGCGGAGAATCCGCTGCGCAATCTCGGCGACGTCAATTATTACGTCGACAGCCGCAGTTACAACATCGTCGAGACCACGCATCAGTTCTGGATGATGGCCGCGATCGACCTCATCATCGGTCGCGCGGAATATCCGGCGTCCTGAGGCGGTGCCGTCGATCTGATCACCACGGGTGAGATTGCCTCACCTGTTCGCATGTCTCCGTCTTACGGTCCTACGATGAAAAACCTGTTCTACGTCCGTCATACCTGCCGCCTCTGTCATTCGGACAAGCAAGAGCTTGTCGTCCCGATGGCAGGCATGCCCATTGGCACGCCGAACTTCCAGGTGCCGGATGCAAGCGTCGACGATCCCGTCTTTCGGGCCGCGGTGCCGATGGCGCTGCACCTGTGCGCGGACTGCGGCCATCTGCAGATTCTCCACGTCGGCAATCCAGAGATCCAGTACCGAAACTACGTCTATACCACCTCGCTCTCGCTTGGCCTGCGGGAGCACTTCGCGGGCTATGCCAACGATGTCGTCAGCCGGTTCGCCATCGCGCCGGGCTCGCTGGTCGTCGAGCTCGGCAGCAACGACGGATCGCTGCTCGGTTTTTTTAAGGAGCGCGGCATGCGGGTGCTGGGTGTCGATCCCGCCGTCGACATCGCGCGGCGTGCGACGGAAGCGGGAATCGAGACCATCGGCGATTTCTTCACCGATGCCATCGGTCGCCGCATCCTGCAAAGCCACGGCGCGGCCAGCGTCGTAATCGCCAACAACATGATCGCCAATGTCGACAATCTAGACCCGCTGGTGATCGGGGTTCGCGACGTGCTTGCGCCGGACGGGCTGTTCGTTTTCGAAACGCAGTATGGCGTCGACGTCACCGAGAAGAACCTTCTCGACACCGTCTACCACGAGCATCTGTCGTATTTTAACATCAAGCCGCTGACGCGCTTCTTCGCGCGGCTTGGCATGGAAGTGATCGACGTCCAGCACATCGAGACCAAGGGCGGCTCGATCCGGGTGACGGTGCAGCGTGCCGACGGCGCGAAAAAGCCATCCGCGGAGGTCGCGCGCTTCATCGCCGAGGAAGACCGGCTGGGCGTCGATCAGTCGGCCTACTATGTGCCCTATGCGAGGAGGATCGCCGCCATTCGCGACGAGTTGGTCGCGATGGCCGATGCCGCCCACGCGCGCGGCCAGCTCGTGGCCGGCTACGGCGTCTCGGTCGGGACCACGACCCTGCTGCCGCAGTTCGGCCTGGAGAACAAGATCGACTTCCTGGTGGACGACGACCCCAAGAAGGGGAACGTGATGGCCGGCCCCGGGTACGACATCCCGATCCTGCCGCCTGCCGCCCTTTACGAGCGCAAGCCGGCGTTCGTCGTCGTCTTCGCCTGGCGCTATGTAGATCCGATCCGGGCCAAGCATGCCGGCTATTTCGCTGACGGCGGAAAGTTCGTTGTGCCGTTGCCGGGCATTTCGACGATCGACCGGGCGGACTGACCTTGAGAGTCGCCAGAGGCGCGGCAGGTGAGGGGGCGCCGGTGGTGCCGTCCTGCAAGGAACCGGCTGCGGCCTTGGGACGGCGCCTCGCAGGCGGCGGATAAGCCCTTGATCGGCCTGATCTCTGGTCGGTCGCCCGCGGAGGTCGTTTTAGGCGCGCGGGCCCTCCCTATCTTGACCTTTGGCCCCATCCGCAGTAGATACCACGCACTCGCAGCCGGCCCGTTAGACGCGGATTTCCGGCGCGGCTTTGAAATCCCCGAACAATCGAGCCCGATTTCCGGCTCATCCTTCGACAGAGGGTTGGGCCAACGGCGGCTGTTCGGATCCCTGAAATTCATTCGCGTCTGTCGACGGACGTTGGACATCAAACGATGGCAGTCAGCCCGTTCAAGTTCTTGCAGGAAGTGCGCTCGGAGACCGCCAAGGTCACCTGGCCGACCCGGCGCGAGACCACGATCACCACCATCATGGTGTTCGTGATGGTCGCCGTGGCCTCGATCTTCTTCTTCGCCGCCGACCAGATCATCCGCGTCCTCATCACCTTCCTTCTGGGCATTCACTGATGGCAACAGCAACGGCTCAATTGTCTGACAAGCGCTGGTACATCGTCCACGCCTATTCGAACTTCGAGAAGAAGGTCGCCGAATCGATCCGCGAGCAGGCCAAGCAGCGCGGGCTCGAGGAACTGTTCGAGCTGGTGCTGGTTCCGACCGAGAAGGTCACGGAGGTGCGCCGCGGCCGCAAGATCGACGCCGAGCGCAAGTTCTTCCCGGGCTACGTGCTGGTGAAGATGAAGCTGACCGACGAGGCGTTCCATTTGATCAAGAACACCCCGAAGGTGACCGGCTTCCTCGGCGCGGAAAACAAGCCGATGCCGATCTCGGAAGCCGAGGCCATGCGCATCCTGCACCAGGTGCAGGAGGGCGTGGAGCGGCCGAAGGCGTCGGTGTCGTTCGAAATCGGCGAGAACGTGCGCGTGGCCGACGGCCCGTTTGCGTCGTTCTCGGGTGTGGTCGAGGAAATCGACGAGGCGCGCTCGCGCGTGAAGGTCGCGGTGTCGATCTTCGGCCGCGCCACGCCGGTCGAACTGGAATTCGGTCAGGTCGAGAAGGTCTGATCGGGTAGGCGTGAGGCTTCGGTCTCGCGCAACAAGAGGCCGTGGGAGGGAGAGGGCGGTTGCCAGCCGCATCGGACCCAGACCACGAACCTGAAACCGCTGGCCCAGGCCGGCCCAACAGGAGTGATACATGGCAAAGAAAGTGACCGGATACCTGAAGCTTCAGGTCCCGGCCGGTGCGGCGAATCCTTCGCCCCCGATCGGTCCCGCGCTCGGTCAGCGCGGTCTCAACATCATGGAGTTCTGCAAAGCGTTCAACGCCCAGACCCAGAAGGAAGAGAAGAATACCCCGATTCCCGTCGTGATCACGATCTACGCCGATCGTTCGTTCACGTTCGAGATGAAGACGCCGCCGATGTCCTTCTTCCTCAAGCAGGCTGCCAAAATCCAGTCCGGCTCCAAGGCGCCGGGCCGTGACAAGGCGGGTGCGGTGACCAAAGCGCAGGTGCGCGAGATCGCCGAGAAGAAGATGAAGGATCTCAATTGCGACTCGATCGAGTCGGCCATGAAGATGGTCGAGGGCTCTGCCCGTTCGATGGGTCTGGAAGTGGCGGGGTAAGGGCTCATGGCAATCGGAAAGCGTTTGAACAAAGCCCGCGAAGGTATTGATCGCGAAAAGCTTTACCCGCTCGCGGACGCCATCAAGATGGTCAAGGAACGCGCGAAAGCGAAGTTCGACGAGACCATCGAGGTCGCGATCAATCTTGGCGTCGATCCGCGTCACGCCGATCAGATGGTCCGCGGTGTCGTGACCCTGCCGAACGGCACCGGCCGTACGCTCCGCGTCGGCGTGTTCGCCCGCGGCGCTAAGGCCGACGAGGCCAAGGCTGCGGGCGCCGACGTCGTTGGCGCCGAGGACCTGGTCGAGAAGGTGCAGAACGGCACGATCGATTTCGACCGCTGTATCGCAACCCCCGACATGATGCCGCTGGTCGGCCGTCTCGGTAAGGTGCTCGGCCCGCGCGGCCTGATGCCGAACCCGAAGATCGGCACCGTGACCATGGACGTCACCGGTGCGGTGAAGGGTGCCAAGGGCGGCTCGGTCGAGTTCCGCGTCGAGAAGGCCGGCATCCTGCAGGCTGGCGTCGGCAAGGCCTCGTTCACCGAGGAAAAACTGGTCGAGAACATCAAGGCCCTGGCGGACGCTGTCTCCAAGGCCAAGCCGGCCGGTTCCAAGGGCACCTACATCCAGCGCGTTGCGGTGTCCTCGTCGATGGGCCCCGGCGTGAAGGTCGAGCCGGGCACCATTCTCGGCTAAGGTTCGGAAATGACATGAGGCGAGGGGCGGAATTGGGCAACCGATTCCGCCCCTCGTCGTTTGTGACGGCGTTCACCGGAAACAAGAACAATGACTGACAAGGTCCTGATCTACTCGCGCTTTCCCAAGACGATGATGGCGCGCTTCGCCGAGCGGTTCGAGCTGCTCGACACCGGCGGCAAGCCGGCGCGGGAGGTGTTTTCGGCCGACGAACTCGGCGGCATCCGCGCGGTTCTCACCGCCGGCGGTACGCCGCTGGGCGCGGAGGCGATGGACCTGTTTCCGAAGCTCGGTGCCATCGTCTGCTACGGCACTGGCTATGACGGTGTTGACCTGAAGGCCGCTGCTGCCCGCGACATCGCGGTCGGACATAGCCCGGGCGCCAATGCGGCCTCGGTCGCCGACATCGCGATGACCCTGATGCTCGCGACGACGCGGCGAATCCTGGTGGCCGACCAGTACGTCCGAAGCGGCGATTGGGCCGCGTCAAAGCCCTCGCCGATGATGCGCCCGCAGGCCGGCATGCCCGGCCGCCGCATCGGCATCTACGGCATGGGCGAGATCGGCCGCAAGATCGCGGCGCGCTGCGCATCCTTCGAGAGCGAGGTCGGCTATTTCAGCCGCAGCAAGTACGATCTGCCCTATCAATATTTCCCCACGCTGGAGGCGCTCGCCGACTGGTGCAGCGTGTTGATGATCGCGGTCCGGGCAGGAGCCGAGACCCAGCATGCCGTCGGCTCCGATATTCTCAAGCGCCTCGGGGCGGACGGTTATGTCGTCAACATCTCCCGCGGCTCGGTGATCGACGAGAAAGCCCTGGTGTTGGCGCTCACCGAGAAGACCATCGCCGGCGCGGGTCTCGACGTCTACGACAAGGAGCCGCACGCCCCGGACGCGCTGACGGCGCTGCCCAATGTCGTGTTCGCCCCCCATATCGGCGGCCACACCCTGGAATCGCACGTCGCTATGCAGAACTGCGTGCTGGCGAACCTGAGCGCGTTTTTCGAGGGCAAGCCGCTGCCTTACGGGGTCAAATGAGCCTCAATCGGCCCTTGTCAGCCGGGTCAAGCGCCTGCGGCAACGGATTGGAACTGGTGTGAATTTTGCTCTTGGCAAGCAGGCTCCGAGCGGTTAAAGAACCGCTTCCGGACGCACCGGCCTTGGCTGGCGCGTTCGTGCACGCATTCCGAAAACAAGCGATGGAGATCATTCCTTTTCAGGACGTCCGTGAGGATTGGCTGGAAAAGGAGGGAAATTCGTCGGGCGTGGGATGCGGGCAGAGGTCGGGCGGTTCGCCGGCTGACCTTGTCCTGTCCAAGACTGCAGGCGCCTGCGGGGAATTTCGATTTCTCAACGGCTTAATCGCATGGCCTGCATAGACGGGTGAAGACCGGATTTCACGTCGTGACCACCTTAGGGTCGGTTGCGGAATGGGTTTGGTTCGGACCTCGACACGCCGTGGGCTCTAACGGGCTCCCGGAGGGCAGGCTTTGAATTGTCGTCTTGCCCGGCGTGTCCGATGGGTCTTGGCCCTGAGGTTCAGGTTTGGGCGGGACGATGGGTGCAACCCGGCGGTCCCGCTTTCGCGATGACCGCCAACCGGAAAGAGCTTGCTGTGGAACGAGCGGCAAAAAAGGAAGCGGTCGAACAGCTCAATGGGGTCTTCAAGACCACGAGCGTCGCGGTCGTTGCCCAATATTCCGGCCTGACCGTTGCCCAGATGCAGAAGCTGCGCATGCAGATGAAGCAGGCTGGCGCCTCGGTGAAGGTCTCGAAGAACCGTCTCGCCAAAATTGCTCTTGAAGGCACTGACGTCGTTGCCATCGGCCCCATGCTGAAGGGACCGACCGTGATCGCCACTTCGGACGATCCGGTAGCGGCGCCAAAGGTCGCCATCGAATTCGCCAAGGCGAACGAAAAGTTCGTCATCATTGGCGGCTCGATGGGAAAGACCGTCCTGAATGTCGACGGCGTGAAGGCACTTGCCTCGCTGCCGTCGCTTGACGAACTGCGCGCCAAGATCGTCGGCCTGCTTGTGGCCCCGGCGACCAAGATCGCTCAGCTCGCCAACGCGCCCGCGGGCAAGCTCGCGCGCGTCATCCAGGCTTATGCCTCAAAGGGCGAAGCGGCCTGACGCCCTTCGCAAAACTCAAACCCGAACCAGACTTACATTCAAGGAAACTGAACAATGGCTGACCTGCAGAAGATCGTTGACGACCTCTCGAGCCTCACCGTGCTCGAAGCTGCCGAACTCGCGAAGCTCCTCGAAGAGAAGTGGGGCGTTTCGGCTGCCGCGGCTGTCGCCGTGGCCGGCCCGGCTGGTGGTGGCGCTGCCGCCGCTCCGGCCGAAGAGAAGACCGAGTTCACGGTCGTTCTTGCCGCCGCCGGCGACAAGAAGATCGAGGTCATCAAGGAAGTCCGCGCCATCACCGGCCTGGGCCTGAAGGAAGCAAAGGACCTCGTCGAGGGCGCGCCGAAGCCTGTCAAGGAAGGCGTGAACAAGGACGAAGCCGAGAAGCTCAAGGCCCAGCTCGAGAAGGCTGGCGCGAAGGTCGAGCTCAAGTAAGCATCGCTTACTGGCACGAGATCCCGGTGAGCATCATCGCAACCGGGATCTCGGTCCACTCCTCCGAAAGGGTGGGCCAGATGCAAAAGGCGTGCGACGGAACCGCCCGACGCAGGCCGAACACGAAAAAGTGTGGGGATTTGAGGGTTTGTCCCTCGAATCTGCACTAATGTCGCCCCATATCGGGTCGGCAGCACGAAAGCGCGGTGGGCAGGGATACCGGATTCTCTGTAAGCCGTTGGGAGAGCAAGCTATTTCGGGCTTTTGCAGTCCGTGAAGAGGATGGTTGTGACGGGCGGGCGCGCTCCTGCGCCCCGCGCGTCGTTTTGCGTTTTGAAGGTCTGAAGAACAGATTCAGGACATTCCTGCCTGAAACTGAGTCTCCGGCCCCCAAGACGGGTTCGAAAAATTCAACCCGGGGAGCGGCGGTCGCCGCGTTCCGGAGGGCGCGCCCAAATCGGGCGACGAAAATGAGAGGCCACGATGGCGCAGCAGACATTCACCGGTCGCAAACGCGTTCGCAAGTTCTTCGGACACATCAAGGAAGTGGCCGAGATGCCGAACCTCATCGAGGTTCAGAAGGCGTCCTATGACCAGTTCCTGATGGTCGACGAGCCCCAGGGCGGTCGGTCTGACGAGGGCTTGCAGGCGGTGTTCCGCTCGGTGTTCCCGATCTCCGACTTCTCGGGCACCTCGATGCTGGAATTCGTCCGCTACGAGTTCGAGCCTCCGAAATACGACGTCGACGAGTGCCGCCAGCGCGGCATGACCTTCGCGGCCCCCCTCAAGGTGACGCTGCGCCTCATCGTGTTCGATATCGACGAGGAAACCGGCGCGAAGTCGGTCAAGGACATCAAGGAGCAGGACGTCTACATGGGCGACATCCCGCTCATGACGATGAACGGCACCTTCATCGTCAACGGCACCGAGCGCGTCATCGTCTCGCAGATGCACCGTTCGCCGGGCGTGTTCTTCGATCACGACAAGGGCAAGACCCATTCGTCGGGCAAGCTGCTGTTCGCCGCCCGCGTGATCCCGTATCGCGGCTCCTGGCTCGACATCGAGTTCGACGCCAAGGACATCGTCTATGCGCGTATCGACCGTCGCCGCAAGCTTCCGGTGACGTCGCTGATGTTCGCGCTCGGTCTCGACGGCGAGGCGATCCTCAGCACCTTCTACAAGAAGATCCAGTACAAGCGGATCAAGGAGGGCTGGCGCGTTCCGTTCGACGCCAATCGTTTCCGCGGCTACTCGACCATCAACGACCTGATCGACGCCGATACCGGCAAGGTCGTGCTCGAAGCCGGCAAGAAGCTCACCGTGCGCGGTGCGCGTCAGATGCAGGAGAAGGGGCTGAAGGCGCTGCGCCTGTCGGATGCGGAGCTCGTCGGCAACTACATCGCCGAGGACCTCGTCAATCCGAAGACCGGCGAGATCCACGCGGAAGCCGGTGAAGAGATCACCGACAAGTCGATGAAGGCTCTCAACGAGCAGGGCTACAAGGAACTGCCGCTGCTCGACATCGACCACGTCAATGTCGGCGCCTACATCCGCAACACGCTCTCGGCCGACAAGAACATGACGCGTGAGGACGCGCTGTTCGACATCTACCGCGTGATGCGTCCCGGCGAGCCGCCGACGCTGGATTCGGCGCAGGCGATGTTCCAGTCGCTGTTCTTCGACGCCGAGCGCTACGACCTCTCGGCGGTCGGCCGCGTCAAGATGAACATGCGCCTCGACCTCGATGCGCCCGACACCCAGCGCACGCTGCGCAAGGAAGACATCCTCTCCGTCATCAAGACGCTGGTGGATTTGCGCGACGGCAAGGGCGAGATCGACGACATCGACCATCTCGGCAACCGCCGTGTGCGTTCGGTCGGCGAGCTCATGGAGAACCAGTACCGCATCGGCTTGCTCCGCATGGAGCGCGCGATCAAGGAGCGCATGTCTTCGGTCGACATCGACACGGTCATGCCGCAGGACCTGATCAACGCGAAGCCGGCGGCCGCCGCCGTGCGCGAGTTCTTCGGCTCCTCGCAGCTCTCGCAGTTCATGGACCAGACCAACCCGCTGTCGGAGATCACCCACAAGCGCCGCCTCTCGGCACTTGGACCGGGCGGTCTGACCCGCGAGCGTGCCGGCTTCGAAGTGCGCGACGTGCATCCGACGCATTACGGCCGCATCTGCCCGATCGAGACGCCGGAAGGTCCGAACATCGGCCTGATCAACTCGCTCGCGACCTTCGCGCGCGTGAACAAGTACGGCTTCGTCGAGACGCCTTATCGTAAGGTCAAGGACGGCCGCGTCACCGACGAGGTCGTGTACCTCTCGGCGATGGAAGAGGGCCGCTACACGGTCGCGCAGGCCAACGTGCCGCTCGATCCGAAGGGCCGCTTCACCGAAGATCTCGTGGTCTGCCGTCACGCTGGCGAAGTCTTGCCGGTGACCCCGGACAAGGTCGACTACATGGACGTGTCGCCGAAGCAGCTCGTTTCGGTCGCAGCCGCGTTGATCCCGTTCCTCGAGAACGACGACGCCAACCGCGCGCTGATGGGCTCGAACATGCAGCGCCAGGCGGTGCCGCTGGTTCGCGCCGAGGCGCCGTTCGTCGGCACTGGCATGGAAGGCGTGGTTGCGCGTGACTCGGGTGCTGCGATCGCAGCGCGCCGTTCGGGCGTGATCGACCAGATCGACGCAACCCGCGTCGTCATCCGCGCCACGGAAGATCTCGATCCGACCAAGTCGGGCGTCGATATCTACCGGCTGATGAAGTACCAGCGCTCCAACCAGTCGACCTGCATCAACCAGCGTCCGCTGGTGAAGGTCGGCGACATCGTCAAGAAGGGCGACATCATCGCCGACGGTCCGTCGACCGATCTCGGCGAGCTCGCGCTCGGCCGCAACGTGCTCGTCGCGTTCATGCCGTGGAACGGCTACAACTTCGAAGACTCGATCCTGCTCTCCGAGCGGATCGTGAAGGAAGACGTGTTTACCTCAATTCATATCGAAGAATTCGAGGTGATGGCCCGCGACACCAAGCTCGGGCCTGAGGAAATCACCCGCGACATTCCGAACGTGTCGGAAGAAGCGCTGAAGAACCTCGACGAAGCCGGCATCGTGTACATCGGCGCGGAAGTGCGCGCCGGCGACATCCTGGTCGGCAAGATCACGCCGAAGGGCGAAAGCCCGATGACGCCGGAGGAAAAGCTCCTGCGCGCCATCTTCGGCGAGAAGGCTTCCGACGTCCGCGACACCTCGCTGCGCGTCCCTCCGGGCGTCCAGGGCACCATCGTCGAAGTGCGCGTGTTCAACCGGCACGGCGTCGACAAGGACGAGCGTGCGCTGGCGATCGAGCGGGAAGAGATCGAGCGTCTGGCCAAGGACCGCGACGACGAGCAGGCGATCCTGGACCGCAACGTCTATAACCGTCTTGCCGAGCTGCTCGAAGGACGGCAGGGCATTGCCGGCCCGAAGGGCTTCAAGAAGGACACCAAGATCACCCGTGCGGTGCTCGAGGAGTACCCGAAGTCGCAGTGGTGGCTGTTCGCTTCGCCGAACGACAAGCTGATGGCCGAGATCGAGGCCATGCGGAAGCAGTACGACGAGTCGAAGAAGGGGCTGGAACAGCGCTTCCTCGACAAGGTCGAAAAGCTGCAGCGCGGTGACGAATTGCCGCCCGGCGTGATGAAGATGGTCAAGGTCTTCGTCGCGGTGAAGCGCAAGATCCAGCCCGGCGACAAGATGGCCGGCCGCCACGGCAACAAGGGCGTCGTGTCGAAGATCGTGCCGATCGAGGACATGCCGTTCCTCGAAGATGGTACGCATGCCGACATCGTGCTCAATCCGCTGGGCGTGCCCTCGCGCATGAACGTCGGACAGATCCTCGAGACCCATCTCGGCTGGGCCTGTGCCGGCCTCGGCAAGCGTATCGGCCAGACGGTCGATGCCTATTTGTCGAAGCAGGACATCAGGCCGCTGAAGGAAACCTTGAAGAAGGTCTACGGCGAGGACGAGACGATCAAGTCGCTCAACGACAACGAGTTGATCGAGCTTGGCCACAATCTGAGCCGCGGCGTTCCGATCGCGACGCCGGTGTTCGACGGCGCCAAGGAAGCCGACATCGAGGAGATGCTGAAGCTTGCCGGTCTCGACGCTTCGGGTCAGTCGACCGTCTATGACGGCCGCACCGGCGATGCCTTCGATCGCAAGGTGACGGTGGGCTACATCTACATGCTCAAGCTGCACCATCTCGTCGACGACAAGATCCACGCGCGTTCGATCGGTCCGTACTCGCTCGTTACCCAGCAGCCGCTGGGCGGCAAGGCGCAGTTCGGCGGCCAACGTTTCGGCGAAATGGAAGTGTGGGCGCTCGAGGCTTACGGCGCGGCGTACACGCTCCAGGAGATGCTGACCGTGAAGTCGGACGACGTCGCCGGCCGTACCAAGGTGTACGAGGCGATCGTGCGTGGCGACGACACCTTCGAGGCCGGTATTCCGGAATCGTTCAACGTGCTGGTCAAGGAAATGCGCTCGCTCGGCCTCAACGTCGACTTGCACAATTCCAAGGTCGGACCGGGGACGGCGGAAGCGGCCGAGTAATACGACCCTCGTGCCCGGCCTGAACGGCCGGGCATCGGCGCCCAGTCCTGGAGTCGCGAGGGCAGGGCGCCCCGCATAGTGATTTTCGAATTTGCTGCCGGAGGCGACCGGCACGCGAGGAGAAGACGATGAACCAAGAAATTATGAATCTCTTTAATCCGACGACGCCGGCTCAGGTCTTCGACCAGATCCGAATCTCGATCGCGAGCCCCGAGAAGATTCTGTCCTGGTCGTACGGCGAGATCAAGAAGCCGGAAACCATCAACTACCGTACCTTCAAGCCCGAGCGCGACGGCCTGTTCTGCGCCCGCATCTTCGGGCCGATCAAGGACTACGAGTGCTTGTGCGGCAAGTACAAGCGCATGAAGTACAAGGGCATCATCTGCGAGAAGTGCTCGGTCGAAGTCACGCTGTCGCGCGTCCGGCGCGAGCGCATGGGCCATATCGAGCTCGCAGCCCCCGTCGCCCACATCTGGTTCCTGAAGTCGCTGCCCTCGCGCATCGGCCTCCTGCTCGACATGACGTTGAAGGATCTCGAGCGGATCCTCTACTTCGAATATTACGTAGTGCTTGAGCCGGGCCTCACCGCGCTGAAGGACCGTCAGCTCTTGTCGGAAGACGAGTATCTGAAGGCGCAGGACGAATACGGCCAGGATTCCTTCACCGCCATGATCGGCGCCGAAGCGATCCGCGAGCTGCTCAAGGGCATGGACCTCGAGAAGCTCGAGCTGACCTTGCGCGCGGAGATGCAGGAGACCGACTCCGACATCAAGCACAAGAAGCTCGCCAAGCGCCTGAAGATCGTGGAAGCGTTCCGCCACTCCGGCAACAAGCCGGAATGGATGATCATGACCGTGGTCCCGGTGATTCCGCCGGACCTGCGTCCGCTGGTGCCGCTGGACGGCGGCCGCTTCGCGACCTCGGACCTCAACGATCTCTACCGCCGCGTCATCAACCGCAACAACCGCTTGAAGCGGCTGATGGAGCTGCGCGCGCCGGACATCATCATCCGCAACGAGAAGCGCATGCTTCAGGAGGCCGTCGACGCGCTGTTCGACAACGGCCGCCGCGGTCGCGTCATCACGGGTGCCAACAAGCGTCCGCTGAAGTCGCTCGCCGACATGCTCAAGGGCAAGCAGGGCCGGTTCCGTCAGAACCTGCTCGGCAAGCGCGTCGACTATTCGGGCCGTTCGGTGATCGTGGTCGGTCCCGAGCTGCGCCTGCATCAGTGCGGCCTGCCGAAGAAGATGGCGCTCGAGCTGTTCAAGCCGTTCATCTACTCGCGGCTTGACGCCAAGGGCCTGTCCACCACCGTGAAGCAGGCGAAGAAGCTGGTCGAGAAGGAGCGGCCCGAGGTCTGGGACATCCTGGACGAGGTCATCCGCGAGCATCCGGTGCTGCTCAACCGCGCACCGACGCTGCATCGCCTCGGCATCCAGGCGTTCGAGCCCGTGCTGATCGAGGGCAAGGCGATCCAGCTCCACCCGCTGGTCTGCGCCGCGTTCAACGCCGACTTCGACGGCGACCAGATGGCCGTGCACGTTCCGCTGTCGCTTGAAGCGCAGCTGGAAGCGCGCGTCCTGATGATGTCGACCAACAACATCCTGCATCCGGCCAACGGCCAGCCGATCATCGTGCCGTCGCAGGACATCGTTCTCGGTCTCTACTACGTCTCCATCATGCGCGAAGGCCTGCCCGGCGAGGGCAAGATCTTCGGCGAGATGGCGGAACTCGAGCACGCGCTGCACGCGAAGGTCATCCACCTCCACACCAAGATCAAGTACCGGTGGGAAGGCATCGACGATACCGGCAAGATCTCCAAGCGCTGGATCGAGACCACTGCTGGCCGCGTCATGCTGGGCAATCTGCTGCCGAAGAACCCGCGTGTTCCGTACGAGATCATCAACAAGCTGATGACCAAGCGCGAGATCTCCGGCGTTATCGACCAGGTCTACCGTCACTGCGGTCAGAAGGAGACGGTGATCTTCTGCGACCGCATCATGGCGCTCGGCTTCTACAACGCGTTCAAGGCCGGCATCTCGTTCGGCAAGGACGACATGGTCGTTCCGCACTCCAAGTGGAAGATCGTCGACACCACCCGTACGCTGGCGAAGGATTTCGAGCAGCAGTACAACGACGGTCTGATCACCCATGGCGAGAAGTACAACAAGGTCGTCGACGCCTGGTCGAAGGCCACGGAAGAAATCGCCAAGGCGATGATGAAGGAGATCTCCTCGACCAAGAAGACGGCGAGCGGGGCGGATGCCGACATCAACTCGATCTACATGATGGCTCACTCCGGTGCCCGCGGTTCGCCGGCCCAGATGCGCCAGCTCGCCGGCATGCGCGGCCTGATGGCCAAGCCGTCGGGCGAGATCATCGAGACGCCGATCATCTCGAACTTCAAGGAAGGCCTCTCAGTGCTCGAGTACTTCAACTCGACCCACGGCGCCCGCAAGGGCCTCGCGGACACCGCGTTGAAGACCGCGAACTCCGGCTACCTGACCCGTCGTCTGGTCGACGTCGCGCAGGATTGCATCATCACGCAGGACGATTGCGGCACCAAGCTCGGCATCAAGATGCGCGCCATCGTCGATGCCGGCACCGTGGTCGCTTCGCTCGGCTCGCGCATCCTCGGACGCACGGCCTGCGAAGACGTGCGTGACAGCACCGGCAAGGTGATCTTCAAGCGCGGTACGCTGATGGAAGAGAGCCATCTGGATGCCATCCAGCAGGGCGGCGTCCAGGAGGTGAAGATTCGCTCGGCGCTGACCTGCGAGCTCGTCAACGGCATCTGCGGCAAGTGCTACGGCCGCGATCTCGCTCGCGGCACGCCGGTCAACCACGGCGAAGCGGTCGGGGTCATTGCGGCCCAGTCGATCGGCGAGCCGGGCACCCAGCTCACCATGCGCACCTTCCACATCGGCGGTGCGGCGCAGCTGAACGAGCAATCTTTCGTCGAATCCAACTTCGACGGCAAGATCGTGATCAGGAACAAGGCCATCGCCCGCAACAGCGAAGGCCACCTCGTCGCGATGGTTCGCAACATGGTGATCGCGATCGTCGATGCCGACGGCACCGAGCGTGCGACGCACCGTATTCAGTACGGTTCGCGCCTGCACGTCGACGAGGGCGACATGGTCAAGCGTGGCCAGCGTATCGTCGAATGGGATCCCTACACCCGTCCACTCCTCACCGAGGTCGAAGGCACCATCGGCTTCGAGGATCTGGTCGAGGGACAGTCGATCTCGGAAACGCTCGACGAGGCCACCGGTATTGCCAAGCGCGTGGTCATCGACTGGCGCTCGATGCGCGGCGGCGGGGACCTGCGTCCCGCCATCGTGATCAAGGGCAAGGACGGCAAGGTGCTCAAGCTCGCCCGTGGCGGCGATGCCCGCTACATGCTGTCGGTCGACGGCATTCTGTCGGTCGATGTCGGAGCCAAGGTCCAGGCGGGCGACATTCTCGCCCGTGTCTCGACCGAAAGCGCCAAGACGCGTGACATCACCGGCGGTCTGCCGCGGGTGGCGGAACTGTTCGAGGCTCGGCGTCCGAAGGATGCGGCGATCATCGCCGAAATCGCGGGCACCATCCGGTTTGGGCGCGACTACAAGAACAAGCGTCGCATCTCGATCGAGCCGATGGACAAGACCGACGAGCCGCGCGAGTACCTGATCCCGAAGGGCAAGCACATCCACCTTCAGGACGGCGACGTCGTCGAAAAGGGCGACTTCATCGTGGAAGGCAACCCGGCGCCGCACGACATTCTGGCGGTCAAGGGCATCGAGGAACTCGCGGCCTATCTGGTCAACGAGATCCAGGAGGTCTACCGGCTCCAGGGCGTGCTCATCAACGACAAGCACATCGAAGTGATCGTCCGTCAGATGCTCCAGAAGGTGGAAGTCACCGATCAGGGCGACACGGACATGATCTCGGGCGAGCAGATCGACAAGATCGAGTTCGACCAGATCAACGCGAAGGCCAAGGAAGAGGGCAAGAAGATCGCCACGGGGACGCCGGTTCTGCTCGGCATCACCAAGGCGAGCCTTCAGACCCGCTCCTTCTTCTCGGCGGCCTCGTTCCAGGAGACCACCCGCGTCCTCACGGAAGCGGCGGTCAACGGCAAGGTCGATCCGCTCGAAGGCCTCAAGGAGAACGTCATCGTCGGCCGGCTCATCCCGGCAGGCACCGGCGCCTCCATGGCGAAGATCCGCGAAGTCGCGGTGAAGCGCGACAAGATGATCCTCGACGAGCGCGAGAAGCAGGCGGCGGTCGTGCCGCCGGCGCCGGAAGTGGAGCCGATGGCGCTGCCACCTGCGGAATAATCGTTCATCCGTAGGAATACCGAGGACACTGAAAAGGCCGGCGCAAGCCGGCCTTTTTGCTGCTTTGTTTCCCTGTTGCGGTGCAGGATCAACCTTTGTTCATCTTTCCTTCAGGCGCAAAAGCGCTTCTGCTAGGAGAGCTTAGACCGGTGGTCCCGTGAAGGGGGCGGGCCGGAGACCACGGAATTCTCATGCTTGATCTCGCAATCGTAGGCGGCGGCCCCGGCGGGCTGATGAGCGCTTGGTATCTGAAGCGCAAGCTCGGCGACCTCTGCCGCGTCACCATCTACGAGGCGTCCGACCGGCTCGGCGGCAAGATCGTCACGCGCAAATTCGATTCCGCGCCCGCGATGTACGAGGCCGGCGTTGCCGAGATCTACGACTACTCGATGACCGGGCCGGATCCGTTGCGCGAGCTGATCCAGCATTTCGGCTTGCAGACCATTCCGATGGATGCCGAGCAGGTCCAGTTCGGCGGCGAGCTCCTCAACGACGTCGCGGGTATGCGCCGCAAATACGGGGCCAAGACCGCGGACGCGATCGAGGCGTTCCGCAAGCGTTGCGCCGAGACGATGACACCGATCGAGTATTACGAGGGCGTCGGCGCGCACGACAACGAGAATCCCTGGGCCTACAAGACCGCCGAGCAGGTGCTCGACGAGGAGGTCGAGGACGAGACCGCAAAGCGATTCTTCAAGGTGATGGCGCGCTCGGACCTCGCGACCGAGAGCCACAACACTAACGGGCTCAACGCGCTCAAGAACTACCTGATGGATGTCGACGGCTATATCGGCCTCTATTCCATCCAGAACGGCAACGAGCAGCTCATCGAGTGCCTCCAGTCGGAGGTCAATGCCGACATCCAGCTCAATCACCGAATCCTCACGGTCGGCAAGGCGCCGACCGGCCGCTATCAACTCAAGATGATGAACGGCAAGGGGCCGGAGACGCGCGACTTCGACCTCGTGCTGGTCTGTCTGCCGCATTCCTGGCTCGGGACCGTCGGCTGGGAGGGCGAACAGCTCCGCAAGTCGATGGTCAAGCACGTCTCGTACTTCGACCGTCCTGCGCACTATTTGCGTGTCTCGATCCTGTTCGACACCCCGTTCTGGGGCGACAAGATCGCCGGCGCCTGGTTCATGTCGGAAGCCTTTGGCGGTTGCTGCGTCTATAACGAGGGCGCGCGCCATGATGTGGGCAAGCACGGCGTGCTGAACTGGCTGATTCCGGGCTCCGACGCCCTGGCCTTTGCGAATCTCTCCGACCAGGAACTGATCGACGCCGCGCTGAAATCGCTGCCGGCATCGCTCGGCGATGCACGCGCCCATTTCCTGGAAGGCAAGATCCACCGCTGGCTGTCATCGGTGAACGCGATTCCGGGCGGCTTGCCTGTACGCGACGTCATGACCAATCACCGGCCCGAGCCGAAGGAACATCCCGGAATCGTGGTGGTCGGCGACTATCTGTTCGACTCGACGCTGAACGGCCTGCTCGATTCCTCGGATGCGGCGACCGACATCATCTTGACCGAGATGATGCGCCTGCGCCGCGAACGTTCGCAGGACGACAAGCCGCTCTCGGACAAGATCGATCGCGACTATTTTGACAATTATCGCGGCCAGGGTCCTTACAGCGAAGCGTGGCAACACTTCACGGATCCCGACTATCTCACAAAACTGATCGGCATCGTCTGGGGCAAAGCCAAAGGCACGAAGCTCTTGATCGCGGGCTCGGCCAGCGGCGAGCTTGTCGGCGCCCTGCGCGACCGCGGCATCGATGCCTTCGGCATCGAGAACAACCGCGGCATTCACGCCAGAACGCCGAAGGCGCTGAAGAAGTACAACAAGCTCGGTTCGATCACCGACATGCCGTTCAAGGACGGTGCGTTCGACTTCGTATTCGAGACCAGCCTCTGCCATCTTTCCCCGAAGCAGGTGGTCCGTGCGATCAGGGAGCTGAACCGCGTGGTCAAGACCGGCCTCGTGTTCGGCTCGGTCACCTCGGACATGGCGCCGGCACTGATCGACCGCTACGACCTTCTGCGCGGGGTCAAGAAGCTCGGCACCTGGTGGGAATGGTCCGAACTGTTCTTCGGCAACGGCTTCGACCTGTCGATGCACCGCAAGGACTGCACCGACGCGCTCTGGGAGGCGACGCTCGCCGCCAACAAGGGCCCGGGGCAGTGGTACGCCGACGCCGATTCCTTGCGCTATTCCTTTTTCGACAAGGTCGAGGACGAGGAAGACGACTAGCCGCCTGAAGCGGGCGCCTTCGCCAATTGTTTTGCCGAATTCATCTTGATCGCATAGAATCGATGCAATAGCGGTTGCCGCTATCTCCTGCTTTCTCTGCGGTCATGCCGGCCGTCAGCATCGGTTGGTTTCATGGCGTCCAAGCCCCTCCCGCCCGACAAACAGAAGCTCGCCGCGGAAGAGGCGGCCGAGCTCGACGACAAGCTCGTCCCTACCGCCAAGCCGGACCTCGAAGTCGAGGAGGACGATGAAGACGATGAGGATGGCGGGCTGGAGCTCGATGACGACGATGAGGACGAGGACCTCGTCGTCTTTACCGCGCGCGAGGCCGCCGGCGCGCTCGCGACCATCCTGGGTTTCGTCAAACCCTTCCTGGTCAACTACAAGCAGATGCTGTCGTTCGTGGCGTTCGGCGTCTTCGTCGAGACGCTATTCAACGTCATCATGCCGCTCAGCCTGAAGTACCTGATCGACGACGCGCTCGGCGAGGAGGATTTCCAGGCGCTGTACAAGATCCTCGGCGTGCTCGCGGTCGCAGGCATCTTCACCTCGATCGTCGCGGTCTGGTACGAACGCTGGGATGCACGGCTTGCGGCGTGCATCATCTCCGATGTCCGCAAACGGCTGTTCGAGCACGTCCAGGACCTGCCGGCAGCCTATTTCGGCCGCACCAAGCGCGGCGAGATCCTGTCGCGCTTCTCGGTCGATCTCGCGGCCTTCGAGGGCTCGGTCAAGACCTTCGCCAACAGCGCGGCGCTGCCGTTCCTGGAGTTGATCGCGGGCATCATCCTGATGGTGTTCCTGAACTGGCAGCTCGCGGTGGTTGCGCTGCTGGTGTTTCCGATCACGCTGATCGGTCCCCGCATACTCACGCCGAAGGCTGTTCAGGCCAATTACGAGCAGAAGCTCAACGAGTCCGCGCTGCTCGGCATGGTGCAGGAGAACGTGGCAGCCCAGGCCGTGATCAAGGCGTTCAGCCTGCAACGCAGGATGTTCGGCTTCTTCACCTTTCGCAACGACGAGACGCGAAACAGGATGGCCTCGGCGACGTTCCTGTCGACCATGGTGGAGCGGACGGTCACCATCTCGGTGCTGCTCTTGCATCTCGTCGTGCTCGCGATCGGCGCGTATCTGGCGACGAAGGGGCAGATCACCATCGGCACCTTCGTCACCTTCGAGAGCGCGTTCTGGGAGGTGTCCTACAACATCGCCCATGTGATGCATTTCATCCCCGTGTCGATCTCCTCGGCAGCCGCGATTCGTCACATGCAGGAGCTGCTCGACGAGCCCACGCGCAGCGCCGATCGTGCCGGCGCGCCCGATCTGCCCCGCATCACCAATGACATCACCTTCGACCACGTGACGTTCCAGTACGAAGGCAGCCAGACGCCGGTGCTGGACAATCTCAGCCTCAAGCTCAATGTCGGCAAGCGCATTGCCATCGTCGGTCCCTCGGGTTCCGGCAAGAGCACGCTGCTGAATCTGATCCTGCGGCTCTATGTGCCGGACGAGGGGCGCGTCACCATCGACGGCGTCGACGTCCGCAAGGTAACGCTGGATTCGCTGCGCCGGAGCATGGCGGTGGTGTTCCAGGAGAACATGCTGTTCAACATGTCGATCCGAGAGAACATCCGGCTCGGCAAGGAGGGCGCGAGCGACGAGGAGGTGGAGGAGGCGGCCAAGAAGGCCGAGATCCACCGCTACATCATGAGCCTGCCACAGCGATACGACACGCCGGTGGGCGAGCGCGGCGATACCTTGTCGGGCGGCCAGCGCCAGCGCATCGCGATCGCGCGCGCGGTCATTCGTAATCCCTCGGTGCTGCTGCTGGACGAAGCCACTTCGGCGCTCGACCAGACCACGGAAGCCGCGATCAACCGCACGCTGCTGAAGGTTGCCAAGGGTCGCACCATGATCTGGTCGACCCACCGACTGACCTCGGTGGTCGAGATGGACGAGATCATCGTGATTTCAGGGGGCAGGGCGATCGAGCGCGGCTCGCATGCCGAGTTGCTCGCCAAGAACGGCACCTATCGCAAGCTGTGGAACGACCAGATCCACCAACCTCATGGCGCGCCGGCTCACGTCGACGAGGACAGCGACGATGACGAAGAGGATGATGACGACCTCGACGAGGACGATGAGGAGGAGTGACCGAGGAAGTTCGGCTCCAGATGGACGGCTCCTCCAAGCGGCCGCAATAGCCCCTGAACCGACCAGGCAATGAAGCGTGCCCAGCGCTGCGCCGCCCAATAGGGGCTCGTCGCAATCGAGACCGAGCGGAAGTCGAACGCCTTCGCCGCCGACCAATCGTCGCACGCCCGCTTGACCGGATCTGCGTAGAAGGCGGCGATCTTGCTTGTATCCATCCCGTCGGAAGCCAGCCACTGCGGGATGTAAACGTTGCAGAGCCGCTCGATGTCGGTGAACACCTTGTCGCAACCGGTGCCGGCGGCGGGGCAGGAGGTCGAGAAGGCATCGCCAACCAGCACGAGGCCGGGTTGGCCGCTTGCATCGTTCACATAGAGATCGACCGGGCGGATTTTCAGCTCACCGGGAATGTCGAATGGTCCGGTGATGCGCTTGAGCCGTGGCAGCGCGGCGTTCAGCGTCTCGGCGGGCGCGCGGCGCAGCTCACGCAGCCAGGGATCGTCGAAGCTGCGATAGACGAACAGATTGGCGCGCATCCGCGTTCCGATCGGAAACAGCGTGAGGTAGGGGATGCGGTCGCTCGGCCGTTCCGAGAAATAGGTCAGCGCCGGGAAGTCGAACGAGGCCCGTCCTGCGGGCACCACGTCGAACCCGATCGAAATCGAATGGCAGGGACTAACGATCTTTCGCGCGATTCCCAGCTGGTGGCGCAGGCCAACGTTGAGTCCATTGGCGAGCACGACCAGCCGGGCGGAGACCATCTCGTCGCTGGAGAGAGTGACCTTCTGCCGCTCCGCACTTGTTTCGACCGAGACGGCCTTGGCGCAGATGCGCTCGACACCGGCGGGAATTTCGTCGCGGACAGCGCTGACGAGGGAATCGTAGGGGATGTTGAACTGCCGGCTTGGCGCCTTGTCGAGAAGACGGCCGAAGCGCGCGATCCAGTTCTCACCCACAAAGGTCGCGCGGCGCAGCACCGATTCGGCGATTCCCGTCTGAAGGAATCGCCCGACCTGCACGTGGCCGCTGAGTTTTTCGACTCGAAAATCCGCCGAATAGCTCTCCTGCGGATCGATCAGGATGGTCGAAATGCCGCTACGGCCGAGCATCGCGGCGGCGGTAGAGCCGGACAATCCCCCGCCGATAATGGCAATGTCGGTGTACCGCATGGCGCCAATCTCTGCCCAAGGCGGCACATTGACGCTCCAACAGGAAAGAAAGCCTTAGCCAACGGTTATAAAAGTATATTTAACCCGGGTATAAATAGGATTCGAGGTGGCGGAGCGCGCTCCTCATTTCCATATCGGGAAGGCGCAGCGAGCGACCCAGGAAGCAATTTCGACAGGCGCGGGAAGCGCTTCTGACTGACGTTTCGCCTTGACTTGACCGACTCCCACTTATAGAACCCCCTCACTTAACGACAGGCGGTGAGCATCGCCAACGTCGGAACGGGCCACCTGTTTGATCCCCCGGGATCGCCAAGACAGGCACCAACCTCGACGAATGCCGCTCAAACGCTGTCGATCATAGCTAGGCAATGCCAGTGCGATTTTAGGTCTCTTGAGCATGTTCTCTCGAGATCGAATTCGGATGCATGACCTCGGTGCGCGGGCCGTAGCTGCAAGCTGACGGTTCAACTACTGCGGTCCTCTGTGGCGTCGAAGCGCTTTCCGCCCGTTGATGGGTGGTTGGCGCGATTTCGCTTTGTGCGGATTGTTCCGCGGAAGGCGGCCTCGTCGGGCGGGTAGCTCGAAAGAATTTGCGGACCCGGTGACGGGCCGCGGCAGAACACAAAGGGTAATGCCAGGATGCCGACGATCAACCAGCTGATCGCTCAACCGCGGGAAGTGCAGAAGTCGCGCAAGAAGGTGCCGGCGCTGCAGCAGTCGCCGCAGAAGCGCGGTGTTTGCACGCGCGTTTACACCACGACCCCGAAGAAGCCGAACTCGGCGCTTCGTAAGGTTGCCAAGGTGCGCCTGACCAACGGCTTCGAGGTGATCGGTTACATCCCCGGTGAAGGCCATAACCTCCAGGAGCACTCCGTGGTCATGATCCGCGGCGGTCGCGTCAAGGACTTGCCCGGCGTGCGCTACCACATCCTCCGCGGCGTTCTGGATACCCAGGGCGTCAAGAACCGTAAGCAGCGCCGTTCGAAGTACGGCGCCAAGCGTCCGAAGTAAGCGGGAACCAGGTCCATGTCTCGTCGCCATTCTGCCGAAAAGCGCGAAGTCCTTCCCGATCCGAAGTTCGGGAACATCATCGTCACGAAGTTCATGAATTCGGTGATGTACGCCGGAAAGAAGTCGGTCGCCGAAGGTATCGTCTACGGCGCATTCGGCCTCATCGAAAGCAAGACCAAGCAGAACCCGCTCGGCGTGTTCGAGCAGGCACTCGAGAACGTCATGCCGACGATCGAAGTGCGCTCCCGCCGCGTCGGCGGCGCGACCTATCAGGTTCCGGTTGAAGTTCGCTCGGTGCGCCGTCAGGCGCTGGGCATTCGCTGGCTGATCTCGGCTGCGCGCGATCGCAACGAGAAGACGATGACCGAGCGGCTCTCTGCGGAGCTCCTGGACGCGTCGAACAACCGGGGTAACGCCGTCAAGAAGCGTGAAGACGTGCACCGGATGGCGGAAGCCAACCGCGCCTTCTCGCACTATCGCTGGTAACGGCGACACACGGAATCTAAGGAACACTCCATGCCCCGCGTTCATGCCATAGAGAACTACCGTAACTTCGGTATCATGGCGCATATCGATGCCGGCAAGACCACGACCACCGAGCGCATCCTCTATTACACAGGCAAGAGCCACAAGATCGGCGAAGTGCACGAAGGTGCCGCGACGATGGACTGGATGGAGCAGGAGCAGGAGCGCGGCATTACGATTACGTCGGCCGCGACCACCGCGTTCTGGGAAGGCAAGCGTCTCAACATCATCGACACTCCCGGCCACGTCGACTTCACCATCGAAGTCGAGCGCAGCCTGCGCGTGCTCGACGGCGCCGTGTGCGTGCTCGACTCGAACCAGGGCGTCGAGCCCCAGACCGAGACGGTCTGGCGCCAGGGCGACAAGTACAAGGTTCCGCGCATCGTCTTCGCCAACAAGATGGATAAGACCGGCGCCGACTTCTACAAGTGCATGCAGGATATCGTCGATCGCCTCGGCGCAAAGCCGATCGCGATCCAGCTTCCGATCGGCTCGGAGAACAACTTCAAGGGTCTGGTCGATCTCGTCCGCATGAAGGGCGTGGTCTGGGAAGAAGAGAAGCTCGACGCCAAGTTCGTCGACATCGATATTCCCGAGGACATGGTCGAGAAGGCCAAGGAATATCGCGAGAAGCTGTTGGAGGCGGCCGTCGAGCTCGACGACGACGTTCTCGCCGCTTACCTCGACGGCAATGAGCCCGATCAGGCGACGTTGAAGCGCTTGATCCGCAAGGCCGTGCTGACTGGCGCGTTCTTCCCGGTATTGTGCGGCTCGGCCTTCAAGAACAAGGGCGTGCAGCCTTTGCTCGACGCGGTCGTGGATTATCTGCCGTCGCCGGTTGACGTGCCCGCGATCAAGGGCGTCGATGAAGACGGCAACGAGGTCGTTCGCCGGCCCGACGACAAGGAGCCGCTGGCTCTGTTGGCGTTCAAGATCATGGACGACCCGTTCGTCGGCACCATCACCTTCTGCCGCATCTATTCCGGCACGCTGCTGTCGGGTACCGGCGTCATCAATTCGACGCGCGACCGCAAGGAACGCATCGGCCGCATGTTGCTGATGCATGCGAACAACCGCGAAGACATCAAGGAAGCCTATGCCGGCGACATCGTTGCACTGGCTGGCCTGAAGGAAGCCCGCACCGGTGACACGCTGTGCGATCCCGACAAGGCGGTGATCCTCGAAAAGATGGAATTCCCCGAGCCGGTCATCGAGATCGCGATCGAACCGAAGTCCAAAGCCGACCAGGAAAAGCTCGGCGTGGCGCTGGCGAAGCTCGCCGCGGAGGATCCGTCCTTCCGCGTGTCGACCGACCAGGAGTCCGGCCAGACCATCCTCAAGGGCATGGGCGAACTCCATCTCGACATCAAGGTCGACATTCTTCGCCGCACCTACAAGGTCGATGCCAACATCGGCGCGCCGCAGGTGGCGTTCCGTGAGCGCGTCACCAAGCGGGCCGAGGTCAAGTACACCCACAAGAAGCAGACCGGCGGTACCGGTCAGTTCGCGGAAGTGTCGATCGTGGTCGAGCCGAACGAGCCCGGCAAGGGTTACGAGTTCGAATCCAAGATCGTCGGCGGTGCGGTTCCGAAGGAATACATCCCCGGCGTCGAAAAGGGCCTCAACAGCGTGATGGGCTCCGGTGTCGTCGCGGGCTTCCCCGTGGTCGACGTCAAGGTTCAGCTCGTCGACGGCAAGTATCACGACGTCGACTCGTCGGCGCTCGCCTTCGAAATCGCTTCGCGTGCTGCATTCCGCGAAGCCTTGCAGAAGGGCAAGTCCGTCCTGCTCGAGCCGATCATGAAGGTCGAAGTGGTGACCCCGGAAGATTACACCGGATCGGTCATCGGCGACCTGAATTCCCGGCGCGGTCAGATCCAGGGTCAGGACATGCGCGGCAACGCCAACGTCATCAACGCGATGGTGCCGCTCATGAACATGTTCGGTTACGTGAATAACCTGCGCTCGATGAGCCAGGGTCGCGCAACCTTCACCATGCAGTTCGACCACTACGCAGAAGCGCCGGCCAACGTGTCGGCAGAAGTCCAGAAGAAGTTTGCCTGATTGTCGTCGGTCTCGAACTGACGATTGAACGGAGAGTCAAATGGCCAAAGCAAAGTTTGAACGTAACAAGCCGCACTGCAACATCGGCACCATCGGTCACGTCGACCATGGCAAGACGTCGCTGACCGCGGCGATCACCAAGGTCCTCGCCGAAGCCGGCGGTGCGACGTTCACGGCGTACGACCAGATCGACAAGGCGCCGGAAGAGAAGGCGCGCGGTATCACGATCTCGACGGCGCACGTCGAATACGAGACCAAGAACCGCCACTACGCGCACGTCGACTGCCCCGGCCACGCCGACTACGTGAAGAACATGATCACCGGCGCTGCCCAGATGGACGGTGCGATCCTGGTCGTGTCGGCCGCTGACGGTCCGATGCCGCAGACCCGCGAGCACATCCTGCTCGCCCGCCAGGTCGGCGTTCCCGCGCTCGTCGTGTTCCTCAACAAGTGCGACATGGTCGACGATCCGGAACTGCTCGAGCTCGTCGAGCTCGAGGTTCGCGAGCTGCTCTCGAAGTACGAATTCCCGGGCGACACTATCCCGATCATCAAGGGCTCGGCGCTCGCCGCTCTCGAAGATTCCGACAAGACCCTCGGCCATGAGGCCATCCTCGAGCTGATGAAGCAGGTCGACGCTTACATTCCGCAGCCGGAGCGTCCGGTCGACCTGCCGTTCCTGATGCCGGTTGAAGACGTGTTCTCGATCTCGGGTCGCGGCACCGTCGTGACCGGCCGTGTCGAGCGCGGCATCGTCAAGGTTGGCGAGGAAATCGAGATCGTCGGTCTGCGCGCCACGCAGAAGACCACGGTCACCGGCGTCGAAATGTTCCGCAAGCTGCTCGATCAGGGCCAGGCCGGCGACAACATCGGTGCGCTGCTTCGCGGTACCAAGCGTGAGGACGTCGAGCGCGGCCAGGTGCTGTGCAAGCCGGGTTCGGTCAAGCCGCACACCAAGTTCAAGGCTGAGGCCTACATCCTCACCAAGGAAGAGGGCGGTCGCCACACTCCGTTCTTCACCAACTACCGTCCGCAGTTCTACTTCCGCACCACCGACGTGACCGGTGTCGTGCATCTGCCGGAAGGCACCGAGATGGTGATGCCGGGCGACAACATCGCGATGGAAGTGCACCTGATCGTGCCGATCGCGATGGAAGAGAAGCTCCGCTTCGCAATCCGCGAAGGTGGCCGCACCGTCGGCGCCGGCGTCGTCGCCTCGATCATCGAGTAATTACGAGAATAGGGATCGGCGAATAGCGAATGTGACATTCGCTATTCGCTATTCGCCACCCCACTGAAGAAAGACCACGGCAATGAACGGCCAAAACATTCGCATCCGTCTCAAGGCGTTCGACCATCGTATCCTCGATACGTCGACCCGCGAGATCGTGAACACGGCGAAGCGCACCGGCGCGCAGGTCCGCGGACCCATTCCGCTGCCCACCCGCATCGAGAAGTTCACCGTCAACCGTTCGCCGCACGTCGACAAGAAGAGCCGCGAGCAGTTCGAGATGCGCACTCACAAGCGCCTGCTCGACATCGTCGATCCGACCCCGCAGACCGTCGATGCTTTGATGAAGCTCGACCTGGCCGCCGGTGTCGACGTCGAGATCAAGCTCTAAGATTTTTGGATCACGTTCGCCACTAGCGGACAGAAAGAACAGGAAGCACGCCGATGCGCTCCGGAGTGATCGCACAAAAGGTCGGGATGACGCGGGTCTTTACAGAGGCCGGCGAACATATCCCCGTGACCGTGCTGAAGCTCGGCAATTGCCAGGTCGTAGGCCACCGCACCGAAGAGAAAAACGGTTATGTCGCGCTCCAGCTTGGTTCTGGCAGCCGCAAGACCGTGTACATGCCCAAGGCGGAGCGCGGCCAGTTCGCGGTCGCCAAGGTCGAGCCGAAGCGGCAGGTCGAGGAGTTCCGCGTTTCCGCGGATCAGATGATCCCCGTCGGTGCCGAGATCCTGGCCGACCACTTTGTCGTCGGTCAGTTCGTCGACGTCACCGGCACCTCGGTCGGCAAGGGTTTTGCCGGCGGTATGAAGCGCTGGAACTTCGGCGGTCTGCGCGCCACCCACGGCGTCTCGGTCTCGCACCGTTCGATCGGTTCGACCGGTGGCCGTCAGGACCCGGGCAAGACCTGGAAGAACAAGAAGATGCCCGGTCACATGGGCGTCGACCGCATCACCACGCTCAACCTTCGGGTCGTCCAGCTCGATGTCGAGCGCGGCCTGATCCTCGTCGAAGGCGCCGTTCCCGGCTCCAAGGGCGGCTGGATCCGCGTGCGCGACGCCGTCAAGAAGCCGCTGCCGAAGGAAGCTCCGAAGCCCGGCAAGTTCAAGGTTGCTGGCGAAGCGGACGCTGCTCCGGCTGCGCAGGAGGCGTGAGATGGAATTGAAGGTCACGACCCTCGAAGGTAAGGAAGCCGGCTCGGTCCAGCTTTCCGACACCATTTTCGGCCTCGAGCCGCGCCAGGACATCATTGCACGTTGCGTGCAGTGGCAGCTCAACAAGCGCCAGGCCGGCACGCACAAGGCCAAGGGCCGCGCCGAGATCTGGCGCACCGGCAAGAAGATGTACAAGCAGAAGGGCACCGGTGGTGCTCGTCACGGTTCGGCCCGCGTGCCGCAGTTCCGCGGCGGTGGCCGTGCCTTCGGTCCGGTGGTGCGTTCGCACGCCACCGACCTGCCGAAGAAGGTCCGTGCGCTTGCCCTCAAGCATGCGCTCTCGGCCAAGGCCAAGGACGGCGATCTCGTCGTGATCGACAAGGCGGCGCTGGAAGCTGCCAAGACCAAGGCTCTGCTCGGTCATTTCTCCGGTCTGGGTTTGACCAACGCGCTGATCATCGACGGCGCCGAGCTCAACAACGGCTTCGCCGCTGCGGCCCGCAACATCCCGAACATGGACGTGCTGCCGATCCAGGGCATCAACGTTTATGACATCCTGCGCCGTCGGAAGCTTGTTCTGACCAAGGCCGCCATCGATGCGCTGGAGGCGCGCTTCAAATGACGAAGAACATCGAGCCTCGCCACTACGACGTGATCCTGTCGCCGGTCGTGACCGAAAAGGCCACGATCGCCTCGGAGCACAACAAGGTGCTGTTCAAGGTGGCCGCGAAGGCGACCAAGCCGCAGATCAAGGAAGCGATCGAGAAGCTGTTCGACGTCAAGGTCAAGAGTGTCAACACGCTGGTCCGCAAGGGCAAGACCAAGATCTTCCGCGGCAATCTCGGCTCGCAGTCGAACTCCAAGCGCGCGATCGTGACTCTCGAAGAGGGTCACCGGATCGACGTGACCACCGGTCTGTAAGGTCGTACGACGATGGCACTGAAGACATTCAATCCCACGACGCCGGGCCAGCGCCAGCTGGTCATGGTCGATCGTTCGGCGCTCTACAAGGGCAAGCCGGTCAAGGCGCTCACCGAAGGCAAGCACTCCTCCGGCGGCCGCAACAACACCGGTCGCATCACCGTGCGCTTCCGCGGCGGCGGTCATAAGCGGACATTGCGTACCGTCGATTTCAAGCGCGACAAGGTCGATGCGCCCGCGACGGTCGAGCGGCTGGAGTACGATCCGAACCGCACCGCGTTCATCGCGCTGGTCAAGTACGAAGACGGCACCCAGGCCTATATCCTGGCGCCGCAGCGTTTGGCCGTCGGTGATTCCGTCGTCGCCGGCAACTACGTCGACGTGAAGCCGGGCAATGTTATGCCGCTCGGCAACATGCCGGTCGGCACGATCATCCACAATATCGAGGTCAAGATCGGGAAGGGCGGCCAGCTCGCCCGTTCCGCGGGCACCTACGCCCAGCTGGTCGGTCGCGACCAGGACTACGTGATCGTCCGCCTGAACTCGGGCGAACAGCGCCTGGTGCACGGCCGTTGCCGCGGCACGATTGGCGCGGTGTCGAACCCGGATCACATGAACACGTCGATCGGCAAGGCCGGCCGCAACCGCTGGCTGGGCCGCAAGCCGCACAACCGCGGCGTTTCGATGAACCCGATCGACCATCCGCACGGCGGTGGTGAAGGTCGTACCTCGGGCGGTCGCCACCCGGTTACCCCGTGGGGCAAGCCGACCAAGGGCAAGAAGACCCGCTCCAACAAGTCGACCAACAAATTCATTCTCCTAAGCCGCCACAAGCGGAAGAAGTAAGGAACGCCGGACATGGTTCGTTCAGTCTGGAAAGGCCCGTTCGTCGAGGGTTCTCTGCTCAAGAAGGCAGATGCCGCGCGCTCGTCCGGCCGTCACGACGTCATCAAGATCTGGAGCCGTCGCTCGACGATCCTGCCGCAATTCGTCGGCCTGACCTTCGGCGTCTACAACGGTCAGAAGCACGTGCCGGTGGCGGTCAACGAGGAAATGGTCGGTCACAAGTTCGGCGAGTTCTCGCCGACCCGTACCTTCCATGGCCACTCCGGGGACAAGAAAGCCAAGAAGGCTTGAGGATTAAACGATGAGCAAACCTAAGCGCGAACGGAGCCTCGCCGAGAACGAGGCCAAGGCGGTCGCCCGGATGCTGCGGGTGAGCCCGCAGAAGCTCAACCTGGTCGCCCAGCTCATTCGCGGCCGGAAGGCGGCTGCTGCGCTCGCCGACCTGCAGTTTTCGCGCAAGCGGATCGCGGTTGACGTGAAGAAGTGCCTGGAATCGGCTATTGCCAACGCCGAGAACAACCACGACCTCGACGTCGACGATCTCGTCGTGGCACAGGCCTTCGTCGGCAACGGCCTCGTGATGAAGCGCTTTGCCGCCCGCGGCCGTGGCCGCTCGGGCCGTGTCTACAAACCATTTTCACAGCTGACGATCATCGTTCGTCAGGTCGAAGCCGCAGCAGCGGCTTAAGGGACGCAGGAGAACACGATGGGTCAAAAGATCAATCCGATCGGTCTGCGTCTTGGCATCAACCGGACTTGGGATTCCCGCTGGTTCGCCGGCAAGCAGGAATACGGCAAGCTGCTGCATGAGGACGTCAAGATCCGCGAGATCTTGCACAAGGAGCTCAAGCAGGCGGCCGTCGCCCGCATCGTGATCGAGCGTCCTCACAAGAAGTGCCGCGTCACCATCCACTCGGCTCGTCCGGGCGTGGTGATCGGCAAGAAGGGCGCCGACATCGACAAGCTGCGCAAGAAGGTCGCGGACATCACCTCGTCCGACGTTGTCATCAACATCGTCGAGATCCGCAAGCCGGAGCTCGATGCGACGCTGGTGGCCGAGTCGATCGCGCAGCAGCTGGAGCGCCGCGTCGCGTTCCGCCGCGCCATGAAGCGCGCCGTTCAGTCGGCGATGCGTCTCGGCGCGGAAGGCATCCGCATCAACTGCTCGGGACGTCTGGGCGGTGCGGAAATCGCGCGCATGGAGTGGTACCGCGAAGGTCGCGTGCCGCTACACACGCTGCGCGCAGACATCGACTACGGGGTTGCGACCGCGTTCACGACCTTCGGCACCTGCGGTGTCAAGGTCTGGATCTTCAAGGGCGAGATCCTCGAGCACGATCCGATGGCCCAGGACAAGAGAATGGCCGAGGGCGAGACTGGTGGCGGCGGCGATCGCGGCGGCCGGCAGCGCCGTGACAACGCTGCAGCCTGACGCCAGCACAGAGAATTTGAGGGCTTGAAGCCATGATGCAACCTAAGAAAACGAAGTTCCGGAAGGCGCATAAGGGCCGTATCCACGGCGTTGCGTCTTCGGGCGCGACGTTGGCGTTCGGCCAGTTCGGCCTGAAGGCAACCGAGCCTGAGCGCGTCACCGCGCGCCAGATCGAAGCCGCTCGCCGCGCGCTGACCCGCCACATGAAGCGCGCCGGCCGCGTCTGGATCCGCATTTTCCCCGACGTTCCCGTGTCGAAGAAGCCTGCCGAAGTCCGCATGGGTTCCGGCAAGGGTGCACCGGAATTGTGGGTCGCGCGCGTCAAGCCGGGCCGGGTGCTGTTCGAGATCGACGGCGTCAACACCCAGACGGCGCGTGAGGCGCTGACCCTGGCGGCAGCCAAGCTGCCGATCAAGACGCGCTTCGTCGAGCGCATTGCGGAGTAATGGCCATGGCCCAGATGAAAATCGAAGACATCCGCGCGTTGAGCCCCGATCAGCAGGATGACGCCATCCTGAACCTGAAGAAGGAGCGCTTCAACCTGCGCTTCCAGCGCGCCACCGGGCAGCTCGAGAACACCTCGCGCCTGCGCGAGGCCCGCCGTGACATCGCCCGGATCAAGACCGTCGCCGCGCAGACGCGCGCGAAGAAGAAGTAAGAGGCTTACGAAGATGCCGAAACGTACTTTGCAGGGCGTGGTCGTCAGCGACAAACAAGCCAAGACCATCGTGGTGCGCGTCGATCGCCGCTTCACGCACCCGATCTACAAGAAGACGATCCGCCGTTCGAAGAACTACCACGCGCACGACGAGAGCAACGAGTTCAAGCCGGGCGACATGGTGTGGATCGAGGAATCGAAGCCGATTTCGAAGTTGAAGCGCTGGGTCGTGATCCGGGGCGAACACAAGAAAAGCGCCTGATCTGTTGGCTTTAGCCGACTGACTTCAGGGAAATGTTGAGCGCCGGCTGGGCTGGCGCAAATAGAAGAGGACGAGGTGCATCAATGATTCAGATGCAGACCAACCTCGACGTGGCCGATAATTCTGGCGCACGCCGTGTCATGTGTATCAAGGTGCTCGGGGGCTCCAAGCGCCGCTACGCCACGATCGGCGACATCATCGTTGTCTCGATCAAGGAAGCGATTCCGCGTGGCAAGGTGAAGAAGGGCGACGTGATGAAGGCCGTCGTGGTGCGCGTCCGCAAGGACATCCGCCGCGCCGACGGTTCGGTCATCCGCTTCGACCGCAACGCCGCCGTTCTGATCAACAATCAGTCCGAGCCGGTCGGCACCCGTATCTTCGGGCCCGTGCCGCGCGAGCTGCGCGCCAAGAACCACATGAAGATCATCTCGCTCGCGCCGGAGGTGCTGTAATGGCTGCGAAGATCCGCAAGGGCGATAAGGTCGTCGTGCTGACCGGCCGCGACAAGGGCCGCACCGGCGAGGTGTTCGAAGTGCGTCCCGACGCCGGTACCGCGCTGGTGCGCGGCGTCAACATGGTCAAGCGTCACCAGAAGCAGACGCAGGCCCAGGAGGGCGGCATCATCTCGAAAGAGTCGCCGATCCAACTGTCCAACATCGCGTATGTCGGCAAGGACGGGAAGCCGACCCGCGTCGGATTCAAGATTCTGGCGGACGGCAAGAAGGTCCGCATCGCCAAGAGCTCGGGAGCTGAGATCGATGGCTGAGGCCGCTTACACGCCGCGCCTGCGCGCGGAATACGACGCGAAGATCCGGACGGAAATGACCGAGAAGTTCGGTTATGAGAACGTCATGCAGGTTCCGCGGCTGGACAAGGTCGTGCTGAACATGGGCGTTGGCGATTCCGTCAACGACCGCAAGAAGGCAGAGAACGCCGCTGCGGAATTGACCCAGATCGCCGGCCAAAAGGCGATCGTGACCTATTCGCGGATCGCGATCGCGACCTTCAAGTTGCGTGAGAACCAGCCGATCGGCTGCAAGGTCACGCTGCGCAAGGCTCGCATGTACGAGTTCATCGACCGCCTGGTGACGGTCGCGCTGCCGCGCGTCCGCGACTTCCGCGGCTTGAACCCGAAGAGCTTCGATGGCCGCGGCAACTACTCGCTCGGTCTCAAGGAACACATCATTTTCCCCGAGATCGACTTCGACAAGGTCACGGAATCCCGCGGTATGGACATCACCGTCTGCACCACGGCCAAGACCGACGACGAGGCGAGGGCCTTGTTGACCGCTTTCAATTTCCCGTTCCGGCAGTGAGACGCTGACCTAAAGCCTCTCAAACGCGGATACCCAGGAGCCAAGCATGGCAAAGAAGAGTTCAATCGAGAAGAACAACCGGCGCAAGCGGATGGCGAAGAACGCCGCCCCGAAGCGCGAGCGGTTGAAGGCGATCATCGCCGACAAGTCGCTGCCGATGGAGGAGCGGTTCGCCGCGACCCTGAAGCTGGCGGAAATGCCGCGCAACTCGTCGGCGACCCGCATCCGCCTGCGTTGCGAGCTGACGGGCCGCCCGCGTTCGAACTACCGCAAGAACAAGCTGTCCCGTATCGCGCTGCGTGACCTTGGCTCCAGGGGCATGGTCCCGGGCCTCGTGAAGTCCAGCTGGTAAGGAGGGTCGTTTAAATGTCTACGCACGATCCAATCAGCGATCTGATCACCCGCATCCGCAACGCGCAGATGCGCTCCAAGAACAAGGTCTCCACGCCTGGCTCGAAGATGCGCGAGAATGTTCTCGAGGTGCTGAAGAGCGAAGGCTACATCCGCGGTTACGCCACACTCGAGCACTCCTCGGGCCGCAGCGAGATCGAGATTGAGCTGAAGTATTTCGACGGCGAGCCCGTTATCCGCGAGATCGAGCGTGTCTCCAAGCCCGGGCGTCGCGTTTACGCCTCGGTGAAGAACCTGCCGCGGGTCAATAACGGACTCGGCATTTCGGTGTTGTCGACGCCGAAGGGAATCATGGCTGACCACAGTGCGCGTGAAGCGAACGTGGGCGGCGAAGTTCTCTTCACGGTGTTCTGAGAAGGATTTTTGATCCATGTCACGTGTTGGCAAAAGGCCGGTAGCGGTGCCGTCGGGTGTGACCGCGACCGTCGACGGGCAGACCGTCAAGATGAAGGGGCCGAAGGGCCAGCTTCAGTTCGTCGTCCATAGCGACGTCGAGGTGAAGCTCGACAACGGCCAGGTCAAGGTGAACCCGCGGGTCGAGACCAACCGCGCGCGGGCCCTGTACGGGACCGCTCGCGCCCAGGTCGCGAATCTGGTCGAAGGCGTCACCAAGGGTTTCGAGAAGAAGCTCGAAATCACCGGCGTCGGTTATCGCGCCGCGCTGCAGGGCAAGAACCTGCAGCTCGCGCTCGGCTACAGCCACGATGTGGTCTACGCGATCCCGGAAGGGATCACGATCACCGTGCCGAAGCCGACCGAGATCACGGTGACCGGCAGCGACATTCAGCGCGTCGGCCAGGTCGCCGCCGAGATTCGCTCCTATCGTCCGCCGGAACCCTACAAGGGCAAGGGCGTGAAGTATGTTGGCGAATTCATCTTCCGCAAGGAAGGCAAGAAGAAGTAACGGAGCCGGTCATGTCGAAAGCCAAGGTTACGAATGCCCGGCGCAAGCGCAGTGTACGACTGAAGCTGCGCCGCTCGGGTGGCGGCCGTCCGCGCCTGTCGGTGTTCCGCTCGTCCAAGCACATCTACGCCCAGGTCATCGACGACCTGAAGGGCGAGACGCTTGCCTCTGCCTCGTCGCTCGAGAAGTCGATGCGCGATGGCGGCAAGACCGGCGCCGACATCGATGCGGCGAAGGCGGTCGGCAAGCTGCTGGCCGAGCGCGCCGCCGAGAAGGGTGTCAAGGAAGTCGTGTTCGATCGCGGCAGCTATCTCTATCACGGGCGCGTCAAGGCTCTTGCCGACGCGGCGCGTGAGAGCGGGCTGAGCTTCTAACAGAATTTGAGGATTGAGGCGTAAGCCTCTGAAGGACTGGAAAAACCATGGCAGAACGCGAACAACGTGGTGGACGCGATCAACGCGGCGGCGGACGTGAACGCAGGGAAGAGCGCGACAGCGAGTTCGTCGACAAGCTCGTCCACATCAATCGCGTCGCCAAGGTCGTCAAGGGCGGCAAGCGCTTCGGTTTCGCAGCGCTGGTCGTGATCGGCGACCAGAAGGGCCGCGCCGGCTTCGGTCACGGCAAGGCGCGCGAAGTGCCCGAGGCGATCCGCAAGGCAACCGAATCCGCCAAGCGCAACCTCACCCGCGTGTCGCTGCGCGAGGGCCGCACGCTGCATCACGACATCGCCGGCCGTCATGGCGCGGGCCGTGTTTACCTGCGCGCAGCTCCGGCCGGCACCGGCATCATCGCCGGCGGTCCGATGCGCGCCGTGTTCGAGACGCTCGGCGTCCAGGACGTGGTTGCGAAGTCGATCGGCTCGTCGAACCCGTACAACATGGTTCGCGCGACGTTCGATGCGCTGAAGCATCAGGATTCGCCGCGCTCGGTCGCTGCCCGCCGCAACATCAAGGTGTCCACCCTCCAGTCCCGCCGTATCGGTGGCGACGCCGAGGCGGTTGCCGAATAACGCAAGCTTTTCGGAGTAGACGCCCATGGCCAAGAGTGCCGTTACGACCGCAAAGACGATCAAGATCGAGCAGACCGGCAGCGCGATCCGCCGCCATCACTCGCAGCGCTCGACGCTGATCGGGCTCAAGCTCAACAAGATCGGCCGCACCAGCGAACTGCCGGACACCCCGGCGGTGCGCGGCATGATCTTGAAAGTTCACCATCTCGTTCGCATCGTCGACGAGAAGTAAGCAAAGGCGCACGATCCCGAAGCGGGGACCCGTTTTCGGTGAAGGTCATGCGCAGGAAACAAGGAGCAGGGCGATGAAGCTCAGCGATATCGCCGACAATGCCGGCTCGCGCAAGAAGCGTATGCGCGTCGGCCGCGGCATTGGTTCGGGCAAGGGCAAGCAGGCCGGCCGCGGTGGCAAGGGCCAGACCGCGCGTTCGGGCGTGCGCATCAAGGGTTTCGAAGGCGGCCAGATGCCCTTGCATCGCCGTCTGCCCAAGCGCGGCTTCAACAACATCTTCCGCATCGAGTTCGCCGAGATCAATCTCGACCGGCTCCAGGACGCGGTCGATGCCAAGAAGATCGACACCGGCAGCGTCGTGAACGTCGAATCCCTGGTCAAGGCCGGCGTGCTGCGCCGCGCCAAGGGCGGCCTGCGGCTGCTCGGCCGCGGCGAGTTCAAGGCCAAGCTCAACATCGAAGTGCACGGCGCCTCGAAGACCGCAATCGCGGCAGTCGAGAAGGCCGGCGGCTCGGTGAAGATCCTCGCGCCTGCCAAGGAAGAAGGCGAGGCGGCGTAACAACTGCGTCATCGGCCCGCAGCTCGCGGGCCTTTACGCATGCGGGACGATGGATTTATCGAAGCCGTAGCCCCAGATAATGTCCGGTGTCCGGTATAATGTAGCCCGGCCGCGGGCATGACGGCGCAATAAGCGGCGGGAGAAAGTCCAAGATGGCCTCTGCAGCGGAACAACTGGCAGCCAATCTCAATTTCGGTGCGTTTGCCAAGGCCGACGAACTGAAGAAGCGCATCTGGTTCACCCTGGGTGCGCTGCTCGTTTATCGGCTCGGGACCTACATCCCGCTGCCCGGCATCGATCCCAACATCTGGGAGCAGGTGTTCCGCTCCCAGGCGGGCGGCATCCTCGGCATGTTCAACATGTTCGCCGGCGGCGGCATTCACCGCATGGCGATCTTTGCGCTGAACATCATGCCGTACATCTCGGCCTCCATCATCATCCAGCTCCTGACCACCGTCTCGCCGCAGCTCGAGGCGCTGAAGAAGGAAGGCGAGTCCGGCCGCAAGCTGCTGAACCAGTACACCCGTTATCTCACGGTGATCCTGGCCGCGTTCCAGTCCTACGGCATCGCGGTAGGCCTCGAAGGCGCAGGCAACGTCGTCAGCGACCCCGGCATGTTCTTCCGTCTGTCCACGGCGATCACGCTGACCGGCGGCACCATGTTCCTGATGTGGCTGGGCGAGCAGATCACCTCGCGCGGCATCGGCAACGGCATTTCCCTTATCATTCTCTCCGGCATCGTCGCCGAGCTGCCCGCGGCGCTCGCCAACATGCTCGAGCTCGGCCGTCAGGGTGCGATGTCGACGGGCCTGATTCTGGTCGTCATCATCATGGCGGTGGCCGTGATCGCCTTCATCGTGTTCGTGGAGCGCGCCCAGCGCCGGCTCTTGATCCAGTATCCGAAGCGCCAGGTCGGCAACAAGATGTTCGAGGGGCAGTCCTCGCATCTGCCGCTCAAGCTCAACACCTCGGGCGTGATCCCGCCGATCTTCGCGTCCTCGCTGCTGCTGCTGCCGACCACGGTCGCGAACTTCAACGCGGGCAGCGGGCCGGAATGGTTCCAGTGGATCAACACCCAGCTCGGCCACGGCCGTCCGCTGTTCCTGATCATGTATCTGGCGCTGATCGTGTTCTTCGCCTTCTTCTACACCGCGATCGTGTTCAATCCGACCGAGACCGCGGACAATCTGAAGAAGCACGGCGGCTTCATTCCGGGCATCCGTCCGGGCGAGCGTACCGCGGAATATATCGACTACGTGCTGTCGCGCATCACTGTGCTCGGCGCGGTCTATCTGGCGATCGTCTGCTTGATTCCGGAAATCCTGATCTCCTACGCGTCGGTGCCGTTCTACTTTGGCGGCACGTCGCTGCTGATCGTCGTCAGCGTCACCATGGACACGGTGGCGCAGGTGCAGGGCTATCTCCTGGCGCATCAGTACGAAGGCCTGATCCGGAAGTCGAAGCTGCGCGGCCGCCGCCGTTAAGCGCGGCGTCCCCTCGGGCGGCGCAATTGCGCCGCCGATTCGCCGCGCGTGCAACGCGCGCGGACGGCGAGCCGGGCATTCGGTCGCCTCGACAGAGCCGCTCTTACTGTCGTGCAAGCACTGATCTCAAAGGCTTCTTGGCGTCCGGCCATTTGCTCCCCTATGATATGGGTAGCGGTGCGGCGCTGATTATGATTTGCACTGTAGCTGGACTTCAAAACACGGGCGCGCGACGCATCGCGCACCAATCGGGGGGCGTACGCCGATGAGAATTATACTTCTGGGGCCGCCGGGATCGGGCAAGGGCACCCAGGCGCAGCTGCTTGTGCAGCGCTATGGTATCGTCCAACTCTCGACCGGCGAGATGTTGCGTGCAGCGGTGGCGGCCGGAACGCCGGTCGGTCTCAAGGCCAAGGAGATCATGGCCAGCGGCGGTCTCGTGCCCGATGATGTCGTGGTCGGAATCATCTCCGATCGAATCGATCAGCCGGATGCCAAAAACGGTTTCATCCTCGACGGTTTCCCGCGGACCGTGCCGCAGGCCGAGGCGCTGGATGAGCTGCTCAAGCAGAAGCACCTCAAGCTCGACGCCGTGATTGAGCTCCGCGTCAACGAGAGCGCGCTCCTGAACCGTGTCGAGACCCGCGTCGCCCAGATGCGCGAGCGCGGGGAGGAGGTCCGGCTCGACGACACCCCGGAGGTCCTAACCAAGCGGTTAGCCAGCTACCGCAACCAGACGGAGCCGCTGATTCACTACTATTCCGAGCGGCGGAAGCTCTCGACCATCGACGGCATGATGGCCATCGACGAGGTCACCCGCGCCATCCATCGCCAGCTCCTGGCGCTCGGGGCGGTCGAGCCCAAGACTCATGGCAAGACCCGCGCCCGCAGCGCGGCCAAGGCCGCCCCGGCTAAAAAGGCCAAGGCGGCGACGAAATCGGCTAAAAAGCCGACGAAGACGGCCAAAAAGGCCGCCAAATCCAAGAAGGCGGCTAAAAAGACCGTGACGGGTCCCAAGAAGGCGGCCAAGAAAACCGGCAAGAAAGCCGCCAAGAAGGCAGGGAAGAAGAAGGCAGCCAAAAAGACCGCAAAGAAGGCTGTCAAAAAAGGTGCCAAAAAGGCCGCAAAAAAGGTCACGAAAAAGCGAGCTAAGCGCTAGCAGCGGTTGACGAAAGCCCCCTGAATCCCCTAATAAGCCCCGCATCCAAGTCGGATAGTTTCAAACGATGCCGGGCCCCAGGAAGACCAGGGGTGGGCGTCGTGTTCGCGTTTGTGAACACCTGCCCGAGAAACCAGCACTTAAAGCGCGATTCCTGACGAGGAATCGGCGACAGGAGAGAAGGCCGTGGCCCGTATTGCCGGCGTGAACATCCCGACCAACAAGCGCGTGCTGATCGCGCTCCAGTACATCCATGGCATCGGCCAGAAGATCGCCGGTGAGATCATGGAGAAGGTCAAGATCCCAGACGATCGTCGGGTCAATCAGCTCAGCGACGCCGAAGTGCTTCAGATCCGCGAAGTGATCGACCGCGACTATCTCGTCGAGGGCGATTTGCGTCGTGAGGTCGGCATCAACATCAAGCGTCTGATGGACCTCGGCTGCTACCGCGGCCTGCGCCATCGTCGCGGTCTGCCGGTGCGTGGCCAGCGTACCCACACCAACGCGCGCACGCGCAAGGGTCCGGCCAAGGCCATCGCCGGCAAGAAGAAGTAAGTTTTCGCATCCAATCACGGCGTGTGGCGAAAGGGGATGACCCGTTCGCCACGCGCCTTTCGTTCCACAGGTGTAGCCGCTGGCATTACGGCGGCGTTTGAGATCTTCAGGAAAGGTAGTCTATGGGCAAGGAAGCCACCCGCGTTCGTCGTCGTGAGCGCAAGAACATCGCCTCCGGCGTCGCGCACGTGAACTCGTCGTTCAACAACACGACCATCACCATCACCGACGCGCAGGGCAACACGATTGCCTGGTCCTCCGCCGGCACGATGGGCTTCAAGGGCTCGCGCAAGTCGACCCCGTATGCCGCACAGGTTGCCGCCGAGGACGTGTCGAAGAAGGCGCAGGAGCACGGCATGCGCACGCTGGAAGTCGAAGTCGCCGGTCCCGGTTCGGGCCGCGAATCGGCGCTCCGGGCGCTCCAGGCCGCGGGCTTCACCGTCACCTCGATCCGTGATGTGACCACGATCCCGCACAACGGTTGCCGTCCCCGCAAGCGTCGGCGCGTTTGATACCAAATTGCGGGCGCATTGGCGCCCGCAATGATTTTTTGCAAAGCCGTGGAAATGATCTGCGGCCTTTCTCCAACGCCAGTGCCTGCAACAGCAGTCTGACTGGCCTGTATGGGTGAAACAGTGACGATCCAGAAAAATTGGCAAGAACTGATTCGGCCGAACAAGCTGCAGGTACAGCCCGGCAGCGATCCGACCCGTTTCGCGACCATCGTCGCCGAACCGCTCGAGCGCGGCTTCGGCCAGACGCTCGGCAACGCGCTGCGCCGCATCCTGCTGTCCTCGCTCCAGGGCGCGGCGGTGCAGTCGGTGCACATCGACGGCGTGCTGCACGAGTTCTCCTCGATCGCGGGCGTCCGTGAGGACGTCACCGACATCGTGCTCAACATCAAGGACATCTCGATCAAGATGCAGGGCGAAGGCCCCAAGCGCATGGTCGTCAAGAAGTCCGGCCCGGGCGTCGTCACCGCCGGCGACATCCAGACCGTGGGCGACGTCGTCGTGCTCAATCCCGACCTGCAGATCTGCACGCTCGACGAGGGCGCCGAGATCCGCATGGAGTTCACGGTCGCAACCGGCAAGGGCTACGTTCCCGCCGAGCGCAACCGCCCCGAGGACGCGCCGATCGGCCTGATCCCGGTCGACAGCCTGTACTCGCCGGTCCGCAAGGTCTCCTACAAAGTCGAGAACACCCGCGAGGGCCAGATCCTCGACTACGACAAGCTGACCATGACAATCGAGACCAACGGCGCGCTGACGCCGGATGATTCCGTGGCCTACGCCGCGCGCATCCTGCAGGATCAGCTCAACGTGTTCGTCAACTTCGAAGAGCCGCGCAAGGAAGTCGCCCAGGAGATCATCCCGGACCTCGCCTTCAACCCGGCCTTCCTCAAGAAGGTGGACGAGCTCGAGCTGTCGGTGCGTTCGGCCAATTGCTTGAAGAACGACAACATCGTCTACATCGGCGACCTCGTGCAGAAGAGCGAAGCGGAAATGCTCCGCACTCCGAACTTCGGCCGCAAGTCGCTGAACGAGATCAAGGAAGTGCTGGCCCAGATGGGTCTGCACCTCGGCATGGAAGTGCCGGGCTGGCCGCCGGAGAATATCGACGAGCTCGCCAAGCGCTTCGAGGATCACTACTGATCCGAACGACAACAGGCTAAGGCGCGAATTCATCGCGCCTTAGCGGGCGAACGCAGGCAGCCCACCTGAGCAACTGGTCCGACGAACCGTCGCGACGAATGAAATTCAAGGAATCAAAAAATGCGTCACGGCAAGGTTCATCGTAAGCTCAACCGCACCGCCGAGCATCGCCGCGCGATGTTCGCCAACATGTGCGCCGCGCTGATCAAGCACGAGCAGATCGTCACCACGCTGCCGAAGGCGAAGGAATTGCGTCCGATCGTCGAGAAGCTGATTACCCTCGGCAAGAAGGGCGGGCTGGCCATGCGCCGCCAGGCCATCTCCGAGATGCGCGACAAGGATCAGGTCCGGAAGCTGTTCGACACGCTCGCGCCCCGCTACAAGGATCGCCAGGGCGGCTACACCCGCATCATCAAGGCCGGCTTCCGCTACGGCGACAACGCCGCGATGGCCGTGATCGAGTTCGTCGATCGTGACGTTGATGCCAAGGGCCAGGACTCCGGTCCGGTGCAGGAAAAGGAAGCCGAGGCGGCGTAAGCCGACCGGTAGAGAGTTTTCAGAAAGCGGCGCCTTCGGGCGCCGCTTTTTTATTGGCCGTCCTCGTTCGTTAGGTCCCGTCCCTCACGCGTCGGTGAGTGCCGATTGCTATCGTGCCGGTAGCGCCCAATATCTCCGTCAGCATCAACGGAGATCACGCATGAACATCGACCTTTCCGGAAAGACCGCCCTCGTCACCGGCTCGACCGCCGGTATCGGCCACGCCATCGCCAAGGGCCTTGCCGGCTCGGGTGCGAGCGTCGTGATCAACGGACGCGGCCAGGACAAGGTCGATGCGGCCGTGCGCAAGCTGGAGGGAGCGGGGGCCAAGGTCCGCGGCATCGCCGCCGATGTCTCGACCGCTGCCGGCTGCAAGGCGCTGGCCGCGGCGCTGCCAGACGTCGACATCCTCATCAACAATGCCGGCATCTTCGAGCCGAAAGACTTTTTCGACATTCCGGACGAGGACTGGAGCCGCTTCTTCGAGGTCAACGTGATGAGCGGCGTGCGTCTCTCGCGCGCGTATATGAAGGGCATGCTCAAGCGCAACTGGGGCCGAGTCGTCTTCATCTCCTCGGAGTCCGGGCTCAACATTCCCGTCGAGATGATCCACTACGGTATGAGCAAGACGGCGCAGCTCTCGGTCGCGCGCGGCCTGGCGCAGCTCACACGCGGCACCGGCGTCACGGTCAATTCCGTGCTGCCGGGCCCGACCATGTCGGAGGGCGTGGAGACGTTCGTGAAGGATCTTGCCAAGCAGAACGGCCAGTCGGTCGATGAGGCCGCGGCCAATTTCGTCAAACAGCATCGCCCAAGCTCGCTGCTCCAGCGCTTCGCCAGCGTCGACGAAATCGCCAACATGGTGGTCTATGTCGCCTCGAAGGAAGCGTCCGCAACCAACGGTGCGGCGCTGCGCGCGGAAGGCGGCATCGTCAACACGATTGCCTGAGGCCAATTCATGCCGGCCTATGTGATCTCGGAGGTCGAGGCGCGCGATCAGGCCGCGATGGAGGCCTATCGCGGCTTGGCGGCGCAAACCATCGCGCAATATGGCGGCCGCTACCTCGCGCGCGGCGGTGCCGCTGAGGTGGTGGAGGGCGGCCCGCCGCCCAAGACCATCATCATCGTAGAGTTTCCCTCGATCGAACGCGCGCGCGAATGGTACGCGTCGCCGGAATATGCGGCGGCGCTCAAACTGCGGCGGACCGCGCTGGAGCGGCGGTTGATGTTCGTTGAAGGCGTGGTTCCAGTCTAGCTGGTCTGCTCGCTTGCCCCTTCAATTCGCGACGTGACCGGCTAAAACTCCGGCTCATGCTCTGGCCCCTGTCGACGCGCCATAAACGCCTGTTCAGGCTGACATCCGCGCGATGGCAGCGGCGGGCAATCTTCGTGCTCGGTGGGATCGGGGTTGGCGCCGCGGCGGTGGCGCTGGCGCAACTCGCCGATCTCGCCCAGCACGCCTTTGCGCTGCTGTTGGCCCAGTCGCGGTACGCCGTGCTCGCGGTGACACCTCTCGGCTTCATGCTCTCGGCCTATCTAACTACCCGGCTGTTCCCGAACGCACAGGGCAGCGGCATTCCTCAGGCGATCGCCGCACGGCATCTGACCGACCAGACGGCGCGCGAGAGCCTGGTCTCGATCCGAATCGCGATCGGCAAGGTGATCCTCACTTTGTTCGGTCTGCTGTGCGGTGGCTCCGTCGGCCGGGAAGGACCGAGCGTTCAAGTCGGCGCTTCCATCATGTTCGCGCTCGGACGCGTCTCGCCACGCCACCAGCCCGGATTGATCCTGGCCGGCGCGGCCGCCGGCGTCGCGGCCGCCTTCAACACGCCGCTGGCAGGGATCGTCTTCGGCATCGAGGAGATGAGCCGGGCTTTCGAGACGCGTACCAGCAGTCTCATCATCGCGGCGGTGATAGCGGCCGGCCTGACCTCGCTCGCGCTGATGGGCAACTACGCCTATTTCGGCAGCAGTGCGATGTCGCTGGCCCCCGGTGCCGACTGGCTGGCGGTTCCAGTGTGCGGCGTGGTCGGCGGTTTGGCCGGCGGCGTCTTCAGCCGCATCGTCATCGTGATGGCGCGCGGCTTGGCCCATCCTTTCGGACGCGCGGTGAAGGGCCACCCTTTGTGGTTCGCGCTTGCGTGCGGATTGGCGGTCGCGATCTGCGGCATCGTCTCCGGCGATACGATCTATGGCACAGGCTACCAGCAGGTAAAGACGGCCCTGGAGCATGGCGCACCGCTGCCGCAGGACTTCGGCATCCTCAAGCTTCTCGCCACCACCTTCGCGGCGATCAGTGGCATACCCGGCGGAATTTTTTCGCCGTCACTCGCCGTCGGTGCCGGCCTCGGCAGCAATATCGCATCCTTCTTCCACGACGCTCCGCTCGGTGCGATCATGTTGCTCGGCATGGTCTCCTATTTTGCCGGTGTGGTGCAGGCGCCGATCACCGCTTTCGTCATCGTGACCGAGATGACCGATAACCATGCCATGGTGGTGCCGTTGATGGCCGCCGCCCTGATTGCACATGCCACATCGCGGATGATCTCCGAGGAAGGGATCTATCACGCGCTCGCCAAGGGCTTTATCGAGCGGGCGACGCGTTCGCCGGAGACGAATGCGGCGCCCGCTTCGAGCTAGGACCTACCACCCCTCCAGCACGATCTTGCCGCGCGACTTGCCGCTCTCGAGCAGCGCGTGCGCGCGCTTGAGATTGGCCGCGTTGATCGTGCCAAAGGTCTGGTCGAGCGTCGTGCGCAGCACGCCCTTGTCGATGAGGTCGGCGACGTCGTTCAGCAGATGATGCTGCGCGATCATATCGGCAGTCTGGAACGAAGAGCGCGTGAACATCGATTCCCAGTGCACCGAGATCGCCTTGCCCTTGAACGCACTCATGGTGAATTCCGGGGGATCGTCGATCAGGCCAAACTTCCCCTGCGGCGCCATGAACTCGACGATGCTCTTGTAGTGCTGGTCGGTGAAGGTGAGGCTCGCCACCAGCGCGACCGGCGGCAGCTTCAGCTTCTCGATCTGCTCCTTCATCGGCTTACCGTGGTCGATCACCGCATGCGCGCCGAGATCGAGGCACCATTTTTGCGATTCCGGCCGCGTCGCGGTCGCGAGCACCGTCAGCCCGGTGAGGCGGCGGGCGAGCTGGATCAGGATCGAGCCGACGCCACCGGCCCCGCCCGTGATCAGCAGCGTACGCGGATCGACACTCTTGCCCGGCACCGCACCAAGCCGGTCGAACAACAGCTCCCAGGCGGTGATGGAGGTGAGGGGAAGGGCGGCTGCCTGCGCGAACGACAGGCTCTTCGGCTTGTTGCCGACGATACGCTCGTCAACCAGATGGAATTCGGAATTGGTGCCCTGGCGCAGGATCGAGCCGGCGTAAAATACCTCGTCGCCCGGCTTGAACAACGTGACGTCGGGACCGACGGCTTCGATCACGCCGGCCGCGTCATAGCCCAAAATCTTCGTTTCCCCGTCGGGCGGGGCGGCGCGCTTGCGCACCTTGTAGTCGACCGGATTGGCCGAGATCGCCTTCACGGCCACGCGGATATCACGGCCCTTGGGTTCGGGCTTAGCGGTCTCGAAATCGAACAGCGCGTCCTGTTCCTCGATCGGAAGCGACTTTTTGTAACCAACGGCCTTCATGGCTTGTCTCCTTCAGATAGCGGCGTTGCAGATGCGGGGTCCCGGGTCCGCGTTTTGCCCGCCCCGGGACGACAGGCGAGACCTAGAACGCGAACTGCGTCCGCATCGCGACCGCATCGAACTTCGAGCCGACATCGGCGGTCGAGATCGGCGAGGCCTGCCTCGACACCGTGCCATGCAAATAGTCCAGCATGAAACGGACGTTGCCGTTGACATACCAGTTCAGCGCCGCCGTGTAGACGGTCTGCCGACCGCCTGCGATGCCAGTGGCGGTCCCGAGTTGATCGTTGAGGTCAATCGTGGAGAAGCGTCCCGCGACTTCCCACGCACCCCAGCCGCCGCCCTCGAGCGAGAACGGATGCGCCGGCTTGACGCCGCCATAGGCCGCATTCGCCGCATTATAGCTGCGACCCTCGCCTGTCAGCACGTAGCCGGCCTGCGCGTAGCCGCCCTGGAATTTGAGGCTCGGCGCACCCAGCGGCGGCAGGCCGGTATTGGCGCTGCGATCGATGTTGTACCAGAAATACTCGCCTTGCAGGATCAGCGGTCCATAGGTGGCGGCCGCTTCAACGCTGTAGACCTGCGCGCCGGAGGCATTGGCGATTGCGCCGGTCGTAGCCAGTGCCGTGGGATCGATGCGCAGTTCCGGGCGGTCGCTGAGTGTCACCGTCTGTGCGCCCGTCACCATGTTGCGCGACGGCTGGATCAGCCATTCGGCGTTTCCGCCAAGATGCAGCGAGTAATCCTTGCCGCTGACGACCTGGCCGGCAACGCGGGCGACGGCGCCATACTGCTCGGAAGCACCGTTCGGTGCTACGCTCGACGCCGAATGGATCGCGCCGGTCGAGGGTCCCGTGACATAGCCGCCGATCCAGAGCTGGTCGTTGTACCAGCGCGTGCCGATCGCCGAGCGGAAGTCGCCCGCTGCGATGCTGGTGGCGACGATGCCGGCTGAGGCGCGCTCCATGAACATGATGTCGTTGGAACTCGTGGCCTCATCGAGGGTGTAGGGCAGGTCCATGATGCCGCCCTCGATGGCCATCTTGCCGCCGAACGGTTTCAGGCCGGTGTAGCTGAGATAGGCATTCTCGACGCCGGAGACGCCGCCGCCGGGCAGCGAACCCGGAGCTGCGCCGCCAAACCCGTCGGAGGAGCCGCCGAAGTCGTAGACCAGCGCGAAATTCCAGTCGTGGAAGAACTTGCCGGCGAGACCGATGCGCGCGCGGCGGACATTCTCGCCGCTGTCGAGCTTTTGCGGCACGGTTGCCGCCGTGTTGGGCCGATAGTCGTAGCCGCCGACATCCCAATGCACGCGGCCTGTGATCCCGACGCAGTTTGCCCCATCGGCAGTGCAGATGGTCGGCCGGTTATTCGGCATCGTCACGACGACGCCGGATGCGGGCGCCGGTCCCTTGAGCGGGATCGCCGCGTTGGCGTTGGCGACCGCGGCCTTCGCTTCGGAACGCGCTTCGGCTTTCGCCTCCGCCTTGGCTTCGGTCCTGGCCTTTGCCGCAGCGGCAGTGTTCGCGGCGGTCTGGCTCTGGAGTTTGTCGAGCTTCTGCTCCAGCATCTTCAACTGCTGCTTCAGGAGCGCGATCTCCTGGTCACTGCTGCTCGCCGATTGGGCCTGGGCCTGCGAAGCTGCCAGTGCGGCGGCGAGACCAATCGCCGTGGCTGCAATTCTTGTCCTGCTCACGTCATGACTCCATCGTTTGACGAACTTCCCCAAGTCGCTGCCGGAGAGCCTAGATATGATCGATGACTGCCCCGCGACGCTGCGCTCGGTTGCGCGGTTCCCACTGGTGTAAATTCGTCGCAACCGAATCCGCCTTGCACCACCATGCAAGACGACGCACATCATGCCAATCCACAGCCCAGCCAAATTGCCATTTCGCACGCAGTGCTTGCAGGCCGGACACACCAAAAAGGGGGGCGAATATGCCGCCGGGCGCCCTTCTATTGGGGGGCGAACGCGCCTATATTCCGGCGTCTTTTCCAAGAGGTAGGAATGTTTCGATCGACCTGGACCGCCGTCGTCACGGCGCTGTGCATAGCCTTTTCGGCCAACGTCAATCCGGCCGCCGCGCAAGACCGCCGAGTGCCGTCCTCGCCCGCCGAACTGCGGCTGTCCTATGCGCCGATCGTGCAGCGGGTGCAGCCGGCAGTCGTCAACGTCTATGCCGCCAAGGTGGTGCAGAACCGCAATCCGCTGCTCGACGACCCGATCTTCCGCCGCTTCTTCGGCGTGCCCGGCCAGCAGCAGGAGCAGGTGCAGCGCTCGCTTGGTTCGGGCGTGATCGTCGATGCGTCCGGGCTCGTCGTCACCAACGTCCATGTCATCGAAGGCGCCGACCAGGTCAAGGTGTCGCTGTCGGACAAACGTGAGTTCGAGGCCGAGATCGTGCTGAAGGACTCTCGCAGCGATCTCGCGGTGCTGCGTCTGAAGGACACCAAGGAGAAGTTTCCGGCTCTCGAATTCACCAATTCGGACGAGCTGCTGGTCGGCGACGTCGTGATGGCGATCGGCAATCCCTTCGGCGTCGGCCAGACCGTGACCCACGGCATCATCTCGGCCCTGGCGCGCACGCAGGTCGGTATCACCGACTACCAGTTTTTCATCCAGACCGACGCGGCGATCAATCCCGGCAATTCCGGCGGCGCGCTGGTCGACATGAACGGCCGGCTCGCGGGCATCAACACCGCGATCTATTCTCGCTCCGGCGGCTCGCAGGGCATCGGCTTCGCGATCCCCGCCAACATGGTGCGCGTCGTCGTCGCCTCCGCCAAAGGCGGCGGCAAGGCGGTAAAGCGGCCCTGGCTCGGCGCGAAGCTGCAGGCGGTGACGCCGGAGATCGCCGAGAGTCTCGGCCTGCGTTCGCCGACCGGTGCGCTGGTCGCAAGCGTCGTTCCGAACGGACCGGCGGCCAAGGCCGGGCTGAAATCCTCCGACCTGATCGTCTCGATCGACGGCCAGACTGTGGATGATCCCAACGCTTTCGACTATCGCTTCGCCACACGGCCGCTCGGCGGCACGGCGCTGATCGACGTGCAGCGTGGCGGCAAGCCGGTCAAGCTGACGGTGGCGCTGGATGCTGCGCCCGATACCGGCCGCAACGAGCTCGTCATCACGGCGCGCTCGCCTCTGCAAGGCGCGAAGGTCTCGACCATCACCCCGGCGCTCGCCGACGAGCTGCATCTGGACGCCGACACCGAAGGCGTCGTGGTCACCGATCTCGGCGGCGACAGCGCGGCCGCGAATGTCGGCTTTCAGAAGGGCGACGTCATCCTGGCGGTCAACAACCAAAAGATCAGCAAGACCAGCGATCTCGAAAAGGCGGCGGCCGAGCGCCAGCGCATCTGGCGCATCACGCTGGTGCGCGGCGGCCAGCAAATCAACGTCACGCTGGGCGGATGAGTCCGAAGCGACCACAGGAGACGCCAACTCTCTTCGCCGCGGCGGGGCTCGATCACGAGGCTCCGCATCCGCTGCCGGATCGGCTGCGACCGCGCGCGCTCTCGGAGGTCGTCGGCCAGGATCACATCCTGGGTCCCGACGGCGCGCTGACGCGCATGCTGGAGACGCGCACGCTGGGCTCGCTGGTGTTCTGGGGTCCGCCCGGCACCGGCAAGACCACGGTCGCGCGGTTGCTCGCGGACGCCACCGATCTGCATTTCGAGCAGATCTCCGCGGTGTTCTCCGGCGTCGCCGATTTGAAGAAGGCCTTTGAGGCCGCGCGTGCACGCCGCGAGATGGGCAAGGGCACGCTGCTGTTCGTCGACGAGGTGCATCGCTTCAACCGCGCCCAGCAGGATTCGTTTCTGCCGGTCATGGAAGACGGCACGGTGGTGATGGTCGGCGCCACCACCGAAAATCCCTCCTTCGAACTCAACGCGGCGCTTCTGTCCCGGGCGCGCGTGCTGGTGTTTCGCTCGCTCGACGCGGCCGCGATCGAAAAGCTGTTTGCGCACGCCGAGGAGGTCGAGGGCCGCAAGCTGCCGCTCGACGAGGAAGCGCGGGCGGTGCTGGTGCGCATGGCCGATGGCGACGGCCGCGCATCGCTGACCCTCGTCGAGGAAGTCTGGCGCGCCGCGCGCAAGGACGAGATTTTCGACGCCGCGCAGTTGCAGGAGATTTTGCAGCGCCGCGCGCCGATCTACGACAAGTCGGCCGACGGCCATTACAATTTGATCTCGGCGCTGCACAAGTCGGTGCGGGGCTCTGATCCCGATGCCGCGCTGTATTATCTCGCGCGCATGCTCGATGCCGGCGAGGATCCGCTGTTTCTGGCCCGTCGCGTCGTGCGCATGGCGGTCGAGGATATCGGGCTTGCCGATCCGCAGGCGCTGGTCATTGCCAACTCCGCCAAGGACGCCTTCGACTTCCTCGGTCATCCCGAAGGCGAGCTCGCGATCGCGCAGGCGGTGGTCTATCTCGCCACCGCACCGAAATCGAATGCCGTCTACACCGCCTTCGGCAAAGCGATGCAGGTCGCAAAGCAGGCCGGCTCACTGCTGCCGCCGAAACACATTCTCAACTCGCCGACCAAGCTGATGAAGTCGGAAGGCTACGGCGCGTCGTACGAATACGACCACGACGCCCCCGACGCCTTTTCCGGCCAGGACTACTTTCCGGAGGCCCTGGGCCGCCAGACCTTCTACGACCCGCCGGACCGCGGGTTCGAGCGGGAGATCAGGAAGCGGCTGGATTATTGGGCCAAGTTGCGGAAGGAGCAGGGCGGCTGAAGCCAAATCGCCATTTCGCCGTGACGTGAGGCCGCTTTTGAGCTAGGCAGGCACCATGAGCCGCCGCATCAAAAGAACCGATCCAAAGCCCCGTTCGCGCGATGAACGCAAGGAGGCGCGTCCGTTCAAGGCGCGCAGCGCGAAGGCGGCAGGACCGCGGCCGGGCGGCAAGCCCGGCGCGAAGCCGCCGCGCTTTGCGAGCGAGCGCGTCGAGCGGCGCGCGCCCAAAGCCGAACCGGAGAAGGCTGCACCGGTAAAGCCCGTCGAGGCATTGCTGCCAACCAAGGTCCAGACCGTCAAGGTGACGGCCGACGAGAACAACATGCGCGTCGATCGCTTCCTTGAAGCGCACTTTCCCGGCCTGTCGTTTTCCCACATCCAGCGCGTCGTTCGCAAAGGCGAGCTGCGCGTCGACGGCAAGCGGGTCGACAGCAAGGACCGCCTGGAGGAGGGCCAGAGCGTTCGCATTCCGCCGCTGAAGCTCGACACGCCGAAGGCGCCCAACCCGCAGTCGGAGGCGGCGCAAAAGACGCTTGCCGCGCTGAAGGAGATGACGATTTACGAGGACGACGACGTTCTCGTGCTGAACAAGCCGGCCGGACTTGCAGTGCAGGGCGGCTCGGGCATGACGCGACACATCGATCAGATGCTGGAGGTGATGCGCGATTCCAAGGGCCAGAAGCCGCGCCTCGTGCACCGGATCGACAGGGAGACGTCGGGCTGTCTCCTGGTCGCCAAGACCCGCTTTGCCGCCTCGCATCTGACCGGCGCGTTCCGTTCGCGGTCGGCGCGAAAAACCTATTGGGCGCTGGTGCCGGGACTACCGAAGCCGAAGCAGGGCCGCATCTCGACATTTCTTGCCAAGGAGGAGAGCGAGGACGACACCATCATGCGCATCGCCCAGCATGGCGACGAGGGCGCAAGCCACGCTGTGACATACTATGCGGTGGTCGAAACCGCCGGCAACAAGCTGACCTGGGTGTCGCTGAAGCCGGTGACGGGACGCACCCACCAGCTGCGCGCCCACATGGAACATATCGGTCACCCCATCGTCGGCGATCCCAAATATTTCAACATCGAGAACTGGCAACTGCCGGGCGGCCTGCAAAACCGGCTGCATCTGCTGGCGCGCCGCATCGTCATTCCGCATCCGCGCGGCGGCTTCATCGATGCCACCGCGCCGCTACCGCAGCACATGCAGCAGTCGTGGAACCTGCTCGGGCTCGATGCAACGAGATTTGATCCGATCGAGAACGCGCCGGAAGAGTAGTTGAGTTTGCGATCGGGTTGCTTCGCTGCGCCCCGAATAATGAAGCCCGCTCAATTCCGAAACTGCTCCAGAAACATCCGCAGGCTGTCGTGCGGGCTCTCGACATCCGTGATCAACCAGCCCTCGGGCCCGCTGACCAGGATGAAATTTAAGGTCACCGGCCGGCCGCGGTTGTCAAAATTCGCCGCGACGTAGGTCTTGTCGTATTGCCTGCGAATGACGGCGATGGCGACGGGGCCGAGCTTCCAGCTCGGGCTCTGCACCAGAAAATCGTAGGGCGCGACTTGCGGCGCGGACCACACCTTGCGCAAGGAGGGGTCAAAGAATTGCCGGGCGGTGGCGGCATCCCGCGGCAGGCCTTTTGAGAGCTCCGGCGCGCCTTGGCCGTAATGAGCGTAGACGTTGCGGACCACCGATTCCGGAGTCCGAAAGCCGGCCTGCGCCGCGGCCGGCCAAAACCCGGCTAGCAGAGCCACAATGCCCGCAAGTTCCCTCATACCTGCCGCTCGCTTTATCGGTCGCCGCTCTTACCTTACAAGCCTAGCATTGAGTGATCAGGGCCGAAAACCAGATGCGCGAATTGTTCGATGAAGTTGCGGGGCGATCCCCGCTCGATCCGCAAGAGGCGGTCCGCCAGGCCTCGCGCGTGCCGTTGCGCAAGCGCTTCTACAAGGAGGTAGGGGTGGCCGAGGCCGAAGGCGGCTTCGCCATCACACTCGATGGCAAGGCGATCCGCACGCCCTCTGGCCGCCAGGTGGTGATCCCTTCGCGCGCGCTAGCCGATGCAGTCGCCACGGAATGGGCGGATCAGAAAGAGACGATCAATCCAATGACCATGCCGCTGACGCGGATCGCCAACAGCGTGGTCGAGGGTGTCGTCGACCGCGTCGATCTCGTCACGGAAGACCTCGCAAAATACCTCCGGTCCGATCTGCTGTTCTACCGCGCCGGCCATCCCGAGGGACTTGTCGCCCGGGAGGCCGCGCATTGGGATCCCGTGCTGTTCTGGGCCGCGGAGACCCTGGGGGCGCACTTCATCCTGTCCGAAGGCGTCATGCATGTGACGCAGCCGGAGGAGGCTGTTCGGGCGGCGCGTGCGGCGCTGCCGGGGGATGCCTGGTCGGTCGCCGCCCTCCACGTGATCACCACGCTCACGGGCTCGGCTCTGCTGGCGCTGGCGCTAGCCCACGGGGTGCGCGACGCCGACCAGGTCTGGGCGGCGGCTTATGTCGACGAGGACTGGAATGCCGAGAAATGGGGCGTGGACGAGGAAGCGGCCGGCCGCCGCGCTGCCCGTCTGCGGGATTTCGAGGCTGCCGTGGCGGTTTTGACCGCCGTAAAGCCGCCCGCGGCCGAAGGTCCTTAACGAGAGGTTTACGAGGGCTGCCTTAGGGTAGGACCTGCGCTTCCCGGGCCCCTCGCCATGCCGACGCCGATAAGTTCGATCGTTCCCGTCAGTGCCGCCAGCCCTGTTGCTGACGCGGCGACGCCCGATCTTGTGCTGCAGCCCGGCAGCGTGGTCGACGCAAGAGTCGTCAGCGTGCTCGCCGATAATCTGGTGCGGATCGCGATCGCCAACCTCTCGATGGATGTGATGTCCGAGGTGGCGCTGACACCCGGACAAAATCTCCAGCTTGCGGTGTCGCAGAACGGCGGCACCATTCGGCTCGCCGTCATGGGCGGGGCAGGCGAGGCGACCGCCGATCAGGTCACGCTGACGCCTGCTGCGGCCTCGCTGGTGGACAGCCCGCCGCTTGCGCCGTTAGTGGGCGCGGCGCGCAACGTGCTGACGCCATCGGAGCAGGTCGCCGTTACCGCAGCTTCGGCCGAGGCGGTCACAAAGCAGGGCAGCCAGGCGCCGCTGTTCGCCAATCTGGCCGCGGTGGTCACCGGCAGCGATCTTCCGGCGGGGCTGAAGCAGGCGATGCTGGGCGTGCTGGCGCAGCAGACGCCGCTCAACACCAGGCTCGATGGCGGCGACGTCGAATCCGCTTTCCAGAGATCCGGGCTGCTCCTAGAGGCCTCGCTCGCCGCAGGCGCGACGCCGTCCTCCGCCACGATGCCGGATTTGAAAGCCGCGCTTCTGGTGCTGCGGCAGACGCTGGCAACGCTCGAGACGGCGCCACAGACGCAAGGTGCCACCCTTCCAGCTGGTACCGGGGCAACACCGCAGGTCGCTACCGCGCAGACGCAGGCTGCACAGGCCGCCTTGCCCGCAACCGAACCCGAGATCGCCCAATCACCGCAAATGCCGCGCAGCGCCAATCTCGCGGCCGCTGTGCTGGCGGACATAGCTGGCGGTGCGCCGCAGGCTGCGATGCCGCGAACCATATCTGCGGGCCTTGCCGCGAGCCTCCTGCAAGAGATCACGCAAAACCTGCCGCGCATGATGGGCAATTTGCCGGGCTCGAACAAAGCCGTGCCCGACGGACATATTTTCGAAGCCGCCGCGCGCGCGACGCCACCGCCGGTTCGCGGCGCATTACCGTCGCCGCAATCCATCGCCTCGCCGTCACTCGCGCCCGATACGCCGCTCGCCGCGACCGTGCATCGCCTGCTCGACGACACCGATGCCGCGATCGCGCGCCAGACCTTGCTCCAGGTCGCTTCGCTCCCCGATCGCACCGATGCCAGCGGTCACAGAATCGATCCGACCGTGCCGCAGTGGAATTTCGAGATTCCGTTCGCAACGCCTCAGGGCACCGCAATGGCGCAGTTCGAGATCTCGCGCGATGGCGGCAATGAATCCGCCGATCCCGCCGGGCGCGCCTGGCGCGCGCGCTTCACACTCAATGTCGAGCCGGCCGGCCCCGTGCACGCTTTGATTACCCTGAACGGCGACACGACCTTCGTGCGGATGTGGGCGGAGCGGCCGGCGACCGCACAGCAGCTTCGCGCCGGAATCGGTGAGCTCAACCAGGCCCTGACCAGGGCCGAGCTCAAGCCCGGCGACATCCTGGTTCGCGATGGCACCCCGCCACAGCCCGCACCGACCCGTGCCGGCCACTTCCTGGATCGCGCCACATGAGCGACCCGTCGAAGCTAGCGATTGCGCTGCATTACGAGAAGGGCAGCAACGCGCCTGTCGTCGTCGCCAAGGGCAAGGGCACGATCGGCGAAAAGATCGTCGAGATCGCCAAGGCCAACGACATCCCGATCGAGGAAAACGAGATCCTGGCCGGTGCGCTCTCCAAGGTCGAGCTTGGCGAGGAGATCCCGCCCGACCTCTACAAGGCCGTCGCCGAAGTGCTGGTGTTCGTGCTGCGGCTGTCGGGTAGGCGGTAGAGCATGATCCGCAAAAGTGTGCAGCGGTTTTCCGAAGAGATCATGCTCAAGAAATAACCTGTCATCGTTTCACCACGATAGCGGCTGCATGGTCGGGGCCTTCTTCATCGCGTAAACGGACACCGCCAGTGCTCACCCGCCGTTCGACTCTCGGTCTTCTCGCCGCAACCGCGATCCTGCCGTCGCGCGCACTCGCCCATGTCGCGCCGCCGCGAAACGAGATTCGTGACAGCCTCGCAAAGCGCTTCACCGACCTCGGCACGGCCGGGACGTTCGTCGGCTACAAAGTCGAGGACTATCTGGTCGTCGCGAGCGACAAGGAACGTTCGGGCGAGGCGAAGCTGCCGGCTTCGACCTTCAAGATACCGAACTCGCTGATCGCGCTCGAAACTGGCGTCGTCGCCGATCCCGACAAGGACGTTTTTCCCTGGGATGGCGTGAAGCGTCCGATCGAGGCCTGGAACAAGGATCACACGCTGCGCAGCGCGATTCTCGTGAGCGCGGTACCGGTCTATCAGGAGATCGCGCGCCGGATCGGACAGGAGCGCATGCAGAAATACGTCGATCTGTTCGACTACGGCAATCGCGACATCGGCGGCGGCATCGACCAGTTCTGGCTTACCGGCGCCTTGCGCATCGATCCGGTCGAGCAGGTCGATTTCGTCGACAGGCTGCGCCGCCGCGCGCTGCCGATCTCCAAACGCAGCCAGGATCTCGTCGCTGACATCCTGCCGGTGACCAAGGTCGGCGACGGCGTCATTCGCGCCAAGTCCGGGCTGCTTGGCGCCGAGCGAGGCGAGCCGTCGCTTGGCTGGATGGTGGGCTGGGCAGAGAAGGGCGAAGCGCACACCGTGTTCGCGCTCAATATGGACTGCAAGGAGCCGCGTCTGGTCGGCGAGCGCATGCCGCTGACGCAAGCCTGCCTTGCCGAGATCGGCGCGATCTAGCGCTACCACGCCGGCGCCGCTCGACTAGCATCCTCCGGATCAAGAAAAAACCGGGAGGACAACATGAACTCAACGCCACTCTGGCTGTCGTCGCTGACGCTTGCTGCCGCGGGTGGCTGGCTCGTCGCCACGATGTTTGCCGGTCCCGCCACCAGCAGGGAGCCGCGCTTTCCGCAGCTCACGATGGACCAGCTCGACGCCAAGCAGAAGCCGCTCGGCGAGCAGATCATGAAGGTCTCGAGCGTCGGCATCGGCGGTCCCTACAATCCGATGATCCGCAGCCCGGTGCTCGGCCAGCGCCTGTTCGACCTGTTCCACTATCTGCGCTGGGAAACCACGGTCCCGACAAAGCTCAACGAGTTCGCGATCCTGATCATCGGGCGGCAATGGCGCTCGCAGGTCGAGTGGTACGCCCATGCGCCGCTCGCTGCGAAGGCGGGCTTGTCGCCCGACATCATCGCGGAGCTGAAGGCCAACAAGCGGCCGTCGAAGATGGCCGAGGACGAGGCCGTCGTCTACGACTTCGTCACCGAGCTCACCACGACCAGGAAGATCGCTGACGAGACTTACGCGCGCGCGAAGAAGGTCTTCAACGACCAGCAGATCGTCGACCTCACCGCGGTCGCCGGCAATTACGTGATGGTCGCGATGCTGCTGGCAATGGCGGAGGAGACCGTGCCGCCGGACAAGCAGGAGCCGTTCAAGCCCGGCGAGCCGTAAGACCCGTTCAATTTGGTGCGCGCTGATCGCTCCCGCGTCATGGCCGGGCTCGTCCCGGCCATCCACGACCTTCTCAAGCAGCGCAAAGGACGTGGATGCCCGGGACGAGCCCGGGCATGACGACCTCGTCCGCCTCAGGCGGGATCGGCCTTCTTCACCGTCAGCGCCTGGTCGATGGCAAAACCGCCGATCTCGCTCATCGCCTGCGAGATCACGTCGCCCTTGCGGGCAAAGCCGGCGGAGAGGACATCGAACTGGGTGCGCGCCAGCCGCAGCACCTCGATCGGCACGGAGATGGCGGTCTCGTTGAAGCTGTCGATCGAGGCGTGCAGCGTCTCCAGCTCGCTTGTAAGCTGGCCGATATGGCCCTCGGCGTGCTGCATCAGGCCAAGCAGCTTGCCGCGCTCGGCATCGAATGCCGCGCGCTTGGCCGCCGCGGCCGCGGTGACTTCGGCAAGCTGGCTGCGCAGCCCGTCGATTTGCTTGACCATGGCGTCGGACGCCATCTCACCGGCCTCGCGCAATTCGCTGTTGCGCGTGTTCTCTTCGTGCTCCCGGTGATAGAGGCGTTCCGCCGACATCGCCCGCTGCGCCAGCGACTCGATCAGCGCGGCCGCGCGCAGCAGCATCTCGCCGTTCCGCCCCGACACCATGCTGGCCATGCGCCGCAGGAAGTCGATGGTTTCGGACGATGGGTTCGGCGGCAGTGGAGCGACCGTCGCGGACATGGGGTGATGCTTGCAGCCGGAAATGATGACCGCCGCCGTACCGACTGAGCTCACGCAACATTCGGCGCCTGATCGCAAGCCTGGAGCAAGCCTGAATCGGCAGGCTCGGTCAACCGGGCCGAGCCAGATTTGCAACTGCGTCAGCGGTCCTTCTGCCGGCCGATCCGGCCGAGATGGGTGAAGCCGAACCCGGCCGAATATTTCAGGCCATAGCCCAGCGCCCGGTCGATGCCGATATGGGCGAGCCAGATCAAGGCGATGGACAGGGTGAGCGGCGAGGCGAGGCCGAAGCCGAGCGTCAGCAGCGCGACCGGCGCCATGTAGCTGTGGGCGGCGTTGTAGACCAGCGCGCCGAATTTGGCGTCCGACAGATATGCCAGGAAGCTCAGGTCCGGGACGAAGAACAGCAGGGCGAACACGAGCCATGAGCCGTCCCAGGCCCAGTAGAGCATCACCATGCCCACGAAGAGGGTCAGTCCCTCCAGCCGCAGCAGGATGTTGACGCCGCCCGTCGCCGCGCCGGCCTCGGCCGTTCCTTCGGTCATGCTCGTCTCCCAGGCAAAACTTTGAATTCCTTGCGCTTTCCCGCTGCGGCAAGGCAGCCCTGCGAGGTCGAAAGGCGCTTTCCGGCTCGCAAAATGCCGTGTTAGAACCCCGCATCACTTAAGAACTGGCGGGAGCAAATGAAACACATCCTGGACGCCCTTGAAGACCGTCGCGCCGGCGCAAAGCTCGGCGGCGGTGAGAAGCGCATCGAGGCGCAGCACGCCCGCGGCAAGCTGACCGCACGTGAGCGCATCGAGCTCTTGCTCGACAAGGGATCGTTCGAGGAATTCGACATGTTCGTCGAGCACCGCTCCACCGAATTCGGCATGGAGAAGAACAAGGTGCCCGGCGACGGCGTCGTCACCGGCTGGGGCACCGTCAACGGCCGCAAGACGTTTGTCTTTGCCAAGGACTTCACCGTGTTCGGCGGGTCGCTCTCGGAAACGCACGCGCTGAAAATCACGAAACTCCAGGACATGGCGATGAAGGCGAGGGCGCCCATCATCGGCCTGTATGACGCGGGCGGCGCCCGCATCCAGGAGGGCGTCGCAGCGCTCGCCGGCTATTCCTACGTGTTCCGCCGCAACGTGCTCGCCTCCGGCGTGATCCCGCAGATCTCCGTCATCATGGGCCCCTGCGCCGGCGGCGACGTCTATTCGCCCGCGATGACCGACTTCATCTTCATGGTGAAGAACACCAGCTACATGTTCGTCACCGGCCCCGACGTGGTGAAGACCGTCACCAACGAGGTCGTCACGGCTGAAGAGCTCGGCGGCGCCTCGGTGCATGCGACGCGCTCCTCGATCGCCGACGGCGCCTTCGAGAACGACGTCGAGACGCTGTTGCAGATGCGGCGCCTGATCGACTTCCTGCCGTCCAACAACACCGACGGCGTGCCGGAATGGCCGAGCTTCGACGACATCGGCCGCGTCGACATGTCCTTGGACACGCTGATCCCCGACAATCCGAACAAGCCCTACGACATGAAGGAGTTGATCCTGAAGGTCGTGGACGAGGGCGACTTCTTCGAGATCGCGGACGCTTTTGCCAAGAACATCGTCACCGGCTTCGGCCGCATCGCCGGCCGCACGGTGGGCTTCGTCGCCAACCAGCCGATGGTGCTAGCCGGCGTGCTCGACAGCGATGCCTCGCGCAAGGCGGCGCGCTTTGTTCGTTTTTGTGACGCCTTCAACATCCCGATCGTCACCTTCGTCGACGTGCCGGGCTTCCTGCCCGGCACCGCGCAGGAATATGGCGGCCTGATCAAGCACGGCGCCAAGCTGCTTTTTGCGTACTCGCAGTGCACCGTGCCGCTGGTCACCATCATCACCCGCAAGGCCTATGGCGGCGCCTTCGACGTCATGGCCTCCAAGGAGATCGGCGCCGACATGAACTACGCCTGGCCGACCGCCCAGATCGCGGTGATGGGCGCCAAGGGCGCGGTCGAGATCATCTTCCGCGCCGACATCGGCGACCCCGACAAGATCGCTGCGCGTACCAAGGAATACGAAGACCGCTTCCTGTCCCCCTTCATCGCCGCCGAGCGCGGCTACATCGACGATGTCATCATGCCGCATTCGACGCGGAAGCGCATCGCGCGGGCGTTGTCGATGCTGAAGGACAAGAAGGTGGAAACGCCGGCGAAGAAGCACGACAATTTGCCGTTGTGAGGGGACTTGTAGCCCGGATGAGCGTAGCGACATCCGGGTTTTCTATCTCAGTCCCGCATGTCGCTTCGCTCATGCGGGCTACTGATCTTGTTTCTGATTTGGCATCCTCGATCCGAATCCAATGACCGAAGACGATCCGACCGACGAGATTTCAGACATTGAAGACCGGATTGCGGCGCTGGCCGAGACTGCCGAGCGATGCCGGAAGTATATTTTGGCATCCAAGATCGCCATCGGTGGCGGGGCTGCACTGTTGCTGATCACGATCCTCGGTCTGCTCGGGACGGGGCAGACCGCCGCCCTCGGCTCAGTAGCTCTCGTGCTCGGCGGGATCGTCTCGCTCGGCTCGAACGTCAGTACACTGCGGCAGACTGACGAGGCCATCGGTGCGGCGGAGGCGCGCCGCTCAGCGTTGATTGGGAGCTTCGACCTTCGCGTGGTCGCCGATACGCCGATGAAGCTCGTGTAACCGAGCAGCCTTACGCCGCAGCCCTGCGCGTCAGCACGGACAACTCCTCGCGGCATTCGGCTGCGAACGCCTGAAGCTGTTCCGCGGTTTGCCGGTCGAGGATCGCCTTTGCCAGCCGTTCGGCGCGGGCAAGCTGGTCTCTGAGATATGCGATGCGGGCCATGTGTCACCTTCCGCAGGGATGATTTGATGGCTGTGAGCCTATGGCGAACACCGGGCCAGTTATGTGAGGCACGTCACATCTGACGCGGGCGCGGCGTCAGCGGGTCGCATCCGCCGCAGCGAAATGTGCCATCTGGTCGGCGTGGGCCTTGGCGAAGGCCGGGCGGGCCGTGGCGCGTGCAACATAGGCGCGGCAGGCGGGACTGTCTGCGAGCCCATCGAACTGATCGACGACGCGCAGCACGTCGGACATCAGGATGTCGGCGACGGAGAACGTGCCTGCCAGCCATTCGCGGTTGGCCAGCACCGCCTCCATGTGCTTGAGGCGGAGTTTGAGGAAGTCGTCCACGAATTTCCATGCTGCCGTATCGGTCGGATGTCCCATGAACTTCGACATCCCCCAGGGCAGGCTTGCCATCTCCACCGAATTGAGTGCGGCGAACAGCCATTCCGTGGCTTCGTTGCGGCCGCGCGGATCTGATGGCATCAGCTTTGCGCTGAGGCCGCCGAGATGCAGCAGGATCGCGCCGCTCTCGAAGATCGAGAGGTCGCCATCGGTCAGCCACGGCACCTGGCCGAACGGCTGGTGCGCGAGATGTTGGGCGCCGCGCCCGTTGAAGGGCGCGCTCGCGACGCGATAGGGCAACGCGGCCTCTTCGAGTGCCCAGCGCACCCGGAGGTCGCGGACGAAACCGCGCGGGGGCGGGGGAACCCAGTCGAAGGTGGTCAGGGTGAGGTCGGCCATAGCTCGTCTCCGTGCTGTCTTGCGCATAGGACGGACGAGGGGCGCACGGTCCGACACCGTTGCCAACTCTTTTTGTCGTCGCCGACGTAACCGGCTAGTCTCACCCCAAACAACAGGAGGAAATCCGATGCCGTCAGCCTTCTTCGTCGTCCGCGCCGTCGTCACCGATGCCGGCAAGCGCGCCGCCTTCGACAGATGGTACGAGACGGAACATCTGCCCGACGCGGCGAAGGCGTTCGGTGTGGCTAAGGCCTGGCGGTTCTGGAGCCTCGACGATCCGTCACTGCATCAGGCGATGTATCAGTTCGAGAGCGAGGCTGCGCTGCACGCCATGCTGAAGGGCGATGCGCTGACGCAGCTGGTGGCTGATTTCAAGCGCGATTGGCCCGACGTGACGCGCACGCGCGAGTTGCTGGTGCTGGCGCGGGAGTTTGGCGAGTAGCGCCTGGGGCGGCGTGCCGTCACTGTCAGAGTCGCAACGAACCTGAACGCGCGATTCAGCTTCGGTTCATGTCGTCGCCGCGACACTCGCCTCTGCATCACTGGCACGACCATCCAAGAGGAAAGAAATTATGGAGCGCCGGAACTTTCTGAAATTTGCAATCGGTGTCGCGGCCGGAGCTGCCGCGTTCACGACCGCCGCGAAGGCTGCGCCGCTGGCGCCGCAGCCGCTCGGTGATCCCAGCATGCCGCAAGGCAATCCCGACGCTCATCCCGCAGTCACCAGCAGCGATGAGGCGGCGCAGTTGAAGCCGGAGCAGGTGCACTGGCACGGCCACCACCGTCATTGGGGTTGGCGCCGCCGTCACTGGGGCTGGCATCGCCGGCGATGGCACCGCCGCCATTGGTAAGCTTCGCGCAAGCCAGGCTCGAACGGGGACCGCGATCGCGGTCCCCGTTTTGATTCGAAACATCCCGGTGCGACGTCAGGTGCCCCAAAAAAAAGGCCGCGCAGGCTTTCGCCGCGCGGCCATTTAGCTATGCAAAAAACGAGATCAGAACGGGCGGCAGCGGCCGGCGTACCAGCGGAAACCGTAGGGGCACACGCGCGCGCGCGGCACGACGACGACAGGGGCCGGCGCAACCACGATCGGACCCGGGCGGACAACGACCGGACCGCGCATCGGGCGGCAGCCGCCATAGGCGCCGCGATACCAGCCGGGGCCGCAACCGCCGGCGGCGCTGGCCGCCTCGCTGAAACCAACGACCGCGCTGGCAAGCATCACGGCGGCAAACAGGTATTTCATTTGATCTTCCTTCTCGTCTTTGGGGGCAAGTTCTAGGAGGGCTTGGCGTTTTCGGCGCACCATGAATCAAAAGACACGATTCGACACGTTAAAATCGCAACATGCCGACACGACGCGAGCCAAATCTGCCAATCATGACCTGAATGCGGCATGAACATTCCCCGCATGCGGCTCCGGACGACAGCAATGTCGTTAGCGGCCGAGAAAGCCCAGGACCAGCTCCTTGTACTTCTCAGGCGCCTCCAGGAAGACGAGATGGCCGGTGTCCGGGATCACCTCGGCCCGCGCATTCGGCATCTTCGCCGCGAGTGCTTTTGCCAGCTCGGCGTTCTGCCCCATTTTCGCGCGCAGCGCCTCCGGCGCGCTCAGTCGGCCCGGTGCGTTGTGGTCGTCGGCGCCCATGATGAACAGCGTCGGCTCGGTGATCAGTGCGATCTCATGCGCCACCGGTTCGCGATAGATCATCTGGCCGGAACTGACGAAGGCGCGCAGCCAGCGCGGATAGTCCGGGCTGCCCTTGATATTGAAGCGGGCATCAATGAACGGCGTGATCGCCTCCGCCGGCAGCTTGATCGCATAATTGGTCTGAAGCTGCTTGCGATAGCCATCGGCCGTGAGCTTGTCCTCGGTCTCGATGATCTTCTCGGTCGGCGTCGGCGGCACATAGAGGCGATAGTCTTCCAGCCCGATCGGGGCCGTCAGAACAAGATGAGCGACGCGGTCGGGATAGGCGCGGGCGATGCGGACGCCCAGCATGCCGCCGAGCGAATGGGCGACGATCTCGGCCTTGTCGATCTTGAGGTGATCGAGCAGCGCGATGGTGTTGCGCGCCAGCGTGTCGAAGTGCAGCTCGCCCGCCGGTTTGGAGGATTTGCCGAAGCCGATCTGGTCCGGCACCACGACGCGATAACCTGCTTCGCCCAGCATCTTGATGACGGGCGCCCAGTAGCTCGACGGGAAATTGCGCCCGTGCAGCAGCACGACGGTGCGGCCGTTCGGCTGCGCAGGCGGCACATCCATATAGGCCATGCTGAGCTGCTCGCTGTCATTGACAACAGGCAGCAGGTGCACGGGGTAAGGATAGGCAAAGCCTTCGAGCGCGATGCCGTAGGGCTCGCGCGGGGCGGTGTCGGCGGCTTGGGATGTAAGAGGAGCGGCGAGAAGAGCCGTGCAAAGCACGGTCGAGAGGAGGCGGATCATTGAGGTCTCTGGTTGGGACTGAGGTGCTCGACACAATCTCCGTCATGCCCGGGCTTGTCCGGGCATCCACGTGGCAGCCGCAGTAAAGACGTGGATGGCCGGGTCAAGCCCGGCCATGACGAGATCCTCAGTTCACACGGAGTTGTGTTTAGTCCCGCCCGTCACCGAACAACACGGCAAACTGCTTCTCGCCGGTGCGCGTAAAATTCACCACGCGGCTGCCGGGCGTGGCGTCGCGGGCGGCCCATTTCAGCTCGGCAAAACGCTGCATCATGGCGGCGCCGAGCGTGCCGGCGAGATGATGGCGCCGCTCGCTCCAGTCGAGACAGGCCTTGCAGACCGGCCGGCGCGGATGGGCGAGCATGTCGGGCGAGATCTGCAAATGCTTCGCCAGGAAGCGCTCGCCCTCGGCCGTCAGCTCGATCTCCTGCTTCTTCTGCCTGACCAGGTTTTTCGCACGCAGGGTGTCGAGCATCTGCACGCCGAGATCGCCGGCGAGATGGTCGTAGCAGATCCGCGCACGCCGCAGCGCCGGATCCTTCGGCCCGGTACGCACGCGCATATGGCCGGTCCGCGCGGCGAGGCCCGCAAGGCCCTCCAGCACACCGGCGACATCGTCGTCGGTGAGGCGGTAGTAGCGATGGCGGCCCTGCTTCTCCGGCTCGATCAGGCCACCGGCCTCGAGCTTGGATAGATGCGAGCTCGCGGTCTGCGGCGTGATGCCGGCCTCCTGCGCCAGCTCGCTCGCGGTGAGCGCGCGGCCGTTCATCAGCGCCGTGAGCATGTTGGCGCGTGCGGGATCGCCGACGAGCGAGGCGATCATGGCGATGTCTGGACCTGATTTCATGCTTCGATGGTAGCCGAAGCATTGCGGTGGGGCAAGCGCGTAGCGTGGTGTTGCTCGTCATTGCGAGGAGCCCGTGACAAAATTGCGAAGCAATTTTGCACTGGCGACGAAGCAATCCAGGCTGCCTCCGCAGAGGGATTCCTGGATTGCTTCGCTGCGCTCGCAATGACGGTGTGGAACCAGAGGAGCCCATCATGTCCATCACCGTCTTCATCCGCTATCAGCTCGATCCCTTCAAGCGCGCGCAGTTCGAGGAATATTCAAAGCGCTGGCTCACGATCATCCCGAAATGCGGCGGCGACCTGATCGGCTATTTCATGCCGCACGAGGGCACCAACAATATCGCGTTCGCGCTGATCACCTTCGAGAGTCTGGCTGCGTACGAGGCCTATCGCGCTCGGTTGCGTCAGGATACGGAAGGCATGGCGAACTTCCACTTCGCCGAGGAGCACAAATTCATCCTCGCGGAAGAGCGCACGTTTCTGCGCCAAGTGGTTTTGTAAGTGGTATTGTAGGCCATCAACGACAGGAGAGACGCCCATGATCGCCGTGATCTTTGAGGTCTGGCCGAAGCCGGAACACCGCCAGGATTATTTCGACCTCGCGGCCGACCTCAAGCCGATCCTGCAAACCATCGACGGCTTCATCTCGGTCGAGCGTTTCGAGAGCCTGACCGACAAGGGCAAGATTTTGTCGGTGTCTTTCTGGCGGGACGAGGCGGCCGTGCAAGCCTGGCGCAACACGATGGAGCACCGCCGCACCCAGGCGAACGGCCGCGCGAAGATCTTCGCCGACTATCATTTGCGTATCGCCAGCGTCGTCCGTGACTACAGCATGAATGATCGCGAGCAGGCGCCGAAGGACAGCCGCGCGGTGCACGACGCGCACTAGCGCGCGCGGCGGCACGTCCCCATGTCTGCGCGGCCAACAAGGGAGAGAAACATGCATGTGACAACTGCTGACAAGCGCGCGACCTTCAGGAAGATGCACGAGAGCGGCTGCTTCATCCTGCCCAATCCGGTCGACGTCGGCAGCGCGAAAGCGTTGCAGCATCTCGGTTTCAAGGCACTCGCGTCGTCGAGTGCGGGCTTTGCCTGGACCATCGGCAAGGCCGACAACCACGTCTCCGTCGAGGACGTCTGTCAGCATCTGGCGGCATTGAGCACGTCCGTCGATATCCCCGTAAACGCGGATTTCGAGGGCGGCTTTGCGGTCGAGCCGGACAAGGTCGTCGACAATGTCGAGCGCTGTGTGCGCACCGGCGTTGCCGGCCTGTCGATCGAGGATTCCACCGGCGACAAGGACAAGCCGATCTACGAGCGCGCGCTCGCAGTCGAGCGCATCAAGGCGTCACGCAAGGCGATCGGCGACAGCGGCGTGCTCTTGGTCGGCCGCTGCGAGGCGTATCTGTGGGGCGTGACCGACCTCAAGCTCGTCATCGACCGGCTCACCGCTTACGCCGATGCCGGCGCCGATTGCCTTTACGCTCCGGGCTTGAAGAGCCGCGAGGACATCGCCGCGGTGGTGAAGGCTGTCGCACCCAAACCATTCAACCTGCTGATCGGCGGCTCCGGGCTGTCATTGCAGGAAGCTGCCGATCTTGGCGTGCGCCGGATCAGCGTCGGCGGTTCGCTCGCTCGCGCCGCCTGGGGCGGCTTTATGCGGGCCGCGAAAGAAATGGCGGAGAAGGGCACCTTCGCGGAACTCGCGGGCGGCTATCCCGGCGGCGAGCTCAACAGGATGTTCAGCTAGAGACAAACGAAAGCGGCGGGATGAGAATCCCGCCGCTGTCGCATATTGTTGCAAATCGTTACTTCGCGCCCTCAGTGGGGGCCGGCGTATCCGGGGCCGGCTTGCTCGGCGCGGCGCCCGTGGTCACGCCCGGTCCGGTGTTGGTGCGCGGCGTCACGTCACGCATGCCGGGAGGTGCGGCCGGATTGGTAGCCGGCGCCTGCTGGGCGGTCTGCGTTGCCGGCGTGGTGCTCGCCTGGTTGCCGGTGTTCGTGTTGTTCAGGCCGTAGAACACGGCACCCAGCACCAAGGCAATTGCCACTGCGAACAGGGCTACCTTACCGCTGGAGGCGGGGCCTTCGCCAAGCTCAGGGTCGACCTGAAGCTGGGCATCCCGTCGCGCCGCATTGCGATACTCATCATCGGCGAGATTCGGGCGGTACGGATCGTTCGTAAAACGGTCGTCAGCCATCGATTGGTTCTCCTCGATTATTGCGGCGGGACAACCCGTGGATGCGAGATTCTGTTCCGCCCTCCTTAATGCTTTCGTCGCATGTTGCGCGCGCCGCCGGAATCGGGAACCTGTTCGCCGGGGAACCCAAAGCGTAAGCTCCGCTGACGGAAGGGGACAAAACGATGTGGAGCTTGCCGCCGAGCGATAGCGTGCTGCATCTGTTGTCGCTGGTTGCGGTCGCAGCGCAAGGCATGACCGCCGCGCTCGCTGCCGGCCGCCGCAGCATGGACTGGCTCGGCGTCTGCTTCCTCGGCTGCATCACGGCGCTCGGCGGCGGCACCTTGCGCGATCTTTTTCTCGGTCATTATCCGCTGGCCTGGGTGCAAAATCCCATCTACCTCGCATTGGCCGGCGGCGCCGCCTTCCTCACCATTCTGATGGCGCGGCTGGTGCACCGGCTGAAACTGGCCTTCATCGTGCTCGATGCCATCGGCCTCGTCGTCTTCACCATGACCGGCTGCGACATCGCCTGGCAGATGGATGCCACGCTGCCGATCGTCATCGTCTCCGGCATGGTGACCGGTTGCGCCGGCGGCGTGTTGCGGGACGTGCTCTGCAACGACGTGCCGCTGCTGTTTCGCTCCGAGCTCTATGCCAGCGTTTCGGTGGTGACGGGGCTGTTCTATGCCACCGCGTTCGGTCTCAAGCTGAACGCCGAGCTCTGGACCATTTTGACGTTCGCCATCGGCATCAGCTTCCGCCTGCTGGCAGTGCGCTACAAATGGGAGATGCCGAAATTCGTGTTCACGGAAGAGGAGGAGCGGGAGCCTTGAGTTACGGCTCCTGCTTCCGCGCCCTCGCCACCTGCGCCGGCGTCACCAGTGGCGCGGCGTTGCCCCAGGAATTGCGTATGTAGTTCGTCACTGCCGCGATCTCTGCATCGGACAGCTGGTTGGAATAGGCCGGCATCTCCCCGGTGTTGGGCGCGCGCGGCGTCATCACGGTGTGGGCGCCGTCAAGGATGATGCGCAAGGTCGAGGATGGATTGACCGATTGCAGCAGCGCGTTGGCAGGCAGCGGCGGATAGATCCGCGGTGCGCCGGATCCGTCGGCCTCATGGCAGGCGATGCAGAGCTTGGCGTAGATGGCCTTGCCGGCCTTCATCTCGGCATCGTCAGGCGGCGTCACGATCGTCTCACGCCGTGCCGGCGGCAGGTTCTTCAGGTAAACCGCGATCGCGCGCACGTCGGCGTCGCTCATCTTCGAGGTCGAGTTGACGACCACCTCCGCCATCAGCCCGCTGGCATGGCTCCTGGCGTTGCGCCCACTCTGCAGATATTCCGTGACGTCCTCGACGCTCCACGATTTCAGCCCGGTGCGGGCGGCGCCATCGAGCCGTGGCGCGTACCAGCCGCCGACCTCGTTGCCCGCGAGTGACTGCGCCTGCTTGTCCGCGCCAAAATAGTTCTTCGGCGTGTGGCAGGCGCCGCAATGACCGAGCCCGGTGACGAGATAGCCGCCCCGATTCCACGCCGCGCTCTGGCTCTGGTCCGGCTCGAACAGGCCGGGTTTGAAATAGACCATGTTCCAGATCCGCATCAGGCCGCGATAGCCAAACGGCCAGCGCAGTTCCGGCGGCTTGTTGCGGCTCGTGACGGCCGCGAGCGTTCCGAGATAGGCCCGGATCGCCAGCGTGTCGTCCTTCGTCATCCGCGTGAAATAGGGGTACGGGAACGCCGGGTAATAGTTGGAGCCGTCGGGCGCGACGCCGGTGCGCACGGCGCGGGTGAAATCGGCGTCGGTCCAGGCGCCGATCCCGGTGTCGCGGTCCGGCGTCAGGTTCGGGGCATAGATCGCGCCGAAGGGAGTGGCGATGCGCTTTCCACCCGCGAACGGTTTGGCGGGATCGGCGGTGTGGCAGCCAGCGCAGTCGCCGGCCTCCACCAGCGCCTTGCCGTAGGCGATCAGCTCCGGTGACGGCTCGGCAGCGACGGCCGCGCTCGCAACCGCACTGCACAACGCCAGACCCACGAGAGTCAGGCCAGCCAGAATCGTCCGCATCGAAAGCCTCTCCTGCGACCCATCGACGCCGTCCCGGACGACCGGGCGTCAATTCGTTGCGCGACGGCGGGGGTATGGTGACACAAAATGAAAATCGCGGATGCCAATGCAGCCACGAAATTGCGATTTTTACCCGGCGCTGCCTTTGGTCCAGAATTGTGATGCGGAGCGTGAAATATCCGACATAGAGTGGCGGAAATGGTCGGCGCGACCTAGCTAAAAACAACGGGCAGGCAACGGCTTAAGCAGCCAAGCGCTCAAAAGGGCGGAAGAGGACATAATGGGCATCAACCAGGGTCCGATCAGTCTCGATCAGAAATACACCCAGGACACCGGACATATTTTCACAACCGGCATTCAAGCCCTGGTCCGCCTGCCGATGGCCCAGATCCGGCGCGACCGTGCCGCGGGGCTGAACACCGCGGGCTTCATCTCCGGCTATCGCGGCTCGCCGCTCGGCGGCTATGACCAGCAGCTCTTCGCGGCGCGCAAGCATCTCGAGCAATACAACATCAAGTTTCAGCCCGGCGTGAACGAGGATCTGGCCGCCACCGCGGTCTGGGGCTCGCAGCAGCTCAACCTCTCGCCCGGCGCCAAGTACGACGGCGTGGTCGGCATCTGGTACGGCAAGGGCCCCGGCGTCGATCGCTGCGGCGACGTCTTCCGCCACGGCAATGCCGCGGGCTCCGCCAAGAACGGCGGCGTCTTGTGTCTCGCCGGCGACGACCACGGCGCAAAATCCTCGACCGTCCCGCATCAGTCCGACCACGCCTTCATGTCGGCGCTGATGCCCTATCTCTACCCGTCGAGCGTCCACGAGATGATCGAGATGGGCCTTCTCGGGATCGCCATGTCGCGCTACTCGGGGTGCTGGGTCGGCATGAAGGTGATCACGGAGACGGTGGAGACCACCGCCGAGATCGACCTCACCGACGAGATGACGCCGTTCGTGATCCCGACCGATTTCGAGATGCCCGAAGGTGGTCTCAATCTGCGCTGGCCCGACGACCGCTTCGCCCAGGACCGCCGCCTGCAGGACTACAAGGGCTTTGCCGCGATCGCCTTTGCGCGCGCCAACAAGGTCAATCGTGTCACGATGGATTCGCCGAACGCCCGCTACGGCATCATGGCGTCCGGCAAGAGCTACGAGGATATCCGGCAGGCGCTGCGCGAGCTCGGCATCACGCCCGAGGTCGCCGCCAAGATCGGGCTTCGATTGTACAAGATCGGCATGCCCTGGCCTCTGGAGCCGGAAGGCGTCAGGCAATTCGCCGTGGGCCTCGAGGAAATCTTCATCATCGAAGAGCGCCGCGAGATCGTCGAAAATCAAGTGAAACAGGAGCTGTTCAACTGGCGCGACGATGTCCGTCCCCGCATCATCGGCAAGATGGACGATCACGACAAGCGCTTCCTGCCCTTTGCCGAAGAACTCAGCGTCGCCTCACTGGCGAGCTCGCTGACCGAGCGCCTGCTTCGACTTGATCTCAATCCCGAAATTGCAACGATGCTGCGCGCCAAGGCCGATTGGTTCAACGGCCGCCAGGCGTCGCAAATGCAGGCGACCGCGCCTGTCGCCCGCACCCCGTATTTCTGCTCCGGCTGCCCGCACAACACATCGACCAAGGTGCCCGAAGGCAGTCGCGCCTTTGCCGGCATCGGTTGCCACTTCATGGCACTGTGGATGGATCGCTCCACCGAGACCTTCACGCACATGGGCGGCGAGGGTGTGCCGTGGGTCGGCGTTGCCCCCTTCACCAAGGAAGAGCACGTGTTCGCCAATCTCGGCGACGGCACGTATTTCCACTCCGGCAGCCTCGCGATCCGCCAGGCGATCGCCTCCGGCGCCAACATCACCTACAAGATCCTCTATAACGACGCGACCGCGATGACCGGCGGCCAGCATGTCGACGGTGAATTGTCGCCGCAGCAGATCACCTTCCAGCTTCACAGCGAAGGCATCCGCGAGATCTATCTCGTCTCGGAAAATCCCGACGCCTATCCGGCGAACGAGATCGCGCCCGGCGTCAAGACCGCGCATCGTGACGAGCTCGATGCGGTCCAGAAAACGCTGCGCAAGGTCAAGGGCGCGTCCGCCATCGTCTTCGTGCAGACTTGCGCCGCCGAGAAGCGCCGCCGCCGCAAGCGCGGCACGATGGAGGATCCGGCGCGCCGTGTGCTCATCAATCCGGCGGTGTGTGAAGGCTGCGGCGATTGTTCGGTGCAATCCAACTGCATTTCGGTCGAGCCGCTGGAGACCGAGTTCGGTCGCAAGCGCGCCATCAACCAGTCGACCTGCAACAAGGATTATTCCTGCGTCAAAGGCTTTTGCCCGTCCTTCGTCACGGTCGACGGCGGCAAGATGCGCAAGCGCGCGCCTGCGGGCGTCGGCGATATCGGCGATCTGCCTGAGCCGGCATCGCGCCCCAACCTGGACAAGCCCTACAACATCGCGGTCGGCGGCGTCGGTGGGACCGGCGTGCTGACGATCGGCGCGCTGCTCGGCATGGCCGCCCATATCGAGGGCAAGGCCTCGATGATCCTCGATATGTCGGGCCTGGCGCAAAAGGGTGGGGCGGTGCTGAGCCACGTCCGCCTATCCGATCATCCGGCCGAGGTGACCTGCTCGCGCATCGTCACCGGCACGGCCGATGTCGTGCTCGCCGCCGATGAGGTGGTCGCGGTTGCCAAGGACACCATCTCGCTCTGCGATAGCAGCCGCACCCGCGGCATCATCAACAGCCACGTCATTCCCACCGCCGACTTCGTTCTCAACCGCGACTTCAACTTCCAGACCCGCAAGCTGAACGGATTGCTGGAGACCGCGCTACATGAGGACTCGGTGTTTTTCGACTTCACCAAGCCGGCCGAGCAGCTGCTCGGCGACAGCATCGCCACCAACATGATGATGATGGGCTACGCCTATCAGAAGGGCCTCTTGCCGCTGTCGGCGGAGTCGATCGAGCAGGCGATCGAGGTCAATGGCGTCTCGATCAAGATGAACAAGGAAGCCTTCCGCCTCGGCCGCCTCGCGGTCGCCGATCCCCAGCGCCTCGCCGGCATGCTGAAGGGGACTGACGAAGTCGTCGCACCGAAGACGCTGGACGCCATGACGCTCGACGAACTCGTCGAGCACCGCGCAAAACACCTCACCGCCTATCAGAACGGCCGCTTGGCCAAGCGCTACCGCAAGCTGGTGGACCAGGTCAGCGACGCCGCCAGACAGGGCGGCTATGACGAGGCGCTGACGCGCGCCGTTGCGGTCAATTACGCAAAACTGCTGGCCTACAAGGACGAATACGAGGTTGCGCGCCTCTACACCGACGGCGCGTTCGAAAAGCAGCTCCGAGACCAGTTCGAAGGCGACTTCAAGTTCAATTTCAACCTGGCCCCGCCTATTCTCAGCAGGGGCGTCGATGCGCTCGGCCGCCCGAAGAAGCGCGCCTTCGGCCCGTGGATGCTTCCGGTGTTTCGTATGCTGGCAAAATTCAAGTTCCTGCGCGGCACGCCGCTCGACATCTTCGGTCGCAGTGCGGACCGCAAGCTCGAACGCGATCTCATCGCCGGCTACGAGAAGGACGTCGCCACCGTGCTCGGCTTGCTGTCGCCGCTCACGATCGACACCGCGGTGGAGCTGCTGTCGTTGCCCGACCGCATTCGCGGCTACGGCCCGGTCAAGGAGAAGGCCGTCGCAGACGCCAAGGCCCGCTACGCCCAGCTCGCCGCCGATTTGGCCAACCCGCCGCCGGCACCAAGGCAGATCGCAGCGGAGTAGAATTTGTGGGGTGGGCTCGCTAATCCACCCCACAAATTCCTGTATGAAATCAACCACCATTCTACTGTGCATGGGGTTGTTTTCGCGGAAAAGGGTTTTTCGATAAAACGAAACCGCTTGTGCCGTCGGGCAAAACACCTTTAGGGTTCTGCCCGTCGTTCCCGTCATTGCGAGCGCAGCGAAGCAATCCAGAAAGCGTCCGCGGAAAGATTCTTGGATTGCTTCGCTGCGCTCGCAAGGACGATCCGGCAGCAGAGGCCCTCCCACCGCACCTCGGCGATTTGCGCCAACGCGCTGCCCTCTCGCCCGGCGGAATATTTCCGCGCTTGCCAACAGGGCAGCAGCGGTTCAGAAAAAACCGGAAGTGAGAAACGCCAGCGGAGACCTTATTTGACCATCAAGGGCAAGGCCTACATTGCCGGGATCTACGAACACCCGACCCGGCATGCGCCGGACAAATCCACCGCGCAGCTCCATGCCGAAGTCGCCAAGGGCGCGATCGAGGATGCCGGGCTCAGCAAGGACGATGTCGACGGCTATTTCTGCGCGGGCGATGCCCCGGGCGGCGCCTGGCCGATGGTCGATTATCTCGGGCTGAACACCAAAAAGCTCCGTCATGTCGATTCCACCGAGACCGGCGGCTGTTCTTACATCATCCATCTCGGCCACGCCGCTGAAGCCATCGCCGCGGGCAAGTGCTCGATCGCGCTGATCACGCTGGCCGGCAAGCCGCGCACCGGCGCGATGCCGCCGCGCGCGGCCGGCGCGGAAGCCGATTTCGAGACGGCTTACGGCGCGACTACGCACAATGCCTACGGCATGTGTGCCATGCGCCACATGCACGACTATGGCACCACCAGCGAGCAGCTCGCCTGGATCAAGGTCGCGGCCTCGCACCACGCGCAATACAATCCGCACGCGATGCTCAAGGACGTCGTCACCGTCGAGGACGTTCTGAACTCCCCGATGATCTCCGATCCCTTGCATCGCATGGATTGCTGCGTCGTCTCCGACGGCGGCGGCGCGCTGATCGTGACGACGCCCGAGATCGCAAAAAGCCTGAAGAAGCCGCTGGTCAAACTGATCGGACATGGCGAGGCGATGAAGGGGCCACGCGGCGGCAAGGATCTCGACCTCACGTACTCCGCCGGCATCTGGTCGGGCCCGCGTGCGTTCGAGGAGGCCGGCATCACGCCGAAGGACATCAAATACGCCTCGATCTACGACAGCTTCACCATCACCGTCCTGATGCAGCTCGAAGACCTCGGCTTCTGCAAGAAGGGCGAGGGCGGCAAGTTCGTCGCCGACGGCAATTTGATCTCGGGCGTCGGCAAGCTGCCGTTCAACACCGATGGCGGTGGCCTCTGCAGCAACCATCCCGTCAACCGCGGCGGCATGACCAAGATTCTCGAGGCCGTGCGGCAACTGCGCGGCGAGGCGCATCCGAAGGTGCAGGTCAAGAATTGCGATCTCGCCATCGCCCACGGCACCGGCGGCCTGCTCGGCGTCCGCCACGCCGCCTCAACGGCCATTCTGGAGCGCGTGTGATGAGCGAAGCCAAGAAATATCCGGCGCCCGTGACCAACCCCGAGACCGCCGCGTTCTGGGACGCGGCCAAGCAGGGCAAGTTCATGATCAAGCGCTGCACCGCCTGCGGCGAAGCGCATTACTTCCCGCGCTCGATCTGCCCGTTCTGCTACTCCGACAAGACGGTGTGGGAGGAGTCTTCGGGCGAGGGCACGATCTACACTTACAGCCTGATGCGAAAGTCGCCGACCGGCCCCTACGCGATCGGCTACGTCACGCTGAAGGAGGGGCCGTCGCTCCAGACCAATTTCGTCGACTGCGATCTGACGACGTTGAAGATCGGCCAGAAGGTGAAGGTGGTGTTCAAGCCGACCGACGGCGCGCCGCTGCCGTTCTTCACGCCGGCGTAGTAGGCGCGGTGAGTTCTTCCCTTCCCCCCTTGTGGGGGAAGGTGGCGCGAAGCGCCGGATGAGGGGTATCTCTCCACAGAGAGATTGTTCGATGAGGAGCGAACCCCTCACCCAAACGAGTTTGTTGCGGGCACCTTGTAGCCCTCTCCCATAAGGGGAGAGGGCGCAACAATAGGCGCCGCTCAGCTGAAGCTGCCGGGAGGAAACAACAAAAATGTCCGCCAGATACGACGAACTCAAAGGCCTCAAGAACCTCGGCCAGAAATATGCCTACACCGATCGCGAAGTGATGCTCTATGCCTATGGCATCGGGCTCGGCGCCGATCCGATGGACGAGAACGAGCTCGCTTTCGTCAACGAGGGCACGCTGACGCCGCGGCCGCTCAAGGTGGTGCCGACTTTTGCATCCGTCGCGGCGTGGGGCGCGGGTCCCGGCGAGATGAACCTCAACCGTGTGATGGTGGTCGACGGCGAGCGCGACATCACCTTCCACCAGCCGCTGCCGGTGGCCGCGCAGATCACCGCCGATTCCTCCGTGGTCGAAGTCTACGACAAGGGCAAGGACAAGGGCGTCGTCATCAGCCACCAGACCGTGCTCAAGAACGAGAAGGGCGAGAAGCTGGCTACTTTGGTCGCCTCGCGCTTCGCCCGCGGCGACGGCGGCTTTGGCGGGCCGAACCTGACCCAGCCGGATCCGCACAAGATCCCGTCGCGCGCACCCGACACGACCATCGACATCGTGACGCGCCCGGACCAGGCGCTTGTCTATCGTCTCTGCGGCGACCGTAACCCGCTGCACTCCGATCCCGAATTCGCGAAGAAGGCCGGCTTCCCGCGCCCGATCCTGCACGGCATGTGCACCTACGGCATCACCTGCCGCGGCGTACTCCAGACCTATGCCGACTACGACGCCTCCGCCTTCCGCCAGCACGTCGCGCGCTTCTCCTCGCCGGTCTATCCCGGCGAGACCGTGACCATGGATCTCTGGAAGGACGGCAGCACGATCTCGTTCGAAGCCAAGGTGAAGTCTCGCGGCGTCACCGTGATCAAGAACGGCAAGACGGTGCTGGGTTGATGATGCCGCTCGACGCGCTCTGAGTTATCTCGTCATGCCCGGGCTTGTCCCGGGCATCCACGTTCTTCCGCGCGGTTGGCGACCAAGTTCGTGGATGGCCGGGACAAGCCCGGCCATGACGGAGCAAAACAACAAAGGGAGACGCCACCATGGGACTACTCGACGGCAAGGTTGCGCTGATCACCGGCGCGGGCGGGGGGCTCGGTGAGGCCTACGCAAAGCTGTTCGCGCGGGAAGGGGCCTCCGTCGTCGTCAACGACCTCGGCGGTCCCCGTGACGGCTCCGGCGCCGACACATCGATGGCGCAGCTCGTGGTGGATGCGATCAAGTCCGAAGGCGGCAAAGCGGTCGCCAACGGCGCCGACATCTCCACCATGGAAGGCGGCCAGTCGGTGTTCGACGACGCCATCAAGCATTTCGGCCGCGCCGACATCCTCGTCAACAATGCCGGCATTCTGCGGGACCAGACCTTCGCCAAGGCCTCTGAGTCTGACTGGGACAAGGTCATCAAGGTGCATCTGAAGGGCACCTTTTGTTGCACCATGCCGGTGTTTCGCTGGATGCGGGAAAACGGCGGCGGGGTCATCGTCAACACCTCCTCGACCTCGGGCTTGATCGGCAATTTCGGCCAGAGCAATTACGGCGCGGCCAAGGGCGGCATCTGGGGCCTGTCCAACGTGCTGGCGATCGAGGGCCGCAAATACAACATCCGGATCTGGACGCTCGCGCCGGGCGCGCTGACCCGCATGACCGCAGACCTGCCCCGCTATAAGGAGAACCCCGGTGCCGCGCTGGGGCCGGACGGCATCGCGCCGGCCGTGCTATACATGGTCAGCGACTTGTCCGGCGACCAGACCGGCAAGGTGCTGGGCGTGTCCGGGCCCCGCGGCGTGCGCGAAATGCGGATGATGGAAATGGACGGCTGGAAGCCGCCGCACACGGGCTGGAAGGCCCAGGACATCGCCGATCATGCCAAGGAGATCTTCTTCTCCGAAGAGCAGATCAAGATGGGGGCGCGGCGGTTTTAGGCCATGGTCGTCCCGGGGCGCGCAGCGCGCGAACCCGGGACCTCGAGATTCCGGGTTCGATGCTAACGCATCGTCCCGGAATGACGAACAAGAGGATAGAGGACTAGATGAAACTCACCCCCGACGCCAAGGGCACCTTCGCAATCGCGCCGACGCCGTTCCACGATGACGGCCGGATTGACGAGCGCTCGATCGACCGCCTGACCGATTTCTACGAGGAGGTCGGCTGCGACGGCGTCACGGTGCTGGGCATTCTTGGCGAGGCGCCGAAGCTCGATGCCGCCGAGGCCGAACAGGTGGCGGTACGCTTCGTCAAGCGCGCCAAGAAGATGCAGGTGATCGTCGGCGTCTCGGCGCCGGGTTTTGCCACCATGCGCTCGCTGGCGAAGGCCTCGATGGAGGCCGGTGCGGCCGGTGTGATGATCGCGCCGCCGCCGTCGTTGCGGACCGACGACCAGATCATCGGCTATTACAAGCAGGCGGCCGAGGCGATCGGCCCCGACCTGCCCTGGGTGCTCCAGGACTATCCACTGACCTTGTCGGTGGTGTTCACCCCCGCTGTGATCCGCAAGATCGTCACCGACAATCCGAACTGCGTGATGCTCAAGCACGAGGACTGGCCGGGGCTGGAAAAGATCTCGACGCTGCGCAGTTTCCAGAAGGACGGCTCGCTGCGGCCGCTCTCGATCCTCTGCGGGAATGGCGGGCTCTTTCTGGACTTCGAGATGGAGCGCGGCGCCGACGGCGCCATGACCGGCTATGCCTTCCCCGAGCTTCTGATCGACGTCGTGCGACTTTCGAAGGAAGGCAAGCGCGACGCCGCCCATGATCTGTTCGACGCGCATCTGCCGCTGATCCGCTACGAGCAGCAGCCTGGTGCTGGCCTCGCCGTGCGCAAATACGTGCTGCAGAAGCGCGGCATCATCGCCTCCAGCGCCCAGCGCAAGCCCGGCGCCACTATCACGCCGGCGGCGAAGGCAGAGGTCGAGTACCTGCTGTCGCGGGTCGCCCGCGTCGACAAGCGCGCCAATCTCGGCCCGCAATCCAGCGCGGCAGGTTAGTCGAATGGCCGAGACGACAGCATCACGCCCTGCGTCGACGATCCTCCTGCTGCGCGACGGCGCAGCAGCGAAGGAAATTGAAGTCTTCATGATGGTCCGCCATCATCAGATCGAGTTCAATTCGGGCGCGCTGGTGTTTCCCGGCGGCAGCGTCGATGCCGGCGATCAGGAGATCGTCAAGCGCTCCGACCTGTATTCGGGCGGCGAGGGCCTGAGTGAAGCGGACCGCGGTTTTCGGATCGCCGCGATCCGCGAGACCTTTGAGGAAAGCGGCATCCTGCTGGCGCGCTCGAAGGACTCGGGCACGCCGGTCGATGCCAGGCGCGCCGGCGAGATCGCCGATGCGCATCGCCTCGCGCTCAACGAGCACAAGATCAGCTTCCTAAGCATTCTGGCCGATAACGGCCTCCAGCTCGCGCTCGATACGCTGGTGCCTTACGCGCACTGGATCACGCCCGAGGGAATGCCAAAACGTTTCGACACCTGGTTCTTCCTTGCGGCGGCACCGCCCGACCAGCTCGGCGCACATGATGGCCGGGAGTCGACCGACTCGATCTGGATCTCGCCGCGCGAGGCGGTGGAGGGCGGCGAGAGCGGCCGCTTCAAGCTGCCGTTCCCGACCACGCGCAATTTGATCCGGCTCGCCAAGCAGTCGAGCGTGAGCGCCGCGCTCGAGCACGCCCGCGGCATGTCTGTCGTGACGGTGATGCCTGTCATGACCAAGACCGATACCGGCCGCCAGCTCCGCATTCCCCGCGAGGCCGGCTATGACGGCGAAGTGTTCGAGGTCGGGGCGCTCGGCTAGGACAGTTCGATACAAAGCGAAGTATCTGCGAGGGCAGACGCGCTAGGTTCCGTCCCGGACAACGGGGCGGAGCACGCGACATGGACGACCGGCAGGACAACAACATCGCCGTCGAGCTGGCGCTGCTGCTCGCGCTCGCGACGCTCTGGGGTGGTTCCTACACCTTCATCAAGCTCGGCGTCGCCACGATCCCACCGATCACGCTGATCGCGGCGCGCACCACGATTGCCGGCCTGCTGCTGCTCGCGATTATGTGGGCGCGGGGCATCAGGATGCCGACGGATGCCGCGACCTGGCAACGCTTCGCCTTCCAGGCCGTGCTCAACAGCGTGATCCCCTGGACATTGATCGCCTGGGGCGAGCGCCACGTCGATGCCGCGCTCGCGACCATCCTCAACTCGGCCGGCCCGATCTTCACCTTCCTGCTCACGGCCGTTGTGACGCGTCACGAGGCGACGACACCGCGAAAGCTGGTCGGCGTGGTCGCCGGCATGGCCGGCATCCTGCTGATCGTCGGCGTCGATGCCGTCCATGATGTCGGAAGCGGCCTCGTCGCGGAGGCCGCCATCGTTGCCGCCACTATCTGCTACGCCTGCGCCGCGATCTTCGGTCGCAGCTTCAAGGGCCTCGATCCCATGGCGCCTGCGGCCGGCTCGCTGCTGGCGGGGGCTGCGGCGCTGATCCCGGCCTCGCTCATCGTCGAGCAGCCCTGGACGCTGTCGCCCTCGCTGAGTTCCGTGCTGGCGCTGCTCGCGCTGGCGACCTTCTCGACCGCCGCGGCCTTCGTGATCTATTTCCGCCTGATCCAGAGCCTGGGCTCGGTCGGCACCACCGCGCAGGCCTATCTCCGCGTGCCGATCGGAGTTGCCATCAGCGTCGCCTTTCTCGGCGAGAGCCTGAGCCGGACCGCCTGGATCGGCCTTGCCTGCGTCGTCCTCGGCGTCGCCGCCATGACTATCCCGGCGCGGCGGCCGGCCGGCGTCAAAACGTCATAATGCGGGGCCAAGGAGGACGGCAGGGCTGCAATATTAAGGATATTCGGCGGCCAGAGGCATGTTCCCCCCGGACCGCAATACGTCGTATATTGGAGCTCCAATAGCCCGGTCCTCACATCACCAATGTCCGCCGAATTGACGCCGACCCCTGAGAAAAAGCGAACATTCTCGCTCTCCATCGGCCAGCTCACGTTCGGCAGCTTCCTTCTGGTGCTGGCGGTGATCATCGTCACCTCGACCGCGAGCGTGATCGCGATCCGGCACATCGACAGGACCTTTGCCGAGCTGCAGCGGCTGCAGAGCGTCGGCGATCTCGCCGAGGACATCGACCGCCGCATGAACGAGCTGCGGCTCGCCGCGCGCGACTTCGTCACCGATCCCGGCGCCGGCATCCAGTTCAAGCAGGTGGGCGAGGCGGCCTCGACGCTCAGTGACATCCTGAAGAAGACCCGCATCGAGCTCGTGCCCGAGCAGCAGGATATGATCGACGGGGTCAGCGAGCGGCTTGCGACCTATCGCAGCGGCCTGGAGCGCATCTCGACCTTGATCGACCGCCGCGCACAGCTGCTCGCCGGCCTGCCGCCGCTCCGCGACCAGTTCGACGCGGCTGTCTCCGGCACCGGGGACCGAGAACTGGCGTCCCGCCTGTCGGAAGCGCAGAGCCGGATCGCGCTCGGTTTGCTTGCGCGCAACCCGTCCGCGGCCGAGCAGGCGGCGCAGAGCATGCGGGCGATGGGGATCGCTGATCCGAAGCTCAGATCGGCCGTCAACGATTACGCCGAGGCGATCATCGCGGTCGCGGTCCGTGAACGGCAGATCGCCGACATCGACCGCGAGGTGCTGGGAACCGAGGGCCGGCTGATCGGCCGCGTCACCGAATTGCTGCGCGAGGTCAGCGCCCGGCGCGGTCACGTGCTGTCGCGCGACTTTGCCCGCACGCTGACGGAGGCGCGCTGGCAGAGCATCGTGCTCGGTACCATCGGCGTGCTGATCGGCATTCTCGCGGCCGGTTTCGTGGTGCGGCGGACGGTCCGTCCGCTCGCCCAGATCGCGCGGTCGATCCGCGCGCTCGCAGCCGGCGAGAAGAACACCTCGATCCCGTCCGCCGACCTCGACAATGAGATCGGCGACATTGCGCGGGCGGCCGAAGTGTTCCGCCGCGCGCTGGAAGAGGCCGACACGGCGCGCGAGGCGGCGGTGCGCGCACTGACCGAGCAGCGCCTCGCCGAAGAGAGCTACCGGAAACTGTTCGAGGGCTCGGTCGATGGCATCTATGTCACGACGCCGGCCGGCGACCTCCTCAACGCCAATCCGGCGCTGGCACGGATGATGGGTTACGATAGCCCGCAGCAGCTGATCGACAGCATCAACGACATCGCCCACACCATCTACGTCAATCCCGAGGCACGCGTCGAATATCAGCGGCTGATGGCCCGCGACGGCATGGTGCGCGAGTTCGAATACCAGGTGCGCCAGCGCGGCGGCGACATCCTGTGGCTGTCCGACAGTGCCACCGGCGTCCGCGACGAGGCCGGCAACATCGTCCGCTACGAGGGCACGCTGCGCGACATCACCGACCAGAAGCGCGCCGAAGACGCCATCGCCGAAGGACGGCGCCTGCTTCAGCAGGTCATCGATACCGTGCCCGCGGTGATCAACGTCAAGGACCGCGACCTGCGCTACGTGCTGATGAACCGCTACATGGCCGGCATCTTCGGAATCGAGCCCGGCGATGCGCTCGGCCGCACAACGGCCGACCTGATGTCGCGCTACGGCGCGGCCAAGTCCGACGAGAGCGACAAGCGCGTACTGACGCTGCGAAAAGGTCTCGGCTTCTACGAAGAAGAGTACATTGATTCTTCCGGCCACATGCGGCAATGGCTCGTCAACAAGCTGCCGCTGCTCGATGCAGAAGGCGAGATCGAGCGGATCGTCACCGTGGCGCTCGACATCGGCGAGCGCAAGCGCGGCGAGCAGGAGATGCGGAAAGCCAAGGAATCCGCCGAGACCGCGCTGCGCAATCTGCGCGAGACCCAGGCCTCGTTGATCGAGGCGGAGAAGCTGGCGGCGCTCGGGCGCCTCGTCGCCGGCGTCGCGCACGAAGTCAACAATCCGGTCGGCATCAGCCTCACGGTCGCCTCCGCGCTGGAGCGCAAGACCGCGATGTTCACCGCCGAGGTCGAGCGGGGCGAGTTGCGCCGCTCCACGCTCAACGACTTTCTCCATACCAGCCGCGACGCGTCCTCGCAGCTCGTCTCCAATCTCAATCGCGCCGCCGAGCTGATCCAATCGTTCAAGCAAGTCGCCGCCGACCGCAACTATTCGGACCAGCGCAGCTTCGATCTCGGTGACCTCACCGAGCAGGTGGTGATGAGTCTGCGGCCCGGCCTTCGCAAGCACAATCTGACGCTCAATGTCGAGTGCCAGCCTGATCTGACCATGAACAGCTATCCCGGACCGTACGGCCAGGTGCTGACCAATCTGTTTCTCAACGCGGTGGCGCACGCCTTCCCGGACGGCCGGCCGGGCACCATCGACATCCAGGTGCGCGAGTCCGGCAAGGACAATGTCGAGATCATCTTCTCCGACAATGGCTGCGGCATGTCGCTCGACGTCCGCCGTCGTGCCTTCGATCCGTTCTTCACGACGCGCCGCGACCAGGGCGGCACCGGCCTCGGGCTGCACATCGTCTACAGCATCGTCACGAACAGGCTTGGCGGACGGCTCGATCTGGATTCCGAACCGGGCGGCGGCACACGTATCCAGATCATCCTGCCGCGAGTCGCGCCACTCGAGCAGGCCGCGGAATAGCTCGAGCGTTTTCGAGCGAAGTAGATTGCCCGGTTCGCGTGAAGAAAACGTGGAAACAACAACAATTGAGATCTGAGATTCTGATTCAATCAGAACCGAAGCTTCAGTCGGCCTCTGCAAGCTTGTGCAGCGTTGCGCCGAAAATCTGGCTGGCCTTGCCGACCAGCGCGGTCCCCGTCATGTCCCCGCGCGTCTCCGTGAAGGTGCCGCTGACGCCGATGCCGACCGCGGCAGGGCCGCCGAACAGCGGATTGTCGTCACCCCGCGGCGAGGTGTGACGCTGGACCAGCACCTCGCCCTTGAAGGTATTGTCCTTCACCGTGTAGCTGCCGGTGTAATACAGGTAGGCATCGCCGCCAAGAATCTTGCCGTCGCGAAAAAGAATCACGCCGCTGCCCTTGCCGACCCGACCATCGAGCAGGTTCACGTGAATCGAATAGAGGCCGTTCTTCATAACGTCCCGAGGCCGGCCGCCATCGCCCAATGGCGTAACCGGTAGGGCATTTATGCCAAAGGGCATGCGCCCACGCAACGCGGGAGTTTGGCCGCCGGCCTTGCGCACCTGCACGTGAGCCGTAGTGTCCCGGCTTGTCTATGACACCGCCATGACGGTCTGATCATGAAGCGAGGCCAGTCGTTGCGAATCAAGTTGGCCCGCGAAATGCATAACCATTGTTGCACTGGCCGCGGGGTGCTGGAGCAAGACAAACGTGAGCAACTGGATCGATTCCGGCGGCGAGAAGCCGCGTCTGTACAGTGTGCGTCCCACGATTTGCGAAACACGACAACGGCGGATTGGCGGCGCGGCACGCTGGCGAAGCGTGACGAGCCTCGCTTGTGCCCTGGCTCTGATCGCACTCGCAGCCCCGATCGGGCACGCGCGCGACCGCGGCCAGTTCGTCAACACCAATGCCGAATTGAAGGCCTGGTTCGACGGCCTGCGAAGCGGCAAGGGGCCTTGCTGCTCCGATGCAGACGGCTCGGCGCTCTCGGACACCGACTGGGACAGCAAGGACGGGCACTATCGGGTCCGTGTCCCACGGTATGGCTACGTGATCGACGGCCGACCGCAGGAGCTCGTCTGGGTCGAGGTGCCCGAGGAGGCCGTGATCTCGGAGCCGAACCGGGCGGGGCGCACCATGGTCTGGCCGATCTACGGCTATATGGGCGTCGCCATCCGCTGCTTCATGCCCGGCAGCATGACTTAGGCGCACCGGGCGGCACGTCGCCCGGTGGGCCGATGCGGCGCGCGCCGTGTCAGGTATATTTCTTGTCGCGCTCGAGCAGCTCGATGGAGATGCCTTCGGGGCCGCGGATGAAGCAGATGCGCACGCCGGGGCGGATCGTGGTCGGTTCGCGCGTGAAGGTGACGCCCTTGGCCTTGATCTCGGCGGCGACGGCGTCGATGTCCTTCACCGTGAGACCGAAATGGTCGAGGCCCTGATGCGGGTGCGACGGCGGCGGGTTGACCGCGTTGTCGCCTTCGAGAGGCGCAATGAAAATCCTTGCGCCTCCAAGATTCACGTCGATCCGTCCGGGCGCTTGCACGATCTCGCCACCGAGGATGTCCCGCAACCATGCCGCCGTGGCCTCCGGATCAGGGCTGCGCAGATGGACGTGATCCCAAGTGACGACTGGCATTTCATGTTCTCCCGACGGGTCTTGATGTTGCAGCGCATGTTAGCGGCCTCGGCCGGTGACCGCCACCGCTCTTGCCGACTCGACAGCTGCGCGGGAACCTTAGTTCGTCTTCCGGATTAAGGTAAACAGTGGCCGAATCCGTTGTCGAACGTGCTTCCGCCGCGATCGGTGAGGCAACCATGAACGCTCGGTTTGACCGCATCGGGTTAGGGCGTTTCGCCGTGACCGGCGAACGACTGGCGCGGGCGGTGACGATCGCGAGCGTTTCATTTGGGCGAGGCCTGCTGTGGCTGTTGGCGGCCATCATCGTCGGTTGCGGCGTCTGGATGCTGCTCCCTCTCTCCAGAGGCAACAGTGCCGAACCGGTGAGGTCTGACGTGGCAGCGGTCGAGACGGCGCCTTCGGGCAACGAGGCCGTCGTGTCGTCGCCATCCGAAGCTCAGATTCCGACAATGGCGGAACTCGGTCGGATCAGGATTTCATCGCAGACCTGGCGCCGCGGCGGCCTTGGCTCGAAGGCGCTGGTGACGTTCACGCTGCGCAACGACAACGACTATGCCGTAAAGGATGTCGAGATCGCCTGTGCTTTTGCGCGGCGCGATGGCAGTCATCTCACTGACCGCAGCCGCGTTCTGGCGGATACGGTTAACATGAAGAGCCGCAAGACTTTTGCGCGCATTCCTGTCGGCTTCGTCAATGTGAATGCCGATCAGGCGAAGTGTTCGCTTGTGGCAGCACGTCGGACCTAAGGCCGGCATTTTTCGGTAGCGGAAAAGTTACTGTCCTGGGGCCTTGGCCAAAAAACTTGCCGTCGCCATTTGAACCGAATGGCTGGGGCAGGAACCAATTAAATGATCGCCTGTTGAGGCGGAGAGCCCACGCGGGGATGCGGCGGGCGGAGCGCGGCCAATGCCTATCCTTCGGTATTTCATTTTTGTCGGTGGAGCCTTGCTCGCACTGCTGCTCGCGGCGAACCACGTTCTGCCGACTTCGCCTGTGACGCAGGCGGTTGCAACCGCAAGCAACGAACAGCCGTTGATCCGGATCCGGTCCGATCGCCACCTGCCGGAGCGCGTCGTGCTCGACACCACTCAGCCGCCGCTTGCCGCCCCTGCGGTGAAGATCGCCGCCGCCGCGGCTCCCCAGCCGCCCGTGGAGGGTATGTCGCCGGCCTTGGCCGAGATTACAGCCAAGGCGCGGGTCCGCGAGACTTTCGCTCAATTCACGCCGGCCGCGAAGGCTGATGCCGCTGCGGTCAAGAAGGCCGAAGCCAAGACGCAAGTTCAGGCGCAGGCCCAGGCCCAGACTCCTCAGGCCCAGCCACTTCAGACCCCAGCGCAGCAGCCCAAGCGCAAGGTCGCCAGAGCGCATCCGGTGCCGCAGCAAGGGCGGCCGATGATGGTGATGGCGCAGCAGCCGCATTTCGGCTTCTTCGATAGCACCTGGTAAGAGCGGGTCTGCCCCGTCTCGAATCGGGGCGGGAAGGGCTTTTTATTGGCGGGCCTCTCTGCTAATTCGAACCCATCCGAACGTCATCCGGCCTGCTGCCCGCCAGCAGCGAACTGGGGCGTCTCGGCTGCGGCCCAATGTCGGGCCCAGGGCGCTCGTAGCTCAGCTGGATAGAGCATCGGATTTCGATTCCGAGGGTCGGGAGTTCGAATCTCTCCGAGCGCGCCAACAAAATCAACGGCTTAGCGCGAAACAGATTGAGAACGGAAAGACCGGTTTGCAGATCGGTTTGCAATTCCTGTCGCCTTTTCGTTCACTCCGGCGGCGGAAAAATCTTTGACCAGAAGCGCACTGCTGTCTCGTATCGCTGGGGCGCAAACACCATCGGCACGACGGAGACCACATCCGTCATCGTGCTGGACGCTCCGACCGGGCCGCCGCCGGAGCCGCGCCGATCCGCTCGCGCTCGCCGCTCTTTGCGTCGCCAGGAGATGCCGGGGTCAGGCTCAAAAATGAAGGTGAACCCCTTACTTTCGTAGAACTCGCGTAGGCGCACCAGAAGGTCTAGAGTCACGGTTTCCGGAACGCCGATCTCAGATTCGATTCGTCGAATCGAGCTGTCGCTGATGCCGCTCGTCTTAGCGACCTGTCGCACGGACCAAGCGAGTGCTCCCCTGGCCATCCGAGCATGGATGCCTGTCAATTTTTGCATGCGTAAATTTTGCCCCGATTTATGTAATCTCTTTAGCATGTGCAAACGCCTCCTTCTCAAATGTGAACACCGTATTTGTACCGACTGAGTAAAATGAGTTCTTTCTTGACCAAAATTCGTTCAGGGTATTAACTTACTATTAGGAACTGAAAAGTTCCTGATTTGCAACCCAAAATGAAAGTTATTGGAATGACCAGCGGGCGGGCGGTTAAAACTGAGAGGGACGAAGGGTTTACGGTGCGTACGGTAATGGTGATGGCGACCGAAATGGTGGAAGCTCGAGCCAGGATGAACAGGGTGTGCGTTCAGTTCGAGGCGCTGGCGACGGCGCATGGTGTCAAAGTCGATTGGACCGATACGATCGCGTAACGAAATCAGGCCGCGCGAATGCGGCCTTTTTCTTTATTGACTCTTCGTATTTTCGGAAGCATAGTTCGGGAGAACAGAAGGAGAACGAACATGCGCAAAGTCGATTTCGAAACGCGGTCGCTGATGGTGCTGCAAGAGGAAGCAGCGAGGGTCGCGGCCGCTGCCGAGCGTGTGCGGTTGGTCGTGCAGGCGATGGCGCAGCGGCGCGGGCTGGCCGTGCCGGAGCTGGTCAGGGATCAGGCGTTCGACTTTGGGGCTTAGCGATCCGCCCACGACAGGTCGCGCAACATGACGTCGACCTGTTCGCGCAAATTCCGTTCGTCGAGGGTGTTGTGCAGGATCCGGGCCGCGTCGATTTGATGTTGCTCGGACTCATGCACTGATGCGGTACCGGCGCCGGGACGGTCGACGCGGACAATCAGCCCGCCCGCCGCGCGCACCGCCGCCGCCTCGTTGGGAAAGCGGCAGTCGTCCACGGCAACGGGCACACCGGGCGGGAGCCGATCCACGGCCGCTTGCCAGGCCCGAATCCACAGGTCGTCGCCGATCAGTTGGCGGCCCCATTCCGTTCCGAGCGTCTGCATGGCCCAACGCGGCGTCTTACCGCCGAGCAGATCGCAGGGCGTTTCCTTACGATCGCCGTCGATCTCGGCGGTGGTGCAGCCAAGCGCCGCCATCATGGCCTTGAGCGGGCCAGCGAAGCGCACGCGCTCGAAGCCACGCGATTTGGTGAGGTGCGCGGCGGCGGTGCTCTTGCCAGCTCCGGCGAGGCCGGTGAACGCCACGATGGTGCGCGGGGCGGAATAGCGCATGTCCGGCGCCAGGGGCGGGCTCGATACCACGGGGAGGTTGTCAATGCACTCGCCCGTGGCTTGGCATTTGCCATTGGGACACGCGGTAACGTTGCAGCCGATGCGCTGATCAAGGAATTGCGCCGCCCACTCGCGATCGCTGCGGGGCCAGTCGTTTGCCATGGTCACGTCCTCAATTTGAAGTGCAGCCGCCGCCGAGGCCGGCGCACGTTGGGAAGGGCGGGAGGTCTATGATGGATCCGAGCGCGAGGGCGCCGGCGATCGCCACGCCGGCCAGGATCAGGGCGAGGGCGCGCATCATGTGCTCACCATTTCGGGGGTCAGGGTGATGCGGCCGACTTCGCCGAACTGCTTCGAATACGTGATGACCTTCGCCGATCGGCCGGAGAGCCAGCCGCCGTTCGCCGCGTAGGCATCGGGGCCGGCGAGCGTTTCGTGCCGTTCAACCTTCATTGTGGTGGGGGCCGACTTCAATTCGTCCGAGTGCAGATGGCCCATGTGGGCATAGCTGAATTTGGTCCGGCCAAAAATCTCGCGGAACTTGCCGACGAAAACGCCATCGATCGAACTGATTTTGCGCTTGTGGCCGTGGTGATAGAACAGCGACGTGTTGCCGAATTCGAACACATTGTAGGTGCTCGGACTGGTGTCGACTGTCACGCGCGGTTCGTTCTCAAAGAACGCCGCGAACATCTCGCGCAACCAGGCGCCGCCGGCCGGGTCGTGGTTGGCGTCGGCCATGATGATATGAACTTGCTCGTGCTTCTCGAGCAGCATGGTCACGATGCGGCGCATGGTCCGGATCACCACCCGGATCATTTTTTGCAGGCGGGAATCGGCGTCGAGGACGTTCCGGTGCGCCGGCGTGACGCTTTCGTGCGCATCATGGTGCAAGAGGTCGCCGAGTTGGCAGAGCACCGCAGTGCCGGCGTCCGGCGACATGCGGATCGCCGCGGCGAACCAGTCGAGCAGGAGCTTTTCGGCGATCTTCAAATCGTAGTCGGCGCCGGTTTCCTCGCGCCAGGCCAGCATGCCGAAATGCAGATCGGTCACGGTGTATTGGTTCAGGAGTTCGCCATTGGTGCGCGGAACGGGCAAGGCGGGCTCGGTGCGCGGCAAATCTTCCTTGAAGCCCTCGACCACGGCGCGCATCGCTGCGTCGCGCTGCTCGGCGTCCTGGCTGGTCTTGATCCATTTGACGATTTCTTGGCCGTCGGGATTGACCAGGGCTGAAACACCCTTGATCAGATGGCCCTCGGGGACAGCGAACACCTCGCCGTGTTCGGGCTTTTGCTGAATGGACTTGCCGGCGGGGCCGTCCGAAACCTGGCTGATGCGGTAGCCGGGCATTGCCGGCGGGTGGTCGAGCAGCATTCCGCGCTGTGACGCGTCCTTTAGCGTGTCGCGAAACGTCTTTTGGTCCCATCCAAGTGTCGCCGCTGCATGCTGCTTGACACGATCAGCGGCCAAATAGGCGTCGACGGCTTGGCGGCACTTTTCATCCGAGCGCGGCGGTGTCGGCAATGTTCAATGCCCCTTGGTGGTGAAATAGAAGCCGACAACGGCAATCACGCCGGTCATGGCGCTACCGGTCAAAACCGAAACGACTTTGGTTCCGATTTCCTTGCGTACGGCGCCCATCGTGAGGCGCGAATGCCGGACGTGGTGAAAATCCTTCTGCAATTCGATGACCGCAGCCGGCGAACCGACGTCGACACCGAGCGCAAGCAGGAATTCGCTTACGGCTTCCTTGACCAAGGATTTCGTGTCGTGATCGGTCATTTCGTCCAACACCGTTTGTTCACGCCGGTCTGATTGTGCCGGCGAATGTCGTTGATGGTCTCCGGCGTGTCATTCCACGCGTCGAAATGGATTGATCGCCAGCCAGCGCACCGGGCCTTTGTGGTCATCGCTCGGTCGGTCCCGATGATTGCGGTTGAACCGGTCGTCGTTAAACACCCAGCGGTCGGAAGTGTCAGGCAAAGCACGCTCAGCAGAAGCACGAGCCTTTTCGCCGACGTCGAATTCGCGAACCAACGCCGCATCCCACTGGCGCTGTTTTTCGTCTGAGCCGCTTTTGTAGCCATAGGCGATTAATCCCATGCAGGTGAATGCGATCACGGCGCCGGCGATGGCCCATTTGCGCAAATCCGGAATAAGCGCGGCGACGATTGGCGGCTCGAGCACGGCGACCGTGACGCACGCGAAGCCGACCAGCATGTCGACACCGGCCCATCCGAACAGGTAGTGCCAGGCGAGTTGCAGCCAGGACCACAGCATGTCAGCGAGCCCACGCAGCCCAAACGACGACGATCAGGAAGGCGGCACCGATCGCATACAGTCCCCACGGCTGACCAAGTGGCGTATCGGCGAGCAAGGTCATCAAACGCCCTCCGCTGCGTGCTGGCTGCGCCAATACCAGGCAGCGCCCGCGGCCACGACGATTGCCACGGCGATCCAGAACGTCGGCATGGTCAGAAGGTGGGACAGGACGTCGCCCATTCCCAAATCTTCGGCTCCCTGCTTGACCGTTTTGGCTTGGTCGAGTGCATCGGAAACCTTGCCGGCGACTTCAGCCGCGCCGGCCGCGCCGATGGCGATTTGCGTATTGCCGATTTTCGATCCTGACATCGGCCGCGCCGTGCCGTCCGGAGCGTCAACGCCCTGCGGCATTGGTTCGGGCTGCGGATCCTGACGCACTTCGGCGCGGTAGCTCGCGCGAACATCCTCGTGGGCTCCGTCGCGGAACAGGGCGGCTTCCGCCGCGCGCCGCCGCGTCAGGCCGCGCAACACCTTGCCGCCGCCGCGATTCCATTTGGCGAATTCGTCCGCCGCGCCGTCGAAATCCTTTTCGTTGACCTTTCGGAGCAAACCGGAACGGGCCAGATTGCCTTCGCCGCAGTTGTAGGTGAACGACACCAACGCATCGAACTGCGATTGGGTCAGCGCCACCTTGACGCGGCGCTTAACGGCCTTCTCGAACCGGCGCATATCGGCGCGGAATTCAGCGTCGCATTCGCCCTTTGTCCAAACGTCGCCCTCTTTGAACTTGCGGCCGTTGTCGTTGGTGTGACCCCACCCGATCGTCAGAACGCCGGCCGGGCAATAATACGGCTTGAATTCGGTCTTGGCTGCGTTCACCGCGGTCAGGCAGTTCTCAAACGACTGCACCAGGGCAGCGCCGCGCGGGCTGATTTGCAGGCCGTCGTTCACAGCGACAGCCCCCACCAGAGCAGGAGGCCCGCAGACAGCCACAAGGCCGCCTTCACCGGGTTTTCCTCGCACCATTTGACAATCGCGGCCATTTCGGCACCGTGGCACGATTTATGTAAATTGTCAACATAAAAGGGGCTTGCACGGGGCGGTTGTGGCGGGTACGCTGGCGAACATGATGTCAATCGACACACTCACCGGTCTTGTAATCGCTGGACTCATCCTGGCGTGCGGCACGTTGCTACGCCTCAAGGACCGTGATCGCCGATCGGCGATGACCGCACGCGAGCGCAGGGCGGAGGACGCCGCCAACGACTCCGATCAAATCTGGTGATCAGAGCGCAGCGATGAGTGGCTGCAACGCGTTGAAGATTGTCGGCGTCGTCACGGTCACGGTGTCAGCCTGCCGCGGATGTGTGCCGTCCGACGTGTAGGTCGCAACCGAGCCGTAGGCCTGCCACACCGGCTGATTGTCAATCAGGCCGACGCCTTGGCTCACCGCCAAAGTCCTGTAATCGGCATAGTAATCACCGAGCGTTGTGCGGGTCGGATCAGTGCTGTCGTTCATCGTCATCAGGAATAGACGGCTGGCGGGCATCACGGTCTTGAGCGCATCGAGCATTGCGACATGGTTTGCGATCGCCTGCGCCCTGGTCAGGAAGGCGCAATCGTTCATCGAATATTCGATCAGCGCGAAATCGGGATGATCGGCAACGACCTGGCCGATGCGCGATAGGCCGCCGTCGGTCCCGTTGCTGTTCGAGCCGTTGAACCCATAGCCGAATTCGCGAATGAACTTGCCGGTCGCCGCCTGCAGCCGCGCTATCAGCGGCGGTTGGTAATAATTGTACCACGACAGCGACGTACCGCAGAACGCGATCGAGACATCAGATTGCATGACGGCGCACCCGCGGATCGAACCAACCCTTAGTCACCATCAGCAGCGTCGACGTTCCCGAGGCGGCGTTGTCGTTGGTATAGATCTGACCGGCGGCACTGGTCAGGACGTCGGCGACAACGCCAGCGAACTGCGCCCCGGAATGGCGCACCACGGCCGCATATAGCGCGCCGGTCGTGGTGACGCTGACGCCAAGATCCGCGTCCCATGCGTTGACGTAACCGCCTTGGCTGGTGGAGTTGGAGCCCTCGATGTAGAGCTTGGCGAACATCTTGACGCCGTGCGGCATGCCGGCGAGCGTCCGCAGGTTCGCGGTGGTGCCGTTGGCAAATCCATTCGCCTCGAGTTCCGGCACCAGCAACTCGAAATAATCACCTGCCTGGATGAACTGGCGGATGTTGCCGGAACCATTGGTCGTGACGGCGCCAAGCACGCGCACCTTGGTCCAGCCGCTCGGAATGGTCGGCGCGGTCGCCGAAGCGCTGAATAGCGCATCCTGCACGCTATCCGAATTTCGGCGGATCAAGTAGAGGTGATAACTGCTGTTGATCGCCTTGGAGCCGGCATCGAGCCCGCCCTGATTTGTGCCGACCGCCCACGCCGCATCGAGCCGCTTGGTGACGACAGCCGCGCCGTCGAGCAGCACGTCGATATCGTTGTTGGTGTCCGAGACATTATTCTGGATCAGGCTGTCGGCGACTTTGGTCAGAATATCCGGAATCGAGGCCGCCGATGCTGCAGCCGCCGCAGCGGACGCCGCCGCCGCGTCGCGCGCGGTGAGAGTGTCGGCGAGCACGCCGCTAGCGTCGACCGGCTGGGAGAGCAACAACTGATAATGATCGACCGAATAGCCGAGCACATACGACGCGCCCGAAAGAATAGCCCCCGTGACCAGTGCCGAGCCGAACGCGTCCTTGATTGCGGTCGCCGTACCACCGTTGAGCGCGAGCGTCACTGCGCCCGTGTTGTTGGCGGTTGCGACGAAAATATAGAGCTTGTTACCGGGGGTCGTTGGGGTCATCGAGGCCGAAGCCTGAATGGCGTTTCCGGTGCCTCCCGTGACTGTCAAGCGCAGCACTTCGATGGGCAGATCGGCGACGCGCGACCACGAGCCTGCCCCCGAAGCACCGGACTTCTGGTAAATTCCCACGTTTGCAGGCGTTGAGTCACCATAGACGTAGGCAAGCGAATTGGCGGCGTGAGCCAAATCGGCGTTGATATTTGCCAGGGTGGCGTAACCGAGCCCAATCTGACCAAGGACGGATTCGACCTGCGTTCCCCAATCGCGGAATTCGCGCTTCACCGTCTGATGAATACCGCTCGCCGGCACTCCGTCAGTATTGTAGTCGCGGAGGATCTGAGCCGCAGTGAGCGTCATTTTCCCTTACTCCAGACACCTTGAGGGCGGCGCATCGTACTTGTTCGAGTGTAAATTGTCAACATTAAGAGGTTTCTGCGTAGCCGGTCGGATCGATCAGTTTCCATTCGAAGGTGATCTGACCGGCAAGCAGATTGGTCTTGATGGTCTGGATTTCGACCACGCAATCCTCAAGACCAGCGATCGGGTATTGCAGTTTCATCCATCGTTTTCCAAAATAGCGAAATCCGTACAACGTGGTAACGATCGAACCCGACATCGCCGAATTGAGACGCTGCATTGCGCGCTCGGCCAACCGATTCGCCTGCGCTGCTACCTGCACCCATGTCAGATCGAGCGTCTGACTGCGCAGTCCGAACGTGGAAATCGATCCTTCGTCGCGAACCGGGTCAAGCTGCACCGACACATATTTTTGATTCGGGTCGGTGATGGTGACGTCGAGTTGGTTGACCTTGCTTTCGTCGGGAGTGCCGTAATCAACGGAGATTCCGAGAATGTGTTCCGACGTCAACGCTGGTTCGGTTGGCTCACGATAATAGCCAACGGTGATAGACAACGTGCCATCGCCGTTTTCGGCCAAATAGCCATCGCACGTCGACAGGATCTTGCCGATCACGTCTTCCGGCTTGTTGTCGAAGGTGTACCATCCGGCAGATCGATACCGGTTGAGGCTGCTGACAATGTCATCGCACAAATCAGCCTCGACGTGCCATTGATCAATGACAGGCGCGATCGTGGTTTCATAGTCCAGCCCTGGACCGCCCGTGACGTCCGGATCACCGGTGAGGTAGTCGATCAACTGCACAACGGGGTTCGGGCTCGCCGCTGTAATGCCCGTTCGTCTGTCCAAATGCATTGCGCATTTTGCGACGACAGACGGCTCGGGTTTCTGATGCGGAAATACCGTCGAATATATCTTTGCGTCGTTCGGGCCGCCGCACTTCATCACCATGTAGGCGATACCGTGCCCGTAAAACGAAGATGTCCAGATTGAGTTGATCTGCGCGTCGCCGTACAGATACGACGACGCCAACTGTGTCGGTGTGCCCTTGTGCATCTGCACCTCGACCGTGCCCGTGGTGCCGTGATAATACCCCTCGGCAGTGCCGTTGATGGTCAGGATTGCTTCGAAATTATTGAAATCCATGTTCGCGTTGACAGGATCGTCATGCAAATAGACTTCAACAATCGAGTCAATTTCGCCGTGATGAAACGCGATCACGTCATACGAAATGTTCGGAGCAGCGCCGGCCGCTTCATAGAGGACATAAACGCCCGCCATGCGGTTGACCCAATACCCACGCATTCGGGGCGGGATCGACTGCCTGATCGCCTGCGAACCTGCTTCCGGACTCGGGACGCTCGGCGAGGATGCCAGCGCGTAGGAGAGACCAATCGAGGCGGCCGTGATGGCGGCGGCACCCACTGCCGCATTGACCGTCAATGTGCCTACGAGGACGGTCGAGCCGAAAGCCGCTGCACCGCTCGCGCCGGCGGCTTCGATTGAGGAAAGAATGAGAATGCCGACTGTTTCAGCCACGAGTGATCCTCCACGCCGCGACGGTGGCAAGTGGGGCGTTCACCAGGGCAGTCGACGTGGCGACCATCCGCATTCGCGCGTCAGTGCAAATCGCCCCGGTCGGAGCGGTGACAATGCGACCATCGAAACGTCGGCCGATTGCGGCCTGTACCAAGGCGACGTCTCCGGCCGCGGGAGCGCTCGTTTCCTCCAAGCCAATCGCCGCGAATCGCGCGCGACATGACACCAGCATCCCGCCTTCGCTCTTTATCGCGACCTTGTATTCGTGCCGGGTCGCGTAGGTGCCGCGACGATCAGCCATAGCATCGGGGAGCCCGAGGCGCATCAGCCAATCGGCCATGAACGTGCAGCAATCCAACCGGCCATATTGCCACCGATCGCGAGTCACATCGCCGCAATATTCTGACAATCGGTTCATGATACTAATTTCGGCCATGGCTTGCTAAATCCGTGGGCGTATTTGGTCGTCAGGCTGCAGAACAGATCGCCGGGGTGACGCGCTTGTTGGTCAACGTTGGAGAAATACGAGCGCGCAGGCCGGCGGCGCATGGTCATCAGTGAGCCGCACGACAGGGTGATGCTTCGCAAAATGGGCTGTTCGGGATCGCCGGTCGGCTGCTGATTTATAGACATGACGTCGGCGCGATAGTGCGCGAACCATTTCGGGGCGCCGAGCAACTGCCACGCGGCGTCGAAGATGCCGAACCCGATCGATACGCGTTTGCCTTGAACACTGGTGGCATCGCCGGCCGCGGCAATGGCGAGAACAGGCCCCGATACGCCGCTGACCGTGAAGTCGACGCGCTCAGCGGCGCCATTGATCATTTGGCTGAATTCAGGGAGGCCGTTGATTTCGCCGAACCCGGTATATTCTGCACCGTCGGGATCAAGCACGTTCGACGTCGCCGCGATGTTGCCGAAGCCCAACCAAAGGCGCACGACCGGGTCGGTCTCCAGGCGAAAGAACGCCGCCAGGTTGATGACGTCACCGGACAGGGCCGCAAGTTCTGCGTCGGTCAAAATCATGTGGCATACTTCGTTTCGACGAAGACGACGGACGCCATGCTGAACGGATAGGTCGTATTATTCAGGTCCATGGCGGACGAGTTGGCGAGCTTCATCAAGCAGCGCGGGCGATCGAATTCGAGATTGTCACCATCGGCGACGGCTTCGCGAAGCGGGGGATTAAATGTAATCGTCGTGGTGCCGTCCCCGTTGTCGATGGCCGTGGCGATCTCGTAGAGCCGCCAACCATAGGTCCCATGTTCGATGGAGAAGCACTCACCGCCCTGCAGGGGCGCGCAGTAGTTGAGGCGTATCACCATAGACGTTGCACGCAGAGCCGCTCCGACAGCGCATGAGACATCAATCACCGGAGTATAGTAGCCGGTGCCGTCACTGAAATAGGAACCATCGCTATAGGGCAAGATCGCATAGGGGTCGGCCGGGAAAGGTGCCCACGTTGTATCGCGGCGATAGACGATAATCGGTGTGACACCGCCATTCGCGATCTGACGCAACGCTCGCCAAAGCTGCGTGTCCGATCGATCGCGAAACCGGATGTTATTAAGGCTCGCTTGCCAGAAGCCGCCGCCGTCCGAGCGCACGTCCACCGACATGCCCGCGGTTTGACCGGCGATGGCGACCGTTCCGAGCAAATTCCAGTCGTGGCTGTTCTCGACCAGCCGATCCCACGGGATTTCGACGCTCATCCGACACCTGTTTGCGCAAAGCGTTCAGATCGGCGACCGCGACCGGCGATGCCGGCGAGTGCCTGGCGGTGCGCAGCCAATTCCTTGCGAACCTGGGACAGGCCGTATTCGTCAGTATTGCCATTCAATTGGATGACAGTATCGCCGAACGACACGCCGCCCGTACCACCGAGCATGCCCCGCGTTTGGCGGTTGTTGAACACCTGCGCGCCACGCGGAAGGTTGACCAGCTCGGGGCCTTTTTCGCCGACCAGGGCCATGCCGCCAGGCGCGGAATTAGTACCACTGGCGAAGGCACCCACGAGTGGAGCACCGCCGACGGATGTCGGTCCAATCGCCCCTGCAATACTGCCGGACGACGTCAGCGCGCCCGTGGGCAGACCGAACATTCCACCTAAACCCTGCAGTGCGCCCGCGATAGGCCCGACGATGGCTTGTTTTATGGCAATTTTAGCAAGATCGTTGATGATCGACTTGGCCATGTCGCTGAACGCGTCTTTGACGCTCTTGGCCCCTGTCACAATGCTGGTCAGGCCGTCGGCGAATGTGTCGAGCGAGCGCACCGAGAAGCCATCGAACAGGGTGCGCGTATTTGATGCGTCGAGCTGGTAGCGCTTCAACTGCTCGAAGTTCGAGCCAGCAACCGCCGCCTGGTCCGAAAGCTGTTCCATCGACTTGCGCAGCGATATAACAGCCGCCTCATACTGCTTTGGATTGTTCGGGTCGAGCAGACCTTGCGCGACCAAAGCCTTAAGATTGTCGTTCGCGGCTTGCTGCGCCTTGGCGAAATCATAGATGCCAATCGATGCCTGCTGCGAGACGCGCGACATTTCCGCCTGCGCTCGCGTGACAGCGACCAACGCGTCGGCTTCGTCCTTGGTGATCTTGACGCCGTTCATGCGCGCGGCGGCGATTTCCAATTCCTTGCCGCGAACGGCGTCCTCGACGCGCCCGAGCTGCGACAAAATGCCGATGCGCTGTTGCTCGAGCGCGAGGGCGTTCCTTGCCGCATTGGGATCGACGGTCACTCGAATGCGGTTTGCTGCCGCGGCGCGGTTATCTAGCCCTTGTTGCAGGCCGCCCGCGTTTCCGGTGGATGCGAAGCCGCCAAACCGATCGTTGAAATTGGCGTCGTTGCCCTTGGATGCACCGTAGAGACCGCCCGCCACAGCGCCCGGAATGCCGCCATACTTCGCACCGGTAAACGCACCTGACGCGGCATTTTTGAGCCACTGCGGAATTTCGACGCCAGCCATCGCGCCGGCGACATTAATCATCGCGGCTTTGAAGTTCTGCACGAGTTTGGTCGTGGCGGTGTTCCACGCTTCGTCGAACTTGCGCGCGGACGCGATCAGTTTGCCTTCGGCACTGTCGTTGAATTTAGCAGCTTCCGCAGTCGCGGCTTTGATCCCGGCCGCGCCTTGCGACAGAAACCGCACCCAATCCATGGTGGCGGGCAAGCCCATCTGTTGCAGCAACTGCAAACGCGCCTGATCGCTCGCGGCGTTCTTGATCAGGTCGGCCGCTTTTTCCAGATAGTCGTTAAAATCCTTCGCCGACTTGCCGTTGTTGCGCATGACATCGGCGAGGCCGCCCATATTGTGCTGCGCTTCGTAAACAGCGCCACCGAACTGCTGCATCGTCTTCAGGAACTCGTCCTGGCCGATGCCCTTGAACGAAGCGGCTTGCTGCAAGCCGTGCAATTGACCCGTGGTGGTCCCGATCGATCGTGAAACGTCGTCGAAGGCCTTAGCGGTTTGCGTGATGCTCACTAGGGAGTAAGCGAACGCCGCACCAATGCCGACGACACCCGTCGCCAGAAGGCGCGCCGGGGTGATGACACTGGTGATTTGGCGCGCGAACCCGCCGATGGTGCCCTGCGTATTGGCGAATACGTCACCGACCTGCGTACCTTGCTGAACCAAAACGGTCAGGGGCGATTGTCCGGAGAACAGCGAAACGCCAATGTCCTGCGCCTGGCGGGACAGGTTGATCAGTTCGTGGCGGGCGAGGCCGGCGGATTTGGTCAGGTTGTCATTGGCAACGGCCGCCTTGCCGGCGGCCACGGCGAGCGCATTGTGCCCCTGCGTCGCGCCGGCGGCAGCGTCCTTGACTGTCTTACCCGCTACATTGCTCTTGGTGCTCGATGCAGCGAGCTTATCCGTGGCCGCGGCTGCTTGATTGGCCGACGCCTGAAAGCGATCAAGATCCGTCGCAGCGGATTTCGCCTGACTGGAATCGATTGCTAGACCAAGGCGGGCAATGTCGCTCAAGACCGTTCACCCATGATCGCGGCTTTGAATAGGGCGGGGGTCAGCGGGCGGCTGGAAACCTGCGGCGCTTCCTCCGCTTCGTCCGGCGTGCCAAACACGGCGGCGAGGATGTCGCCGACAAACTTTTTGCGGGCGACGATAGCGCGGGCGACAGCATCCATGGGCATCGATTGAACCTGTTCGTAGGTAAAGCCCACGATGCCCATCCCCTCGTTTTCCAGCCACTCCCAATAGTCGGAGTGGCTTACGCTTCCCCCGACCCGGTCGAGTCCTCATCCTTCGGAGGCTTGCCGCCGTTGGCCAGGTAGGTGACGAATGCGGAGACCGGGCCGGAAAGTGCCGGCATACCTGCCTCGAAAACCGCCTGCTCGACGTCGGCGGGCTTCTTGCCGAGACCGGCCGCGATGATGTGCAGGATGGTGTCGAACTCGAAGGCTGCGACACGCGCCGACGCGCCGATGAACCCGCCACCGACCTGGCTCGCGACGCGCGCGGCCGCGATAGAGCACTTGAGCGTCCCGAGCGGCGAGTCCACCTCGCCGATTGCAGCGTTCGCCATTACAGGGTGACTCCGGTGTTCCAGAGTTTGAGCACCATCGTGCTCGTGGTCTTGCCGATGCCGACCAAGGCGATCTGCTCGCCAGCGCCGAGATCGGCCACCGGCTGGATCCCGCCGGGCGTCTCGGACAGCCAATAGGTCGTGCCGACAACGACGGTCGCGCCGGGCGTGAAGCTCGGATCGTCCTTGACCACCGTGAGCGGCTGACCGATGGCGGCGGCGTGAAGCGCGACGCCATAGACCGCCTTTTGTTCGACGGTGGCGCTGTTGCTGTCGGCGAGCTTGAACAGGCTCGTGCTCGCTTCCTTGTAGACCGTCTGACCGGCGGTGACCGCGACGCCAGCGATTCCGGTCTCTTTGAGCGCCTGACCGCTTGCCAGTACGTTGGCCGCGGTAACGACAATATCGGTCATGGGTTCAGCTCCGAAACGTTGAAAGGGGCGGGTGTGGGCCGCGCGTTAGGACGCGGCGACTTCCACGACGTTGGAATTAATTTCGAGGGTGGCGTTCAGTTTGCGGATGGTGTTCGCGCTGCCGCCCGCCGCTTCGCCCGTCATCGTCAGGGCAACGAAATAGTGCTTCGTCGGCGTGGTGGTGATGGCATCGTTGTAGTCGATGCGGAATGCGTAGTTGTTTTTGGTGATTTGCGCGGCGAGCAAGGCGATCTGGCCGGCATCGGTCTTGATCTCGGCGAACACGTTCTGCATCGAGCCCGCGTTGCTGGTGCCCTTCTGCTTGATGTCGCGACCACGATTGATCAGGCTGGTGGTGATGACCTGCGCGGTGTCGCCATGGGCGCCCATGGTCTCCCAACCGTCGATTTCGGTCCACGACTGGCCGTTGAAATCGGAGGCAACGAAATCGGTCGACTTGTCGGACAGAACGCCGCCAATGTAGATGTGGCAACCGGCAACGGGATAGAGGGCCATTTTGACTCCTACTGAACAAAGGTCCGGTAACGCACCGAAACCGGGAATTTCATGTAACCGTCGCCGTTGGGAATCGACGACGCGATCGAAGGCGTTTCGTAGACCGACACCGTCACAGCGCCGTTGACCATGCGCGTCCCGCGCCCGAACCATGCCGCGACTTGCGCGGCGATATTGAGCGGCTTGATATCGCCGTCCTGCGCCTTGTAGAGAACGTCTACCTGCAAAATGCCGGCGTGCTCATCCCAAGCCGCGATCCCGATCCCCTGCGTCTGCGCGCGAAGCACCGACGCCTGCAAATACGTGTCCGGCTTGTCAGTGGCGGGCGGCGCCGGGAAAGGCACGTTCGGCCAGGCGACTTGCAAAGCGGGCGATGCGGTAAAGGCAGCGAGGCGATTCAGCAATGCCTCGGCAATCAGCGCATCAGTACCCACAGCGGACATTAAGTAGGCGTACCACGTCGTATGTAAAATGTCAACATTAGATCATTTCGGGACGGATTGCGCGGCGCGATCGACCACCGCATTGAATTCGGAGATGGTCAGCCTCACAACTCCGCTCGGTGCCTGCTTGCTGTGGCCGTACTCAAGTGCCTGCGCGTATTCTAAATTGTTGACCAAATAGATGACCTGGCCGGCTTCGAGGTTCAGCGTCGCGGCCGTGACCTTGGCGATGGTCGCCGTGCCGGCCTTGTCGTCAATTTTCAGCGTCCCGGCCGGAATGGATCCGATGGCGACCTGCCAATTTCCCTTGAACCGGCCGGTGTCCACGGGGCTTTTGATGACCACCCGCGTGAACATTTCAAGTGCGATTTTGCGCACGACCAGATCGGCGTTGCCCTTTGCTTTTTCGACGAAAGCGGCAATTTGCGCCGTGAATAGCGACCCGCTGCTCACTTCTGCGCCTGGCAGTCGAACGCGCAGACGATGCCGGCCGGCGCGATCGGCTTGGACAGCGGCCCGACCGAGTGTTCGACCCCGCCGACGACGATATGGTCGGACGGCAGGATGTCGGTAATCCCGAGGGCGGCGAGGGGACCGGCGGCAATCATCCACCGTTCGTCGGTGGCCAGGACGCTGCCGCTTTGCGTCTGCCTGTAGGTGAATTCGATCTTGGCCCCGAGCGTGGCGTAATCGGTCGGGGTCAGGGTGGGGTCGAACGGCGACCCGCTGGCGACCTGGCGCCGGATCGTGACGGCCGTTCCGAACTCTCGAATGAGGTCGTCGGCGTCGTCCCGGGTCTCGAGATAGTCGAATACCTCAGCCATCACGCCCGCACCAATTGCACATTGTTGTTCGACTGCACGAGCCCGCGCAGATAGCCGTCGATCGCCGTATAGGTGTCACGCGCCGACGCGCCGTCCTCGTAGGTGATCGACTTGGACAGCGGCCCGACCACCTTTGCGATGCTCTTGATCCGGCCGCCGCGCTCGAGGGTCGGTTCGAGCTTGGTCCCGCCAAGCGCGAGCAGGGCAGCTTCCATCGCGGCATATTTGACCTGTGCCGGAATGGTGGTCGAATCGATTTGCCAGCCGTTGATATCGTAGAGCGGGAACGTGTAGCCGTAGCCGAAGGAACGGCCCTGGCCGCCCCGGGAGCCGTCCACGCGCGGCCAGGAAAGCGCCTGCGCCTGCGTCGCGGTGAGCCCGACCCATTTCCCGCGATAGGTGTTTTCGAGGTACTGCGTCCCGAGCCGCGCGGCCTGTTCCTTGGCCGCAGTCGACCCGGCCGCCCACGCGGTCACGCCGCGGTTGCTGAAATAGGTGTCCGCCTCGGTGACGGAAAATAATGATTCGGCTGCGGCGCCGCCGGCGGTGCTGTCGAGGCTCATTGTTTTACCATCCCGACGATTGTTCCCGCGAATGCGCCGGCTGCGGCCGGCAGGAGCATCCACGGATCGTTGACGTAATTGATCGCGGCGAAGCCGCTCAAGGCAATGACCATGCTGGCGTAGGTGCCTGCGCGCATCGGACGATCATTGGTCAGGGAAATGGTGTAGCGCGCCCAAACGATGTCGAGGGCGAACACAGCGGCGAATGTCAGAAGCCAGTTCATCAATAGAACGCCTTCGAGTCGAAGCCGTGAACCCGGCAGACCTGTGCTGCAAACTTCCGAAACCAGACGCCGTGCGTGTTATTCGTGCCGCGGCTTTCCATCTCGCTATCTTCGAGATGCAGATGGATCATTTCGTGGGCCATTTTCTCGATCAGGGTGACGGTCTGACCGACGGCATTTGACGAAACTGAAATGGTGTGCTGCTTCCCATTCCAGCGGTATTGCGCGAAGTCGTCTCGAAATTTGGCCACGATGAATTTGACGTCGTCCGACTCGGGCATGTTCCAGCCCTTGAACGGCGGGGTCGCCTTCAGATAGTCGTATGCCGCTGCCAACATCTCGGGAGTTAGTGGCAGCGGCATTCGGTGTTCCTTACTGCGGACGAGCCGCCAATGCCGCTTCGATGACTTCGATCGCCTGCGCCTTGTTCTCGACGCTGCGACCGGAAACGGCCAGTGCAATCGATTTCAGGCGGGCGCCGTGATCCTCGCGCCAGTTCTCGGCGAGACCGTCGAGCGGATCCGCAGAACCGGGAGGCGGGGGCGGTGCGCCAGGCGGCGGCGGCAATTCAGGGGACAAGATCGTGCGGCCTTCGAACAATGAATGCTGTTCGGGGTCGAAATCCCATTTGGCGATCAGGAAATAACCCTGCACGTGGTCAGGGTGATCGGACTTGACGGCCAGGAGATTGGCGAAATCAGTCACGCGATAGCTCCGTTGACGTGGACTCTATGAAGCGGCACCCCGAAGGATGCCGCTCTTAGAAGCCGCGGCCGGATTAGCCGAGGACGAGGGCCGAAAACTCGCCGTTGATCGACTTGAAGCCCCAGGCCAGATGCAATTCCCAAGAAATCTGACCGTACTGCGCGATCTGCAGCATCAGGTAGGTCATGCCCTTGTCGTCCGAAACGAGCATCTGCTCGATAGTCGGGTTCGGCGGCATGATCGGCGGGCGAAGCACACCCACAACTGCGTTCCGCTCGAAAGCGAGGTTGGCGGTGTAGTTGTTGCCGACGGTGACGGCGGTGGCCGACGCCGGCACGGCGACCTTAAGGCCGGGTGCCGCGATCGTGATGGTGCCGGGCGCCGCGATGCCCGAGGTCACGACGTACTTGTTCGTGTCCGAACCGATCGTGATCACGTCACCGGGCAGAACGGTGCCGGTGCCGGTGATCAGCGGGATCGAGGTGGTACCGATCGCAAAGCCCGCCGTGGTGGTCGTGTACGACGCGCCCGTGCCCTTGGTGTGCAGGCCAATGCCGGCCGACTCCGACAGGCGGAAGCCCATCTGCGGCAGGAACTCGCCCGTCCGGCGCTCCTGATCGCCACCGGCCTGGTAGGCATTCTGCAGAACGCCGAGGTTGCGGAGGTTCAGGCCGGCGTTCGTGTCGAACACCATCTGCAGGGCGGCCTTGGGCGCGCCGTTGTCCACGAGGATCTTGCGTGCGTTGGTGAGCGCGGTGAGATCGGACGCGAACGGGGTCGTGCCGGCGGTGCCGAACGCGCGGGACGCGCCGACCTTGACCGCAATCGCGGCGTCGACTTCGCACTCGTTGCGGAGGGTACGCATACCCTGCGACACGAGCTGCTTGACCCAATCCTGATTGATCGTGGCGTTCTGCAGCGACTTGATCTGCTCGCCGGTCAAATGCCAGTCGACCTTACGGGACTTGGTGATCGTGACGTCGATCTTGGAGCCGGTCGAGTCGGTGCCGGTCGAAGCGACGTTGTTGGGGGTGAAGTCGGACGCGGCGCGGGTCGGCGCGACGTCGACGGACACGTTATCGCCCTTGGCGACGCCCTTGTCGTCGAACGACGTGTTGACAGCGCCGACGACGCCGAACGGCTCCGCGGCAACTTCCTTGGCCGCCGAAAACAGGGTCGGGGCCAGAACGGTCAAGCTATTGGACATGAAGTCTCCGTGACGCGAAACGCGCGTTGATCGGGTGTGCTTGGTGAGAGCGCCACCGCGTCTCGCGGAGAGCAGCTACAGAGAGGCGTCACGCCTCAGACCGCCGCATAGGACGGATGAACGCGGGCACGGTATCAGCAATTATGTAAATTGTCAACATAACAAAGGACCGCCCCCGAAAGGGCGGCCCTGGTCGTCTCGTCTCGTAGGAATTAACCGACGATCGAATAGCCGTCGGTCATCTTGGCGGCACGGTCCTTGGGCGAGGCGGCGTTGAATTCCGCCTGCGTCCACGTCTTGTTACCGCCGCCACCGCCGGACTTGTGCGGAGCACCGCCGCCGCCAGCGCCGGAGCCTTCGAACAAATCGGGGAACGACTTAACCACGTCTTTCATCAGGTCGTCGAGGGTGGCGAAACCATCGGAACCGGTGCCGATCATTTGAGTCTTGCCGTCGGCGTTGAAGATGCGACGCACCGGTTCGCCGTTCTCGAAAGTGAGTTCGATGCGATCGCCGAGAATTTTCGGCAGCATCGCCAGGCCGGTCTTGGTCGCTTTTGCGCCAGCCAAGGCGCCTTTCAGATCACCATCAACCAGATGTTTGCGCGCGACACCGAGCGCTGCTTCGCGTTCGTCATTCGCCGCCTTGATCTTCGTGTCAGTGGCCGTCTTGTGCGCGAGCAGGGCGGCGTCGAATTCTTCCTTGGTCTTGCCCTTGTTGAACTTGCCGGCGTCGTAATCGGCGACGAGCGTCTGCACGTCCTCGACGGTGCGGCCGGCAACGGCGGTTTCCCATGCAGTCAGGGCGTGGCGGCGTTCGGCCGCTTCCCGGTTCGCCTTGGTCAGCGCGTCGCGCGGAACATAGGTGGCTTCCAACCCGGTCACGGACAGGGTGAACTTGCCGTCTTTTTCAGCGTATTCGCCCCGAATCGCCTCGGGGATGGTGGTGATGTCGTCGACAATCAGTGGCAAAGCCATGTCAGCTTCTCGCTGTTAGAACCGGCGTCCCGCCGGCGGGGTTATTTCCGCGCTGCCTTCTCGCGAAGTTGCTCGGTCGTTAGCGGCCGGCCCGACTGGTCGAGCAGATCGCGGAAATTCAGTTTGCCGCGGCGCCACAGGTCGGCGACCGTCGCGCCCAACACCGTGTCTTGCCTTGCAGCGGATTGCTTCGATAACCAGCCCTCGAACGTGGTTTTGGCCGCGACCTGGCCGTCCATGCTGGCCCGGGTCGTCTGCGGGATTTCGTCCATATCGATGCCGAGGGCGCGCCACGATTTCATTTTCGGAACGCTGGTGGATCGGCAGCACCAATGGATTTTCCCCGGGCCTTGCAGCCACGGCGGGCCGCCGTCCTTGGGCTTGTGCTCGTCGTCATTGCTGTAATGGTGCCCGTCGCGTGTGATGCACCAAATCGACGTCCGGGTGTCGAGGGTGGCATGCCAGGCGAGGGATTCGATAATGTCTGCGTTCTTTTCGTACATGGCTTCCCGACCGGCGTTGGCGGCCGCCTGCACCGACGTCCGGACAAGCCGGGTCGCCGAGTTTTCGGAAATGTCCATGATGCCGGATTGACCGGCCTTGCCGCGCACCCGGGCGATCAGGTCGGCGTTCGTCTCGCCGGCGGCGATCCCGATCCGCATTTGATCGGTGAACCGATTCTGCAAGTCCTGCGCCTGGCGCGACCACCAATCCGACGATGCCGCGCCTTGGATCAGGACGTCGGAGGCGATCGTTTCCAGCCCCGCGCGCGTGAGCCCGCCCGTGACGAATTCGAAATCAATCGACGTATTGATCGCGTGCCCGGTCCAAACCGCTTCCTGATCAACGATCTCGCGGATTTCGTTCGCCATCAATTTGGACGCGTCGCGGTAGCCGGCGCGGATCGCCGCGCGCGTGGCTTCCAAGAGTTTGGCCAGCCGCTTTCGCTGCGCGGAGATGCTGCCGACGCCGGTCGGGTCGACCTTGGCAAGCGCCCCGACCAACTCGCCTTCGAGGTCAGCCAGGATCGCGAGCACCTTGTTTCGGGTGCCCGCCTCGAGGCGCAGGAGGTCGACCGCCCGTTCGATGTAGAGATCGACGAGCGTATCGTTCGCGCTGGTGGTGGTCTTAGTTGCCATTGCCACCCGCGCCTAAGTCCATTCCCTGGCCGGGTGGCGGCATGGATGCGGCAACCTGTGCGTCGACTCGCACGCGCTCAACTGCCGGGTCGAAGCCGTCCCCGAGCGTACCGCGCCGCTGCAATTCCGCCCAATAGGTTTCCTCCGACAGCTTGTTGGCGATTGTCGCTTGTGTCAGGAACTGCAGGTCGGCCTTGTTACCGTTGACGCCAAAATCCTTGTTCACGACGATTTCGCCGGCTGCAGGTGGGGTCTTGCCGGCGAACCGCGCCATTGACTGCGCGGCCTGCGTGAGCGCGTCTTGCAGTGCGCCTGCCATCATGGCGAGCGATGCGGTCTCTTTAGCCTCGTCCCGGCCTTCGCCGGTCGCGGTCTGCTGTGTTTGACCGTCGACCAAGAGCTGCAACCCCATGGATTGCATCCCGAGAACCAAGTTCTCCAAGTCCTTGTCGCCGGCGTTGATCGCGGCGCCGCTATGCTCAACATAACCCAATTTGGCGTCCGACTTCGACGACTGCACCATTTCGGCCGCGCCGATGACAATCGTATCGTCGGTGTCGAAACCCGCACCGAACAAGAACGGAACACGCGCGACGTGCAGAATGTTGCGCTGGTCGCTGGACGATTGCCAATGCGCGATATTCAATTCCGCCAATTCTGTAAGCGGCGGGCAAGCTTTCATGAAGTCGTCGCGGTTGATGTAGACGGGGAAAAGCTGGATCTCGACTTGGCTAATCGTGCCGTTCGCGTTCTGGACCCACGTCGATTTGCCGTCGGTGCCCTTCTGCTCCCGGAACGTCTGCCATCCCCCGCCGCGATTCACGACCCGGATTTGATCGACGCTCTTGTCCTGAAAGGGATTTTCCGGGTCGGGCTCAGTGACGCATTCCTTGATGCGAATTTGCGTCAACACTTCGACGCCCGCGACGGTCGCCGTTTTCCAGCCGATCAGGCTTTCGAGCGGGATCCATTTCATATATGGCCGAATACCGGCCTTCTGTTCGTCGGCCAGCGTCGCGGGTTGGCCGTCCTCGCGCTGCACGGCGGGCGGCATGTCCACGTAGATGAACCCAATGCCCGGCTGCATTGCGTCGAAAAAGCAATCGCGCGCGAACACATTCAGATGCCGGCCGGCATTGTCCACATTTTCAAACCACGTTTTCAGATCGGCGTCGGCGATCTTGTCGTAAACGATCGGCTTGGTGAACACCTTACCGGTCATGTCCTTGACCGTTTTTTTGGTGGCGTTGTAGAGGAATGACCGCTTTTTGCGCGCCTCATAGTTGGCAACGCTTTCGGCCGTCTGCCGCGGCAAGAATTCCTCGCCCGCTGCGCGCATTGCCTTGGTGCCGCCCATGAGCACGCGGATCGGACGAGCCTCCGCCACCATTTCGGCCTGTTCGGGGGAGGGCGTCGACACATCGTTGGCCATCAGAATCTAAGCTCCTGGCGTTTGGTGGTGGTCGCGCGGCGCACCGTCTCGAGGGCGTAGCGCAGCGCGTCAATGACGTGATTGTCCTTGTCGTCGAGTTCGGGCAGCACCGCGCCGGTTTTCTTGTCGGTCTTGTAGGCGTAGAGGCGCAGTTCCTTTTCAGCGTGCTTGCAATCGGGATGCACGACGATGTCGTATCCCTGCAGGAACGAAACGCCTTCCTCGACGCTGTTCGGCCCTTTGACGGCCGGCTGCATCCGCGAGAAGCCGTTGCGCTGCAGGAAATCGATCGTTTGCGGCTCGGCGCTGTCGGCGGTGATTGGATAGCGGCGCGCGAGCGATTTCCAATTCGGATCCTTCGCGCGCGCGATATTCCAATCCGGGTCGATCTTGTCGAACAACGCGCCGCGGCGATCGATACCGACGCCGAGTTCCCAAACCTCGCGCCAGATATAGAGCTTGCGGCCGACGATGTAGCAGCACACCAAAACACTCGGATCGATGGTGAAGCCCCAATCGGCGCCGAGATACAGCGGCGTGCCGGCGGGCGGCGGGTCGAACCGTTCGACTTTCCAGTTGCGGAAAACCTGCGCGTCCGAATTGCGCCGATAGCCGCCGCACCAGACATGCTGATATTTCTCGGGGTCGCGGGCCTTGTCGCGCTCCATCTGCTTGCGCAGGACGTCGGGAAACCAAGGGTTATCCCAATAGTTGACCTCGACACAAACGAAGTCGGGATCGTTCGCGTTGTCGCGAAACAACGTGTCGACCGGGTCGGTGTCGAGATCGGGGTTCCACGTAAACCGCTGGATCGTGCCAGGCTTGCGGAACGTGGGAATGGCCAACTCGAGCGAGCGTTTGGAAAGTGACTGCGCTTCCTCGTACCAAGGACGGTTAAACCCTTCGAGCGACTTGATGGTCGTCGCTGTGTGGTTCTGCAAGCCCCGGAAAATCATCAGGCTATCCGTCGCCGGACAGGTGATTTCGCGTTCTGTGATCTTGAATTGTTCGCGGACGTCGTACGAGCCGATATAGTCCTCGACGAGCTGCTTGACCGAGTCCTTAATCGAGTTCTGCACCTCGCGCACGCACGCGACGCGCGTATGCTGTGAAAGCATTTCCTCGACGAGCAGGCCGGCGACCAGATGCGACTTGCCGCCGCCGCGGCCGCCCTTAGCGCCCTGAAATTCCTGTTTGCCAAGGAACGGCAGGAACGCGCGGGGCGTGGGAATGTCCAATGTGCGGCCAGCGGCGATCATGCGGCGGGCGCCTCGGGCGGGGTCGGGTCCACAACGGTGCGGGTGATGGCGACCAGTTTCTTAGCGTCCTCTGCGGGCACCGCCGCCTTACCTGCGCCCTTGGTTCCGATCGCGCCCAATTCCTCGGCGATCTGGCGCATCACGGCGCGCGATTCGGGAAGCTGGTTATTGCCGCGGTAAAACATCGCGTCCTTGCTGAGCGCGATCAGGCGCGCTTGCTGCGCGGCGAACGGTGCCGAATTGGGATCGATCAGGACGGCTTCGCGGGTCGTTTTGAACAGATTGAACAGATCGAATGGCAATTGCCCATTGGCGGGATCTAGCCGGCGCACGTCGTTCTCGTCGCATCGGGTGTCTGAAAACACGGCTGCGAAATCCAACACGATGTTACGTGGCGGCTCAAAAGCAGCGAGCTTGCGAACGATGAACTCTTGCTGCACTCTCGTGTGGTTGTTGGCCATGCCTCCCGCACGTACCGGTATGGGACGCCATCCCGGCGCCAATGTGAGGCGTATTTACATCATCCAATGTAAATTGTCAACACTACCGGCGGGTACTCGGCAATCCCTCGGTCAGATTCGACCGGACGCCATACATATCGAAGCCGGGGATTTTGAACGGCTCCGCGCGGACGCCCCGGAAGCCGCGGGCGTGCCAGAATTGAATGATGCGGTCGGCCAGGGCGCGGGCGCCGGTCTTGGTGTAGTGGTCGTCTTGCTGCTTTGCCATGGGCGCAGGATGGCAAACGGAATGTTGAAAGTCAACATAAAAATCACTCGTGGCGCACATTGCCATTGACGTTCGAAATCAATTCCGCCACGGCGCCTTCGGGGGTCGTGCCTTCGCCACGAAATTCACCTTCCGATTCGCCGAGCATCACATGCGAACAAGTGTTCCCAATTTCCGCGCGCCACGTTCCGTCATGCAGACTGAACAGAGCGAATTCCTTGTCGCCCTTCTTTATGTCGATGCACAGTTGTATTAATTCTGAAAGGTTCATATCCGACCCGCCTTTTTCAACTCGCTGTAGGTATACGCCCGTGACACGCCGAGCACCACAGCGATCCGCGCCGGTTTGATTTTCTGCTTGTGCAGCCCGACGATCATGCGCGGTTTGTCCGAACGCGTCTTGTGCGCCTTCCTTGCGCGATCGGGTCGCTCGCTCCGCAAGACCGAATAGACGTAGCCGGCGGAGACCTCGAGCGCGGTCGCGATATCGGCAACGGCCTGGCCCTTGTCGGCGCGGGCGAGGATTTTGGAAACGGTGGGGTTCATTTGCGCCAGTCCACTTCCTCTCCGTCTCCGGTCTGAGTATCGATCACATCGACGTTCAGACCCTTCTTGTCCTGTTCCCTTGCAATCGACTTCGCCTCGTCGAGCGAATCGACTTGCATGTGCAAATCACCCCACCCACCGGAAGGGTAATACGTGTCATAGACGAAAATCAGAAAGCGTTTCATGTTTGAAACCTTATCCAGTCAATGCACATTGTCAACATAAAGTTTATATCGCCGGCGGCATCGGCACCGGTAACACCGCGCCTTCCGCCGTAATCTGCAAAACGGTAGTTCGCGACGCGCCGTTCGGCTTCAACAGTCCGGCGACCGCGCCAGCCTCGCCACGGACCCACCGCGCGTCGACAGCGTGGGCCGCCAGCGCTTCCGGCAGTTCCCATCGGTCGCCGTTCTGATCCGCGACGATCGCGCGCCCGTCCTGTTCCCAACTCTTGCGAATAGGGATCCAGCCGCCGGCCTTCTCCGAGACAGGGCGGAACGCCGCGATCAGCGCCGCGCCAGATGGCGTTTCGAAAAGTTTCGCAGCCTTGGGCGCCGCGCCCTCGAGGCCGCCAATCCGCATGTCATGTCCGCACTCAGGGCAATCGAGCGTGCCCTTGGGAATGTTGACCAGGCAGGCCGGGCAGAGTTTGTGGATTGGCTCGTCGCAGTTCCAGCATTTGACCGCGGCCGACCCGTTGCGCTTGCCGCATGCTTCGCAGGAGACGAGCCTCGCAATGGTCATTTTGGGGCGCAGAAAGTCTAACGGTCCCAAATCATCCACGTTGCCACCCCAATCAAACAGGAGGCCGTCAGCCTTGCCGGCAGCGATGCTTGATTCGATATTGCCGCCAATTGTACGCAACAGACGGCCGATGACCTGCACATATTTGCCGAGAGACTTCGTCTTAAACCTCATTGCCAAGAGGTCGACGTGCTGAACATCGAACCCCACAGTGCAGACGTCCTTGTTGACGAGGGCCTGCAATTGACCGTTACGAAAAGCCTGAATGTTACGCGTCCGCTCCGCGTCGGACATCTCGCCAATGACCAAGCCGGCGCGAATGCCCCACTGGTTCAGGCGTTCAGTCATCAGCCTAGCGGCCTTCACGGAAGCCTCGAAAATCAACCATCCGCGCCGAGTGTCACGGTGCTGGATCAGTTGACAGATATGGTTATCAATTTGCGCAATCATCTGCGCGTCCTGCGATTCGCCGGTATACTCGCCTTGGCGAACGCGCAGTTTAGAAACGTCGATTTTGTCGTCGGCTGGTGCGGTGAAGGCGGGAACGAGATAGCCATCACGGATGCCGTCAACAATGGAATAGGTGTAAACGACCTTTTCAAATTGTGCGGCTTCGCCCTCGACCAGCGAACCACCTTGTAAACGATATACGGTGCCGGAGAACCCGGGGAACCGGGCGCCGGGAAAGCCCCGTCGGAATTCACGATACATGCCGTTGTCGCTCGGCGGGATCAAATGCGCTTCGTCCGTGAAAATATTGGCTACTGGACCGAACGCTGGCGCATTTTTGTAGACGCTTTGAATGCTGGCACTGATCACAGGAGCGCGCCAGGTTCGTTCGCCGAGGGACGCCGCGTTGACGCCGACCTGCAAACCAAGCTTCCGGCAAGCCTCTGCGTTTTGTTCGACCAACTCCCGTGTGTGAGCGAGGATGATGGTTCGTTCCCCGCGCAGCCACGCGCGCCGGGCTAACTCTGCCATGGTCAACGATTTGCCGGAACCGACACACGAATCGACCAGAGGGCGCATCATACCGAGGCGATAAGCGTTCTCGACCGCGTCCGCCGCGTCGATTTGATTGGGACGGAGCGCGATCATGACAGGGGCACAGGGCAGGGTGGGAAATTGAGCCGCGCGAACTGACCAAAGTGTTTCGCCGCGGCCCGGTCATAAGCGATCGCGGCTTGTATCGAAGTTTCGTGCAGGCCGAGAAACACCGGTTTTGTTTTGACACCCAAGAACGCCTGCCACTTGCCTGCACTGCGATTGAAACTAACGCCCTTGTAGCCGCTCTTATTGGCCGTCGAGCGCGCAGAGTTGGCCCGATTCTCACACTGCGTAGCAGGTCGCAGATTCTTAAAACGATTGTTGGTGGTGTCGCCGTCCTTGTGGTCAATGCCCTTCGGCATCTCACCGGTCATGTAAAAATAAGCAAGACGGTGAGCATAGTACCGATGGCCGTAAATCGTAATCGACCGATAGCCGTGGTGCGCGTTGCATCCTGCGATATTGCCGGCATTCTGGGTATTCCAAATCTTATCAAAACGCGATCGTACCTCGCGGGCTCGCCAAACGAACACACCCGTTTCGGGGTTGTAATCAATGAACTTATGGACTTGCTCGACACTCAACATCACGCAGCAAGCCGCTTGCTAACGATTTCGTCGCGGCGCCTGTGGTTATCCTCCGCCGCTTTTGCGTGCCGGATATGGGCTTGGAACACCCGACGCAGGTTCTTTGGCTTGTGCCCTTTCCAAGACGTGATCGGCATCCACCGGTACCGCACACGCGACAACGGCCTGAAATAATAGACGGTGGTCACATGACCGTAGTCGACGCGAGTGTGCAAATGCCACTCGTGCTCGTCGACAATGATGCTCGGGGAGCGATACAGCGTTACCATGACACCAAGTCCCCGAATGCTGCGTGCGCCAGCGCGGCGCAAAGACCGATTTCAACGGCCGCGAGAACTAGCCACTTCATCGGGCGCACTCCCGCGCAAGGCGGTCAGCCTCTTGCCAGGGCAGGCCGGCGGTCAGGAGCAGGGTCAGAAGGCGTTCATATGTGTGTTTCATTCCGCGACGATACAACATGAATGTTCATTGTCAACATAAATGTGTTGCACGGTTCGAATTTGCGGGGTAGGGTGGGGTCAATACCGCAGTCGTGACCGAGGAGCGATGAAGTGAACCTTTGGGGACATCTATTCCGCAAATACGGAGAAGAAGAACGCATATGCCGCGCCTGCGGCTACGTGATCGGCTCGAAGTGGACGGAACAAGAAACAAAAGATTGGATCAGGGACGAGGAAGGCTGCGAATTGCACTGCGGGGGTGCTTGGCACGTTCATAAGCGCGTCCCGATTAGACAGGGAGCACTGAAGTGAAAAGAGAAGATTGGGTCGTCTTCGAGGGCGAGTGCCGAACCTATATTGCTGTGGCCGAGGCATGCTGGCGAAAGGAAAGCCCGTCGCACTCGTTCCATGTGTTCGAGTGGCTCTGTTGGCGCCAGCGCCTCAGAATGCCTTTGGTGCGTAAATGCGACCAGATTATCAACTTGGACTATACGGGCACATAAGCGCAGTTGAGCAGGAAGGGAAACTGATGATTTTTCTGTTGGTACTTTGCGCCGCTGCGATCTGGCTACTTATTCACGTTAGCAGTCTGGGCAGTTATTGCATTGAATTCGATGGCCGTGATTATTGGGTGTGGCGGCGGGAGTTTGGCGGCTACAATCGCTGTCAAGGCCACTTCAAGACAGAAGCGGAAGCTCAGTCTTGCGTAGCTGAACGCGAGAAAAACCCTCCGCGCATCATCGATCCATCACACCACAGATCATAAGCGAACAACTCTGAGGAGGCAAAATGCGAATAGTCCACAAGAAGCGCGGCACGGTCTATGAGATAGTCGGGCACGCAAACATCCAGTGCGACCGGCCGCTCATCGACTACGACGTTGTTGCAATCTACAAAGACCCATACAGCGGAAAGCTATGGGTGAGGCCGGTTCATGAGATGGAAGACGGCCGGTTTGCCGAGGTTGCGGACGACTACGCCGCACCACCTAAGTGATGGGCAATCAACGCGAGACACCCTATGAGCCGGCTTAAAGATACCGACGAGTTCGGCAACCGGATGAAGGCTTACGAGGCCGCAGAGACGGCGCGCAAGTTTGACGCGACGCTGCCGATCTATGCCCGCATTGACGGCCGGTCGTTCTCGCGGTTCACCCGAGGCATGGAGAGGCCCTTCGACGGCAGGATGACCGCCGCCATGGTCGAGACCACAAAGCACCTTGTCCACGAAACGCATGCGCGGATTGGCTACACGCAGTCCGACGAGATCAGCCTTGTATGGCTGGCTGACAGCCCGGAATCTGACGTGTTCTTTTCGGGGAAGGTACAGAAGATGGCGAGCGTGCTGGCCTCTATGGCCGCCGCCAAGTTTGCCCGCGTCTGCCCGCCCAGCTACGAGGACAGGATGCCCCATTTTGATTGCCGGGTGTTCCAGCTACCATCCAAGGAAGAGGCCGCCAACGCCTTCCTGTGGCGCGCTATGGACGCCCGCAAGAACGCCATCAGCATGGTTGCGCAGAGCAAGTTTTCACACAGGAAGCTACACGGCCAGGATCAGAAGGCCATGCTGGCGATGCTGAAGGAAATCGACGTCAACTTCGAAGCGTTCCCGGCAGCCTTCCGACGCGGCTCATTCATCCGACGCTTCACCGTCGAGCGGCCGTTGACGGCTGAGGAACTAGAGCGCATCCCCGAGAAGCATCGGCCCACCGGCCCCGTCATGCGGAACGAGATGCGTGTGGTCGATATGCCGCCATTCAACCGGGTTGCCAACCGCGTCGATGTGATCTTTGACGGGGCACTCCCCCGCTCTCCCTGAGACATTACACAGGCGACGGCGGCCCGTACTTGCTCGCGATCTTCGTATAGGTCTTGAGGAAGTTGACCGTCGTGGTCACAGGTCCACTCGGGACCGGCAGCGTCCATGCTCCCGTGGGCCAGTTTCCGCCGATCGCAAAATTCAGCATCATGGTCGCCGGGACAGCCACTCCCCCTTGGAAAAACCAAGGGAAGTACCACTTAGCGGTCGGATTGCCGTCATGGTACAGCGTCATTGTGCTGTCGTCGCTCCAGAGAATGCAGATATCGACCGGGCGATTAACCCAGTAATCCGCATCATAGAATGTCGGGTCCGGCTTTAAGAAACCGAACTGTTTGTTATAACTTGCGTCGCTCCAGAGCAGCGACTTATTTGCACTGCAATTTGTGTGAATCATGTTCGCCGTTTCGTTCGCCCCGTTGTAGACGAATTCGAGCATATCCATTTCTGGATTCGGGTCGATCGCACCGTCGCCTGGAATAATCCACCAAGCCGGCCATACGCCCCTTTCCTTCGGCAAAACGATTTGAAGGTGGCTGAAGAAATACTGAGAGGTTGCGACGGATCTCACCATGCCACTATCGAACAGCGGATATGGGTCGCCGTTCGGGCTCGGAGCATGGCCTGAAGTCCCCGGACGGGGAGTCGCAGTCAGAAGCAGCCGACCGTTTTGATAATCCACCCCGCTGTCAACGTAGCGCTGGAGTTCATCATTGAGGTGGTCGGAAAAGCCGCCGTACTTGGCCCATAACTTCCGCCGCCATTTCGTGGTGTCGAGCACGGAACTGTCAACGATGCTCATGTCCGGGATGGGCTGCCAGTTGCCCGTGCTAGGCAAATACGATCCATCATACTGCTTAACGAGCGGCACGATTCCCACCTCAGCAGGCGGCTTGTAGACCGGAACATAGTATTTGAAGCCGTTGACAGAGGGAATGTCGGCGACGCTCCACTCCTCGCCGACTTGAGCAACAGTCTGCCAGGCGTAGTTGCTGGTGGTCCGCACGGACATTAAGAGGCGATATTTGCCCAAGGTGGGAGGCGTGTACGTCGGGCCAAAGAACGTCTTTGGCTCCTGCGTGATCGCCTGCGGCGTCGGGAGCATATAGTCCATCACGCTCGCCCAGGCGCCGTTCGCGTCCTGCTTGTGAAGCATGAACGCCACATAGTACGTCCCAACGCTTGCAGCGTCGGCCGCTGCAATTGTGGCTTTCGTACTGATCCTTTGGCTTAAAACAATATCGTCAATTGGCGTGATCGTCGCAATATAATTGGTCATGGGTTATCCTACTGCCACTTCGTGGCGAGGTATGATTCCGCCGACAACAATGTGCTGTCCGCAAGTGACACGCCGCCCGCAATCAGGATCACCTCTCCGATTGCGCCATCGAATGCCGTCGTAGTGTCCCACGCCGCCGAGGCAGCGGTGAACAGAGCGCCGACCGAGAACTGACCAAGCGTTAGAGCGTTCGTGTCACACGCAACTGCGCTTGCGATCAGCGTCCCGTTCATTCGGACGTCGAGCGTCGTTCCGTTGAAGTGGAATAGGACAATGTTCCACACGTCCGTGGTCGCGATTGTGTTCGCCGATAAGGCGTTCGTGGTCGTGCCGTTGATCGAACGAGCACAGCCCACAGCGTCACCACCGCTGAACAGATAGCGCATGAAGTCGTTCTGCGTCGTCAGCCTGGAATAAGAGGCCGGAGTGACAGAGACGGCATTGGTGCCGCGCCTGACAGCCATCAGAACGGAGTGCGTCTTGTCGTTACCGTTCGCCAGCGCGACAACAGTAGCGTCGGTCGTCGTCAACCGGGTGACGTTGGCGCGCGTGAATTTAGCGACCTTCTTGCTGTTGATACCGTCAGTCTGATAGGCAGGGCTGGTCGTGGTGCTGGTGCTATTGGCCAGATTGGCGCCGAGCTTCTTACCAACCCATCCCCTGACCTTGTCGGTGCCCACAACCGCTTGGGTTGTTGCGGCGGCATCAGAAAATACCGTCGTGTTATCGGTCGAGTCCCACCACTCGATGGCACTGGCCCACGTCGCCGGGTTGAAGATCGCCGAGTAGGAAATCGTTTTTGTGACGGTGGTGGTCTGGCCGATCGCGTTGGTGCACACAATCGAAAAGGTCGATGTCTCGTTCGTCGAGGCCGTCCCCGAGATTGTCAGAGTTCCCGTGCCGTTACCCGTGATCGTGTAATCGGTGCCGCCAACTGTCTTTGTTGCGGTGTAGGTATGCGGGCCTAGGTTGCCGGAATGGAAATCGGTGTAAGCAATAGTCTTTGACACCACGTCACCGCCGCTTGCAGTGAAGTCACTCCAAACCGTGCCGAGAGCGACAGGGGCAACGTTGAAATACCGAATTGCCCTCCGGACAGGGCCGCCAGCGGTGAACGAACCCAAGAACAGAAGACCGACGCGCCCGCCCTCAGTTGCCGGCACCGTGCCCGAGGTGGTGCGGCCCGTCATGTCCACGGTCATGCCACCGGGCAGCCGGTTGGCCCGCGTCGGCATTCCGGGCGTGTCTTCGTTGTCGAAAGCCGCGTAGACCTCGACCAAGTCGGGAGATGTGCCGCCGAACAAGGACGAATCTGTCGGGATCGAGGAAGCCCATGACCCGCCTGCCGTGGTGTTGACAGAGGATATGACGTTCATAGAGGTATTGGCGGCGGCGGCACTTGGACCCCAACAACGAATCCAATCCCACTCGACCGTCTTCGGCCAGTCCGCGGCACTGAAAGCCGACCCGTCCCAGCCGGGATTGACCATGTTGTCAACTCGAATGTCGTGAGCGCCACGGAGACGCCCCACGCGCGCATTCGTGTACGTTCCCTTGAGGGCCATTGTCCCTTCAACGGCGACGTCGTCGTAGACCGTTAGAGTGGTCCCGACCTTCTTGATTGCCATCGTCGTATAACGCGAGGTCGAAATAGAACCGGAAGAGGCGAGCGCCGTCCCGACATCTGCGCCGGCATCGGTGTCTGAGACATGCAGAACAGCCGTGCTGCCGACTGCACTAGCCAAGGAGGTTTTCAACGTCTCCAGGACATCGACCTCGCCGTAATCGGGCCAGTTAAGCGCAGTTCCCCAAAAGCCGGACCAGAAGCCCGAGGCGACACCGGAAGGAAGGCGAACCTTGCACTCGATCATGAAGTCGCCGGAAGCGCTGTACATGAACGTCGGCCACGTCCTTATGGCCGTCGAGATCAGTTGCGGCTTGCTGCTGCCGTCGCCGCCGCCCTGCGTATAGGTGGTCGGGAGATATGCTGAAAGGCCCACCGGGATGGGCTGGATCGCGACACTCAGAATGCTTGATGCAACGGAAGCGGCGTCGAACCCGAGATCAGTTGGCGACGTGTTCCGCGGGCCTCGATAGCCGGGCTCAATATAGATTGCGACGTCGGCGCCAGCCGCGTTCTCTCGCCGAAAGCCGATGTGGGGCGGGCTCGATGAATACTTACCGGACGTGTTCGCACCTGACCATGTCGTCGGCCGGGTGTTGAAATCGTCACCCCACAGGAGTTTAAGGCCGGAGCGAATACCCGTGCCGGCGTCGCCGATGGCGATACCCCCGATGACCTCGGGTGTGCTCGTCCCCACTCTCCCAAGGGCATTGAAAGTGTTGAACGGCCGCGTGAGGATCTGATCCATTTACGCGAAGTCTCCGCCGACGAGGAATTCCGCGGCGTTCTCGGCGCTGTTCTGCTTGCAGACAATCACCGAGCCCGAACCGTATTGCGTCGACAGCGCGGTCTTGGCGGAGCGATTGAGCGCGGTTCCCGACGCCACGAGCGTGATCGTCCCGGTTGACCACGCTGTGAAGCCGCAGGAGAACCCGCCGATCAACGTGCCGGGAACGGTGATGGTGTAATTGATCGAGCCATCGTTGCGAAACACCGACCCCATGTCGTCATTGGTCAGCGTGTAATTGTCGCCGGGGCTGACGAGAGTGGAGAGATTGCGGAGGCGGACGCGGCCGGTCGAATAATCGTAGCTCAAGATCCACCCCCATTCGTGAGTTGGTTCAGCGCGTCCTCTGCGGCGCTCACACCGCGCTCTGCGTCGTCCAAGAGCGATTCGTGACCACTGAACGCCTTGTCGCCGCCGGTCTCGAGGGCATCCCACCGGGCGCTGATCTGATCAGCACGTTGACCCAATTTGGTAGGGACAGCCTTGGAGCGCTCGGCGAGCCGGCGGAATTTGTCGGACAGCACAATGGCACCTACGATGTTGGCATGAGCGGAAACGATTTCGGTTGCCCGGGGCAGGGTCTCGGCGAGCGCGGCCACAGCCTGGCTGGTGATCTCGTGTCGAACCGTGCCGATGACGGTCTCGATGCGGTAATGGCCCGCGCCGAGGTGCAAAGGCGATTTGGCGCCGACGTTCCATTGGCCGAGCGGGCCGAACACGGTTCCATAAGAGCCGGCAGCGGCCGTCACGGTCAAAACGTCGCCATCAGCGACGGTAACGTGCAAGGGGTCGGGCATTGGACTCGTTACATGACGCAGCGCCGGCCGGGTTCAGGGCGTTCGGCGAACCGTATCAGCGTTTATGTAAATTGTCAACAAACGGCAATGCACTGGCGAAAGGAAGCCGCTCGGGGGCGAGCTGCACCGACTTGGGGCACACGGGCACAATCTGGTCGTCAATATCCCAGGCGATCCGGCAGACCGCGCAGCGGATCGTGTGCGGGTCGTGGCGCTCGGCGCGGGCGTAGCAGATACTATTCGCCATCGTCGCGCTCGCTGAAATCATGGACAAAGCCGATCGCCTCGACGCGTTCGGACTGACGCAAGCGCGGCACGTTCGGCTCGGTGTCCGGAATGCGCCAGATCGAACGCACGCCAACCTTGGGCTGGTGGATCGGTCGACCGGACGGGTGCGGCTTGCCTTTGGGCGTCACGCCGCCACCCCCTGATGCGCCCTGCTCAGTATCGCCAAGCTAGCCACTAGCGCGCGCGCCTGGCCCAACGCATCGTTGAGCGCGATGTGCGGCGGCGGCACGGCGTAGTCCTTGGGGTTCACGCCGGCGAGGTTGAAGGCCGTTCGGGTGCACTGAACGCGCCAAAAGTCGCGAGTCCATGGGCATTCGATTCCGGCCCTACGATACACCTCGCCAAGAATTGGCCCGTCGAATGTGGCGCCGTGACACCAAAGCAGGAAATCGCCATCGGGCGCAGCCCAATTGATCCATTGCAGGAAGTAGGGCAGGGCAACCGACAGCGATTGCGGGTTCGACGTCGCCGCCGCCCACGCGCCGGGGTGCCTGGCTTCCTGATCGTGCCACCATGCGGCCGTTTCCGGATCCTGTTCGAGCCCGAGTGCGGTTTGCTCGGGGGTCGATAGGTTCAGCGTGCAATGCGCCTCGTCGTGACAGCGAACGAACGCTGCGGCCAGGACCACGCCGCCGGGACGCTTACAAATCGTTTCCAGATCGCACATGATGTGAGTGGTCATCCCAACACGTCCTCAATTCGTCGCAGCAACTGCCGCGGGTCAGAAACCAGGCGCCGCATCACGAGCCCGTCGTGCAGCCAGTATTTGACGTCGGTTAGAGCGGCCTCGAGTTGTTCGTCGCGTTCGTTCTCGCGGCCCGATTCCTGCTCTGAGCGCCACTTGCTGAGCAGGAGCCGTTTCTTGGTTTCGTCGTTCTGAGCCATGCCGCCAACAGTAAACACGCCATGCTCATTGTCAACATAAAATCAATCGCCGTGCGCATTTTGTTTGCTCGGCAACGGCACGGGGCAGGGCGGCATGGTCAGGAGCGCCACAAAGCGCACCAGGCGTTCCGCGTTCATGAGGTAATGCAGATCGGCCAAATCGTCCGACGTGCCCATGACGACCGCGCCGGAGCGACAGGCGGCCTCGTGGATTTGATCGAGGTCGGGTGTCGTCATGTGCGGTCCTGCACGAACGTATTCTCAATTTCGTCAATTGAGCCGTCGGGGCGTTCAGCTCCCCAATAGCCGTCTAGGAGTCGCATCCAAACGATCGGGCCGTCTTGTGCATGGATGTCCCACGCCTCTCGCGCCGACCGACAATTAGCCGGAGGGCGCGAGGTATATTTTTTGTAACTGGTGCGGAACGCCGCGTAAGTCATCGAAGCCCGAGTGTCTTGGCGGTTGCCATGCCCTTGGCGACATTCTTGGCAAAACTGGCCAATCCGCGCTCTTTCAAGAGCCGATAGGGAAATTGCCCGACCTGCCAACTGTGCAGGTCATCCAGCGACTTGCCGGCATCCAGATAGCACTTGAAATGTGCATAGTGCCGGACGCCATACTTCACCATCTTATCGGTGTCGAACGATGATTCCTTGCAGAACCGACATGTCATTAGCGTCTGATCGAACATTGATGCCTCCCGTTGCGAGCAAGGTTACGGTATAGCATCAATGTTCATTGTCAACATAAATTTATAGTTCAATCACCCGTTTTCCGAGTGCTTCCGCGACGGCCTTTTCGGCCTTGGCGCCCTTGGACGTTTCCCAGCCTGGCAGAAGCGCGACGACATCGGCGTGATCGCAGATAAAGTTCAGATCCGCTTTGAACACCACACACCCGTCAATCCCGGCCTTTGTCTCGTCGCCTTCCGGGTTGTTCAGGTAGACGGCATAGCCGTAAAGCGACTCGGTGTGCTCGACCGGATTGAACACGATACAGCCGAGCTGGCGGAGCATCGTCGCCGCGTCTCGGAATTGTTGGTGGTTGAAGTTCGGCAAGCCGCGCATCTTGCCAGCCACATAAACCCGCGTGCCCATCGGCAGCGTGTTAGCCAGTTGCGTCAACGTCATATCGCTTCCCCTTCGTGGTTGATCGTGGCGCCGTAGAGGCGATTGGGTACGGACATCCCGCAGGTCGGGCGGGAGCAATAGCGCTCCATGCATTGAGTGCAGCGTTTTGGCTCCGCCTGCTTCCGGAACGGCACGCCGTTGCGTGTCTGTATTCTCTCAATCGTCGCCATCAAACGCACTCAATGAGGAACACGAGGAACAGGCACCAGCCCCACCCGTCATGTCCCGAATAGCCGATCACGGCCGCAGCGGCGCAGAGCGCCAGCGAAACGCAGTGCTTGCCGATATCCTTCATAGCGCCATCCCTTGGCTCGTCACCGCGAACGCGCCGTGCGTCGGCGCCAGGAGACCCGCCCCGATCAGCCCCTCGAGTTCGTCGATTCGCACCGTGGCATGTTCGCCGCGGTCGGACGTCGCGCGCACCATTGCGCCTTGGAAGATGGCCTGCGTGCGCTCGACGATGCGAGATTGATGCAGGCGCAGAAAGCGGAGCTGTTGCGGTGTCACGTCTAAAACCCCCATCGCAGACCGGCGGCGATCGACACCGCAGTAAACAGGACCACCACGACCCATCCCCGTGCGTTGATCATTTGCCCACCCATTCGGCTCGGATCCTGCGCACCAGGCGCCGCGCGCGGTCATCGGACACGCCGAGCGCGTAAGCGACTTCGCGGGCCGTGCAGCCAAGGTGCGTTTCCATGAAACTGCGGGCGCGTTCGACGTTCAGCGCGGCGGTGTATTGCATGTTCGGGCGGATCTGCACCATTGCAGCGATGCGGGCCAGGTCGCCGGTATATTGAAGGTCGCTCATGTCCGCGCGTCCCTCTGCGCCGTCCAGTCCGCCGACGTCGCGGGCTCGAACCGGCCTTTGGTCAGCCATTTGCCGGCGACGAAATAGTTGTGGTCCTGCTCGCCGCTACATTCGTAGACTTCGCCGACGGTGAGCAGGTTGCGCACCAACGTGTTGTCTTTGCAGCGGACGAAGCGGGGATAATTGGTCATCGACCCGCGCCCGCGAAAATGTGGCCAAGTCGACGGGACTGCACCAGTTCACGCTTGATCGCAGCGATAACATCGGGATCGGGAGAGGCGAACAGCCGAACCTCTATGGTGCGACGGCTCGGAGCCTTGACGCGAATGATCGGCTTGAAACGGCGCGTGGCGTATCGACCCATACCGGCCTGTGTCTTTCCGCCGGTCACGAAGATGTTGTCGCCTGCGTTCCATAGAACGGTGTAGGTGCGCCCCACGTCAAGGAACAGCGCGCCCTTTGCATCCACACACCGCACGCGCATTCCGGGTTCGAGGGCGATCGACTGCATCTCAGTGAGCCGCGATCTGGCGAGCGCGCCGCGCCACTTCACGGGCGCCGCCGCCGGCCAGGCTCGCGACTCGGTGGTTCTGCGCGTGGTGCTCGCGCTTGATCCGCTGCCACTGAGCCCGCGTGTAGCGCTGTTCCTGCGGCTTCCGCATCTGATAGTCAGCCTGGCGCTTGAGCATGTGCAATTCTCCGGAGGTGAACGCGCCTACAGTCCCGGCCGTCACCGTGTTGAGGGCTTCTAGACCGAATGCCATCGGTCGGTGCTGCGCCCTGTCTCGCACTGTAAACACCGTTTGTTGATTGTCAACATTAATTAGAAAAGTTTGTAGACGGCCACGCCCTGCACAGTGATCAGGTCGCCGTCGTCCGATTCCTCGCAATGCACGTCGTCCTCATCGACCCCGTGCTCGAGCGCCACGGTCTCGCACACCCAGCCCCAAGCCGCGCCAGGATCGCCGCCGGCGAACCCGGCCGATGCCCATGGGCGGCCGTCGAGGTGCAGGAGGCGGATATGCCGAAGGGTAAGGGGCATCAGATCAACCCTTTCTCTCGCGCGAGCCAATAGGGCAGGGTGATGATACCGCCCTTACCATCGTCGTGATATTTGCATTCGGACTTCGGGAGCCAGATCGGGTTCGGCTCGCCGATGTCGACGAGATACGCCCGTTCGGTCTCGTGCTTCAGGATCACGGCAAAGTCGAGGGTGTCTCTCATGACTGCGTCCCTTTCGAAATGTACTGCTGCAAATAGGCGCGAGCGTCGTCCGTCAGGCGAAAGTAACTCAGCATGAAGAATGCCCGAGCACGCGGATTTTCGTTGCTCTCAACGTCCCGCTTGACGGTTTCGAAAGTGTGGAGGCCGCGGACTTCTGCGCGATAAGGGAGAAGGGTTGTCATTGCCATTCGCTCCGTTTCGATACGCTCACAATAAGCATCGGATGTTCATTGTCAACATAATTGTGAGGTTATTCGGGTGGAACGCTTGGAACGCATCTGGAACGGCATGTTTTGGGCTAAGCGTTCCAAAAAATGTTGCGATTTTCCAAGGCTTTAAGCCTCTCTGGAACGCTTGGAACGCTTAGACTCTATTTTATGTAACCGTATTGCCGAGAGAGGAATGTATTATTACCCGGTATTAATTAAATAGTAACCATAGCGGGTTCCATTTTAGAGCGGCGGAGACTCCATGGGAATCTAGCGTTCCATGCGTTCCACGCGTTCCAAGCGTTCCACTTCCTACACCAGAATACCGTTTCGATGTAAGAGCAATTTACATTCAACTGATTTGTTCAGTCCGAAGCGGCCCAATCGCCTCTAATAAGACCAGGGTAATAATAGACTGTCAACTAAATGTTGCACTAGCCTCCGCCTGCGCTCGGGCTAGAATGCGACTATGCGAACCATAGCAATTACCATTGTGGCGCTCTGCATCACTGCACCCGCGATCGCCGCCACACCGGCCGAACAAGCCTGCGTGCTTAAGGCCGCGGACACGTTGCCCAAGGTCCAAGGGATGAAGATTGGAAAGAGTAGGGCGAGCCCTGCCGCGGGTGCTCCGGCGGGCTTCGTGCGCGTCGAGGTCGATTGGTCGGCCGCCGGCCAGAACGCGACGTGGGTCTATCTGTGCGCGACCGACGGGGCGGGAAACGCTCGAGTGCAGCGTCTGGCTCAGTAGTGGGCAAAAGAAAAGGGCGCCGAAGCGCCCCTAGTTTGACATCCGACCGAACCAGAACCCCATTGGGTCGATCTTGTTCTCGGTCGTGTTCGCCATCTTAGCGCGGAACTTCCGCAGCCGGTCCTTTCGATCATAATAAGCATCGGGAGATGCGTGCAGGCCGTTGCCGTTGTCGCCAATCTCAAGATCACGCTCGAGGTCGGCAAGGCGGGCGCGCTGCCACGCCATCGGGCGTTTGTGGATCGGGGTGTTGCAGAAGTCGTAATAGTGCTGGCTGTAGGTCTCGACGATTTGCATCTGTTCGCTCCGTGTTGATGAGAGGTTGAGAGGTAGGCGGCGCTAGGCCGCCGCTTTCTTGGCCAGGAGTGCTTTGCACTCGTCGAGGCTCAGATCCTTGGCGATATAGCGCCAGGTATAGGACATGCCGCCGCGCACCTTGCCGTCGTAGTTGGCGCAGAGCTTGAACACGGCGTAATCCTTGCGGTCAGCGTAACCAGCCGGGCGAACGTCGGCCTTCGCCGGAGCAAACTTGACACCCTTGGAGTTCGTGACCGCCTTGTTGGTGAAAATCTGCATTCGCTTGCTCCGTTCTGATGAAGCAAACTTAGGGCGTCATATGTTTATTGTCAACATAAATTTGAAGTACAGTGCGATTATTTTAACGCCCCGGTATCGGCGGCGGGGGAAGCGGCCCGCGCAATTGCGGCCGCATTTCGACCCTGCCGTTCGACGACATGACCGGTTCGAGCACGGTGCATTCGGCCAGGTTGTCGCCGTTGTGCCGGATCCACACGCGAGTTCGCTTGCCGTTGATGCGGGGCGAGACGTCCCGCCAGCCCAGGCGCTCAAGGAAGCCGCCATAGCGAGACGTGGGAGGCATGCCGGCCAGTTTGAGCGCGGCGCGGATGTCACAGGCATGAATATAGAAACTGCCGTCGCGATCGAACCAATCGTGACAGGATTCCTCGAGCGGTCCCATGGCGCGTGCGGCTTCCTGATGGCGAGCCGCGATGTCCCAAACCTCCCGCGGAATGGCGAACGATTCGCCGGCCGCCTCTAACGCTGCGGCTTCGCCGATCAACTGTTCGACATTGCGTCGCAGCCATTCCAGATTGACTTCGCCGCGCACATGAACGGGCAGAAAGCGCCGATTGCCCGTTGTGTCGACGAGAGGCTGCTTATCGTTGCTGGTGCCGATGAACACGCAGCGTCGCGGTTGTCTCGTCGGGTAGGCTTGATATTTTTTCACGTATTCGTCGACGTTGATGGTCATGAAATGCTTCACGTCCTCGACGTCCGATTTGTTCATGCCCGACAGTTCGGACAACTCGACAACCCATTTGCTTGCGAGCTGGGGCAGGCTGTTTTGCTGCGTCCCGCCGAGCTTGAACGAGTCGGTGTACCAATTGGGGTCGAGCGCGAGGATTTTGCACAGCGTCGACTTGCCGGTGCCTTGCGTGGGGCTGATGAAAATGACCGTCTCTGCCTGGTCGCAGCCGGGCTTCCGAGCGCGCTTGACCAGGCCCCCAATCAGGTTCCGACCCACGGCGCGGTGATAGTCATCCGTCGGCACGCCGACACAGGCCGAAAGCCAAGTGTTCAACCGGGGCAGGCCGTCCCAGCGCGTGGCCAATTCGTCAATGCGCTGCCGGATCGGGTCGAACAGGCCGCCCTCGGCCGACGCCACGCTAATGCCGCGGCGGAACGCCTCTTTCGACGGGTGAAAATTATAAATGCCCGATTCCGCCTCGACCAAGAGGAAGTCGAACAGCGCGTCGGTGAGCGGTTCCCACGGTGCGCCGTCGTTCGATATCTCGGTTTGGTCGAGCAGGACGTTGTGACGGAACTGCGCTTTGCGCTGCCGAAAGTAAACCCGCACGTTGTCGCTGTTCTGCGGGTCCGGCTGACCTTTGTTGTTCAGCGTGAAACCGGCGGCGGTGCGGGTCTCCGCTTGCACCTTGCGCTCAAACGCCTCGACCGCATCCTTGAACCCGGTCAGGACGACGTTCGGCATCGCGACCAATCGCAACTGCAGGTTCTGCGCCGTGGCCGGGTGCATGGCGCCGAGGACGCCCAAGACGTTCAAGACGCGCTGTTGCCGGAATGCTTTCGGGGTCTCCGCCAGGGCAACGATGCGCGCGATCGCCGCTTGCATCAGTTCGTAGAGGGGATGCGCCGCGACGTCGGGATTGTCGGTAGGCAGGCGCGGGAAATCGAGCGTCATCGGAACGGACGGGGCATCGCTCGTGCCGTTCAGGAAGTGGTCGAGGATCGGTTGCCCGAGTGCAGCGATGAGCTGTTGCGTATTGCCGACCAGGGACGCCGTAGCGCTATGGGTGGTTGCACCAGCGGCCGCGGCCATCTGCGACACGACATCGCCGAACATGGCCTGCGTGCTGCGACCGATCGAACCTTTCCAGCCGAGCTTGTGTGCGCGCGACAGGAACGAGAGCAGGGTGACGGAATGCGCGTCGGGCTCGGTGGCGAACGATTCCCACTTGCTCGCGGCGGTGTCGGGCGTGACGGTCTGGTCGTGGCAAAGCTCCCACAGGGGAAATCCGGCGTCGCCAAATTCGATTTTGAGCGCCATTCCGACTTGGAACCACGACTCGTAGTCCTCGAACGCGCCGTGCTCGGTGAGCCATTTCAGGAGGCCGGCTGTAGCGACGGGATCCAGCGACCCGGGCGGTGTGGCCGTGGCGCGCGGCGGCGCGGGGCGCCTGGTGCAATGTTCGATCAGGGCAGCGGGCGCGGGGTAGGGCGGCATATCGGTGAGAAGCGTATAGGGCCGACCCTCGAACGTGCTGCCGGCGGCGACCACGTACCCGATACAGCGGACGTTGATATGCGATTTGATCGCGTCGGGCTGGCGCAGCGTGGCCGGGTCGAGATCGGCGGGGATGGCGAAAAGAACGTGCCAACCGCCCGAGGGTGACGAAACCTGCGGCATCGGGACGGTTGGGAGTTGCCAATCGGCGGCGAGCTGACACCACAACGCCCAAGCCTCGTCGCGGCCGACCTTGGTATCGATGTCCACCACGATCAGGCGCGAGGCGAACGCGACCAAGCCAAAGTTGCAATCGGGGTGCTCGGCGCGCCACGCCGCCCATTGCGCGGGATCGCTGGAATGGTGGCGCTTGAAGCTGCCGGCTGCGTCGGGCTCGGTGGGGGACGGCCAGAACGACGCGGGGCCGGGGATCTTGGAGCCGGCCGGCAGCGGGAACAGGGCGCAGGCATGGCGCGCATAATAGTCGAGGGGATCGGTCTGCACGGGATTGGTCATGGCAAGGGCACCGGGCAGACTGGTAACCGCACGGCATGCGTTGCGCCGAGCGCGCAGGGGCCGCGATTGTCGCGCTCAAGTCGGCCACATGCGCAGCGCGTGGGCTCGGCGGGCGGCAACGGAACAGGGCAGGGAGGGGGTTGCATGGAGGCGCTACACTATGCGCCCGAATGTAAATTGTCAACAAAAACGTTGACGTGCGACACCGCTAAATGTAGTGTCGCTCCCTATGCCCCGCCGCAAGAACGATCGTTTTACCTTTATTTATTGGGTCTACGACACGCGACCGGAAGTCGTCGCCAACTGGTGTTGGCCTAAAGGAAAGCCCTTCTATTGCGGCAAGACGGTTTTCGATGTCGAGACTCGACTCGCAGACCACTGTGGACGGGACTCCCGTCGACATCCACATCGGCCGATCGCCATTCGCATTGCCGAGTGCAACGGGTTCGTTAGAACCGAAATTAAGGTAACGGTTCCTCATACTGAAAATTGGGCGGAAGCAGAGAAACTGTGGATCCGCATCTTAAAGAAGGTGAACCCGCAATGCGTCAATGTGACTGTCGGAGGTCAGGGTGCGGCAGGCTGCATTCCATCAGAGGAGACTCGTCGCAAGCGTAGCGAAACGATGAAAACTAGCGAGCGGAATCGACTGGCTCGTCTTGCCAAGAGAGGCATACCCGGACCTAAGCTTTCGGACGAAGCTAAAGAAAAGATACGCCGGGCTCGTTTGGGAACAAAAGCGAACGCACAAACGCGCGCCAAAATGAGCGCTGCCCATAAGGTGCGCCCTCGTGATCCAGAATCACACAAGAAAGTAGCCGCTGCTCATCGGGGGATGAAGCGATCTCCGGAGGCTAGGGCAAGAATCAGTGCCGGAATACGTGCTGCTCGGGCGGCGCGCGATGCTAACGTTTCTTCGACGTGACCTTGTCCAATTTCCAGTCGACTCCGTCGCGCAATAATTCTCGCACGAGTCTTTTGTGAAGGCCCTCTTGCGGGTCGATTCCCTTGTCGGCCAGCGCCTTGATTGTCTTGGTCAGTTGGCGCGCGTCGTCCAGGCTGATGTAGTCGGGCGCCTTCGGATCCATGACGCCGAGTTTCAACAGCGGTCGCGTATCGCCCAAATGATAGGACGCATGGTATGTGACATTGCCGTCCTTGGTGATAAGGGCTCGCAGGCCGACCACCAGATCGTCCGAGACGGTCGTGCGGTCGAGCACGAGGCGTCTGCTCTTTAGGTCTTTCGCCATTGCGGCCAGGGTTGCTTCGGTAAACACCGACTCTTCCATGTCGCGAAGCGGCTTGCGCTTGGGCATCTCTAAAACTCTCCTTTAGTCCTAACGACTGCAACCTTCCACTAATGTTTATTGGTGTCAATCAGTTTTTTGTTGACAATCTACATAAGACGATAGGAACGAATCGAATCGCACTTTGGTTACGCGACCCGTCATATTTATGTTGACAATGAACAGTCCGTGTTTATTGTGCCCACCGTTGCAACACTCAAACACGGGAAATCCGAATGTCCTTGAAGTCCACATTTAAGCGGGCATCCATCGAAGCCGAGATGGAATTTGGCTCGCTCGAAGAATTGGCCGGCTACATCGGCGAGAAAGGCACCGTTCTGACCAAGATTTTCGGCGACGATATGGAAATCGTCGTCAAAGGTCTTTCGGACAGCACCGCGCTTTCCACGGGCACCGTCGAGACCACCGAAACGGAGCAGGGCGCCACCACCGGCAAGAAGCGCGGGCCGAAGCCCAAGGGTGCCGATCCCGCGACCGCTGTCGCACCGCCGCCCGCGCCGATCCCCGGTGCTCCTGCCGCGCCTGCGGCGCCCGCACCCGATCTGGTCGCGCAGAATGCGGCGGCGAACGGCGGAGTGCCCGAGTATCTGCGACGCGACCCCGCCACGCCCGCAGCTCCGCCCGCGCCTCCTGCACCGCCGCCGGCTCCCGCCGCTCCGGTAGTGCCGCCGTCCGGCATCCTGGCCGGCAAGGTGATTGCCAACCTCGAGGCGCGCGCCGCGGACGATGCGACCAAGAAAGCGCTCGTCGATTGGCTCGCCGGCCCCGGCTACGCGATCGTGACGCCGACCGCGACGTTCGACGAGACGATCGCCGCCATCCGCCTGATGCCCGACGACAAGCTCGCGTCGGTCGCCACGGGGCTGCAGGTCGCCTGATCGAAAAGAACGAAAGGGACCGGGGCGCGATAGGGCGCCTCGGATACAGGAGCCCCGACATGCTCGTGAGTGTAATCGTTACCCTTTGCCTCGTCGCCTCTAGCCAGAACTGCATCGAGCGCACCGTCACGCAGGAAGCGACGCTGATGCAATGCGGCGGCGCCATGGCCCTGCAAGTGCTTCCGAAGTGGATGGAAGAAAACGGCTACACGGCGCGCGGGTATCGCCTGGCGAAGTGGGGTTGCGTGATCGGCGGCAAGGGGAGGATGGGCGCGTGAGTAATTTTCTCCTGCTTGTCATTTTGGCCGCCGTCTTTTGGGGTGTGATCAACAACACCGGCCCGCTCCCGAGGCAGAGCGATCGTTCGCCGCGTATGCGGAACGTGAGGTAACGATGACCAATTCACACTTTTCATGCTCCGCTGAGAGTGGAAGTGCGGCTTACCCAGGCGGCAGACCATGAGCAAAATTTCCGAATGTCCAAACTGCAACCGATCCGGATGGGGATGCATCTGCCCTGTCGCACGGGAGGACGATATGCCGACTTGCAAGAACTTGGGCGGTCCCATTGGCGCGAATGGAGAATGCCTCCTCTGCACAGCAGAGGCCGGAGAGGAATGCCGATGACCGATCACACTTTCACTACTGCCGCAGAGCCGCGCTTCTTTATCCACCATGGGATGATACATGACCGCGTGACCGGGAAGCACGTTACCACGGACGGAGAGCCGCCGTTCGAAGATAGCATCGAGCAAGTTTGCGAATTGCTCAACAGCCTTGTCATAACCAATGTTGCCCAATCCGTGCCAGAGCGCGGCGATTTGCGAGACATTCTCCAAGAGATCATCGAGGCGGAGCAGGATTTCCGCAGCATGATGCCGAAGGATTGGGAGGGCGATCCGCTGTCGGATGCCTGCGATCGCGCTCAACTCTACCTCAACTCTCGTCCCGCCCAGCCGCCGGCCGCTCCGGTCGAGACGACGAGACTTGATGTCGCCAAAGCCATTGACCCAGGCGCCGCATGGGGAATGGTTGTCGAGAGGGATTCCCCTGCGAACGAGCGCATCTTGCAGGCACTAGCAAAGGCTGATGCCGCTCTGACTCACTTGCCCTGTTCTGCCGCCACTGTGGATGAGCAACTAGAGGAGGCTGGGAAGGCCGCAATTGCGATCCGCAATGAATTGGACCGCGCTCGGAAAGATCGCGATTATCACGCGGATCTGGCTGAGCGTTGGAAGGCGCAATTTGAAAGCGCCTCCGCTGCGGCTTCCGAATACAGCGAGTTCTGGGAGAAGCACAGCGGCGACTTTGACCAGTTCGGGAATTACCTCCCGTACAGCCAGATGGACGGCGACCTGCGCGCGGCCAAGGCCGAGATCGACCGCCTCAGAGCTGAACCGCAGACATCTGGCGTGTGGCAGCCGATCGAGACGGCCCCGAAGGATGGCACCTGGATCATCGGCATCTGCAACGATCACTCGCGCCTCTATCGTATGTCGTGGGGCCGAGCTCGCGATGGTCATATGGCGTGGTGTACCGCAAACGGCGTCGTGGCCTACGGTGAAGGCCTGTTCTCGCCGAACGGCGGCTGGGCCTCATGCCCGGTTTCGCGCCCACAACATTCAACAGGAGAAACGAAATGAGCATTATCGAGCAAGCTAAGACCGAACTCGCCGCCATCAACTTCGGAGCGGAGGATTCCGCCGTGATGATTGAGATCATGGAGAAGTTCTTCGACCAGTGGGACAGCGGCGGGGCGGTGCACGCGGTCGCTCCGGTCTTGCAGCGCCTCATCGCCGGCCAGCCCCTGGGGCCGCTCACGGGAGCCGACAGCGAATGGTTCGACCCGATGGACGACGGGATCATGCTTCAGAACAAGCGCTACAGTAGCGTCTTCAAGGACTGGCGCGACGCAGAAGGCCACCTGTCGGCTGCTGCCGGCGAAGGCAAGCTGACCATTCACGACCTCAACAATCCGGCCTGGGATGGCAAATTCCCCTATGACCCGGAGACCAAGCTCCCGGCGTCGCCCGTGGTCGAGATAGGCTCATAACCGTTGGCTTCGCAACAGGGGAACTGCAAATGAAAGACCTTATCGATAAGTGTGACGTGATTCTTGACGCGAATGATCCAGATTTTGCCGAGCAGTTCCGAGAAGCGATCGGCGCCGCGCCTGGGGAGGCGATCGAGATCATCACCCCTCAGTTCACTCGGACGGACGGCCTTATCCCGTCCCTCCCGCAGATCAATTGGGCCGACCTGCACAAGCTGCCAACGGAGACGCTGAAGGCAATCGGATGCTGTCCGTGGGATGAGCCCGACGCCAAAGGGGAATCGCTCTGGCTGCTTCCGGGCGAGTGGTACGCTCATATTCCAGAAGGGACGCCTCTCACCTGCATCGACGGCAAGACTGAGCCGTTCAAGCGCGGTGTGACCGACGACGACACGCGCTTCGGCTGCTTGGCCTACGGCGTTGTTGTGGGAGGAACGCCCAAGTGAAAAGCCAAGGCATCAATACCGCCGAGATGCTGAAGACACTCAGCGACGACGCGAAGATCCTCCTTGGTGGGTGCTTCGGGGTTCTCGGCATTCCTGGCAAGACCACCCTTACCTTTGGCATGAAAGAGTCCAGGCCGACTGTAAGAGCGAAGGCCGCGCTTGATGAATGCGTACTGGCCGGGGCGCTCTCTCAGCGCTCATTGACCGGCGGCGGCGTCGAGTACCTTGTCCAAGTCAACTGTAGCGATTTTGGAAAATGGGCGGGGCGCAATCGGTCGAAGGGGAAATGGCCGATGACCGAGCCTGTCTCGCCAGCGGTCCCTTCAGATCAACGGGCATGACGAACATCACACTCATGGCGCATTAAGGGAAGGTGAGACGATGGCCGGCTTTAGCGACCCCAATTATGAGACGCGGCAGCAGATCAGCAGCCTTCGTCGCCAGATGCAGCACATGGAAACCGAGATCCACAGTTTAAGGACGTCCACCGTCCCGGCATGTCGGTTCTGCGGAGAGCAGATCAGCTACCAAACACAGGTTTTCAGGTGCGCCGATTGCCAAGCACCGTTCCACCGCGACTGCATCCGCAAGCACTTCGCCAACGAGCCTCACGTTACTCAGAATTTGCCCCCTAGGCAGCAATGACGCAGGGCACGGGAATGAACCCGCTAAGTCCGGACTCAATGGTCAGGATGCCTAGGGGACTTATCTTAATCAGCAGCAAGCGGAATCCGCTCTGTCGGTTTCCTCAAATAAGTGAAAGTGAACCACCCACCGCCAAACGGAGGAATCCATGGCACACGTCTACGAAGGTAACCCAGACGGCAGGCAGGCCGACACTGCCATCCTTGTGAGCCGCTTCCGGCCGAAGTACCGGGCGCTGAGCGACGACGAAAAGGCGCTCCACGACGAGATCAAGAACAAGGCAGCCGAGCTGGAGGAAGTGTTCTCCCGCGTCAAGACCGGCCGCTATTCGTCGCTTGCGATGACCTCGCTGGAGCAGTCCGTGATGTGGGTTGTCAAGGAGCTGACCTCCTGATGGGTGAGGTGATGCATCCCGGCGGGCGCGTGGCGCGCGCTCTGATTCAGCTAGAGACGGAGGTCATGCAAGCGCTGGCCGACGCCTCTATGTTGGTCCACGACACCGCGCGCTATTCAATGAAGGCCATCCTCAAAGAGGAAAGAGCGAAGCTCAATCTCTCCTTGCAGGCGGTGGCTGACCGGGCGGGCATCACCAAATCCCACATGTGGGAGCTTGAGCAAGGGCGAGCCGTAAACCCCACGGTTTGGACAGTCTACGGACTCGCCCGAGCGCTCGGCGTTCCCTTCTCAAGGATGGCCGCTGGCGCCCTCAACGATACCGAAGACAAAGACGATGCCTCATACGCATTGTCGTCGAACCATGGAAAGAGCAAATGAACCACGACTTTACCCGCTCAAAGGTCAAACTCAACCAGGCCAAGACGATCGCCAGGCTGCTCAAGATGCGGAGCGCGATCGGCGCTGATACACCGGCGGGCCATCGAATTTCCAATCTCGACGAAATTCGCCAAAACAAGGCGAAGGCGACCGATCCGATCCAACTCGCCTATCTCGAAAGTTTCGAGCGGCGGCAGTGGGTCGATTTGGAGCGGACGCGGCAAAACAGGGAATCGTCATGACCATTCACACCGACCCGAACGCGGCACATGCCGTCTACGCGCCGAGCAGCGCGCACCGTTGGACAATCTGCACGGCGAGCGCAGAGGCGATAGCAAGGTTGCCGCCCGCAGAGGAAGGCGAGGCGGCGGCGAAAGGAACGGCAGCGCATTCGGAATTTGAGCGCTGCATCGGTTCGCTCAATGGCGAATTCGTTAACCCCGCGACAATGCCGATTGCGCCTGTGGATCCGGACCATCCGTCCGCCTTCGGCATAGCGCGGGCAATCAATTACGTCCGCCAGCTCCCGCCAGGCCGCATTTGGGTGGAACGACGCGTCGCCCTGACCGAGAACATTTGGGGCAAGCCCGATTTCCAACATTGGCACGACGACTCGGCGACGCTGACCACGCTCGATTTGAAAGACGGTTTTGTCGGTGTCGACCCCGACGCCGAACAGGTCTGGATTTATGACGTCGCGGGAATGTTCACCTACAATCTGCCGGTGAAGTGGTTTCGCAACGTCATTTGCCAGGAGAATGATTTCCGACCAGGGCCGCGCGTCAAGCAGGACGTTCGATCAGCCGAGTCGGTCCACGCGTGGGCGTCGGAAATCGCGCTCATTCCGGTGCGCGAAAAGAAGTTTGTTGCGGGCGAGCAGTGTACTTACTGCCCGTTGTTCGGATCGTGTCACGCATCACGCGATATCCTGGCGAATGTCGGCGCGCTCGTCGCTGGCCTGATGTCGCCCAAGGACGTGACCCCGGAACAACGCGCGGCGTTCAAGGCTTGTGAAAAGCCGATCACGGACGCCTTCAAGAACGCCGACAAAGCATGGCTCAAGGACGCCCTGGCGAAAGGTGAGCCAGAGGGCCTGGCAATCATTGAAACACAGAGGCACAAGGCTTGGCAGGATCCGATTGCGGCGCGCGCGCTCGTGCTGGAACGGTTGGGGCCTGACGGTTTGGACCTTCCGACGCCTGCACAGGCGATTGAACGAGGTATTCCCGAGGACGTCGTAAACGCGATGGCGCCGCGGCCACCCGGTGGTCCAGCACTTGCCTTTGCGAGTGACAAACGCCCGCGATTCAAACGGCAGAGCGGGCAGGAGATGTTCGCCAGCGTGCCGGGCGTGACCAGTACCTAAACGCTGCGTCACTCGATAAAAAGACGCTACGCGCACCGATTCAATGTTGACAATGAACAATGATGCTGTAAGTTAACAAAATTCTAGTTGTACAAATCGCACAGGGAGATCACGTCATGAACGCCCCCGTTACTCGCATCAAGAACCAACGCAGCGACGCGCAGAACAGCCCGAGCGAAGTCCGAGTCGCGTATCCCTATTTCCATGAGAAGCGCACCAAGAACGCAGCCGGGATCGTTTTCGTCAAGAAGGACGGTACGCCCAACCCGCGCCACAGCGGCACGTTCATGTTTCCGAAGCTGAACCGCGACGCGCACCAGTGCGCCAACTATATGTGGCTGTGGGGTCTCGCTGTCGAGGCGGCCAAGAAGATGTGGCCGACGAACGTCGACAACGCCGGCAATTGGGTTTGGCCGCAAGGCGCGCAGTTCTCCGTCAAGGATGGCGACGTTCCGATCGTTCCGAAGCCGAAGCCGGGTGTTCCGACGCCGACCGCCGACGAAATCGCCAAAAAGAACGCATGGCGCAACGGTTACTGGATCATCGAGGCCGAAAACTTTCTGGATCCGGGGCCGCGCATTTGCAAGGTCGTCAACGGCCAGGTCGTCGAGTTGCCTGCGAAAGCGATCAACGGAGTCGAGCAGTACAAATCCGGCGATTGGGGCTTTCCCAATATCCACGCTTGGGCATACCAGAACGAGACGTTCGGGGTGAACTTCGGATTTGACGGCTTCTGTTTCACGCGCGAAGGCGAACGCATCGGTTCGTCCGGCCAGCGGTCGGCGGCTCAGATGTTCGGCGGCTTGCCCGGGATGGGCGTGCAGGGCCAGACAGTCGCGCCGCCTCCGATGCCCGGTGCGGCTCCGGCGCCAGTGCCGGGAGCGCCCGCCGCTCCGACTTACGCTGCTCCACCCGCACCGGCTCCGGTGGCAGCTCCCCCGAGCCCGCCGCTCGCTCCCGCAGCGCCGCCGCCTCCGCCAGCCCCGGCGATGGCTCCTGCGGGTCTCCCTCCGATCCCCGGGCGCTAGGTTCCGCGTAGCCCGGTGGGGCGTGATGGTTCGCTGTCACGCCCCTAGAATTCCAATCCAACGGCCGCGGTGTGGGCATGCCCTCCGCCCTGTGAGCCGCCGCGGTCGTTGGTGTCCTTTTGGAGTCGTAATGCCAGGTTATCGCGTCCTAGTTTGCGGCGGTCGGAACTTCACGGACGCGGACTATTTGTTCGCGGTGCTCGATCATTACCACCGCGAGACGGGCGCGTTCGAGTGCGTCATTCAGGGCTGCGCGCGCGGCGCCGATACGCTCGCCGGGGAATGGGCAGATGCTCGCAATGTGGCCGTGCTACCGTTCCCCGCCGATTGGGAGCAAGGACGCGCGGCAGGACCGATGCGCAATGCGCAGATGCTGCGGCAAGGGCGACCGACGTTCGTCGTGGCGTTCCCGGGCGGCGATGGCACCGAGGACATGAAGCGCCAGGCGCGGCGCGCGGGCGTTCCGGTCTTGGAGATTCCGCGCCGTGGGTGAGTGGTCGAGACCGCCCCGGATCCCGATCACGCTCGACGATCTGCAGCGCGCGGTGGTCTACGATATCGAGACCATTGTAAACCTGTTCAGCATCCACGTTCAGCCGCTCTTTGGCGATTGGGAAGCGACGTTCGAGATCAGCGAGTTCCGCGACGACCGGCGCGAGTTGTTAGCCTGGTTCGATCACTGGCAAGCAAACCGCACCCCCATGATTTCGTTCAACGGACTCGCGTTCGATTATCCCGTGCTGCACTTTATCTGGCAGAACCCCGGCTGCACCGCTTGGGACATTTACGAGAAAGCACAGGAGCAAATCCGCGACCGAACCCACTTCAAAATGGTGTGGGAAAGCGACCGGTTCGCTCCGCAGATTGACCTGTTGAAGCTGTGGCACTTCGACAACAAAGCCCGCATGACCAGCCTCAAGGCGATTGAGGTCAACATGCGATCCGAAATTGTCCTCGATATGCCGCTACCGTTCGACGAGCCAATTGCGCCAAGGAACGTCGATACCGTTCTGATCCCGTACAATCGCCATGACGTCAAAGAGACGAAAAAATTCGCACTGATCAGCCTCGACCCGATCAAGTTCCGCATTGAATTGCAGGACATTCTCGACGGCGACGTGCTCAATTGGTCGGACTCAAAGATCGGTTCGAAGATTCTCGAACAGCGGCTCGGTGACGAACTCTGTTACACTCGGGAGAACGGCTACCGCGAGGCGCGCAAGACCAGGCGGGAACGGATCGCCCTGGCAGACATCATTTTCCCGTTCGTCCGGTTCTCGCATCCCGAGTTCGCCCGCATCCTGACGTGGATGCGATCGCAAACGATCACCGAGGACGAAGTCACCGGCAAACTCAAGACCAAGGGCGTGTTTTCGGACGTTCACGCGACGGTCGGCGGGCTCGACTTCCATTTCGGCACGGGCGGCATTCACGGCTGCGTGCCGTCGCAGGTCGTGCGCGCGGACGCTGAGACGATGATTCGCGATATCGACGTCGCCGGCCTGTACCCGGCGATTGCCATCGTCAATCGTCTCTATCCGGAGCACCTTGGCGAACGGTTCGTTTTCGAATATGCGCAGCTCCCGGTCGAGCGCGCCAAATACAAAAAAGGCACGCCGCGGTCGAACGCGTTCAAGCTGGCCGCCAATGGCACCTATGGAAACTCGAACAACGAGCATTCGATTTTCTACGACCCGAAGTTCACCATGGCGATTACGATAAACGGCCAACTCATGCTCTGCATGCTGGCGGAGTGGTTGTTGTCGGTGCCAACGGTGCGGCTCCTGCAGGCGAACACGGACGGCATCACCTACACCATTCGTCGGGACATGCTGCCGGCGGCGCAGGAGATCGAACGCGCTTGGGCGGCTTATACGCGCCTGGTGCTCGAGGACGTCGAATACGACAAAATGTGGATCGGCGACGTCAACAACTACATCGCCCGCGCGACATCGGGCAAACTGAAACTCAAGGGGCGGTTCTGGTATCCCGTCAACTTCCCCGACGACATCACCAACGCCAGCCCGCCCGCTTGGCACAAGGACTTTTCCGCACTGATCGCGACCAAGGCGGCTGTCGAGCACATGACCACCGGCGCGGATATCGCCACGGTCGTTCATGACTGCGACGACCCGTTCCTGTTCATGCTGCGGCAAAAGGTCGACCGTAGTTGCAAACTGTTCATCGGCGAGACAGAGGTGCAGCGAACCTTGCGCTACTACATGGTGCGGGACGGTGCGCCGCTGCGCAAGGTGATGCCGCCAAAGGGGCCGGCGGGGCATTACAAGCGCAAAAACAGCATCGATGATTCGCTATATTATGCGGTCCTGCGCGAGATTCCGGAGGGTACGCACGATCCTCGGATTCACACGGCGAACAAGTCACGATATGAGACGCGCGAGCAGGGATTGCAAGCCGGCTATCTGGTCGCCGACTGTTGCCGCGCGTCGGACTTTGATTGGAATCGGGTTGATTATGCCTGGTATATCCGCGAAGCGGAAAAGCTGGTGGTGAGATGATGCCCCAACCAACTGAATTCGACCTGCAACGCGCGCTCGTGCTCTGGCTCGATGGCAATGTCGACCGCAACGGCGTACCGCGCGTGACGCCGGCGCTTGCGCCGAACGTCGTTTATTTCCATGTGCCGAACGGCGGCGATCGCGATCCGCGCGAAGCGAAGCGGTTGAAGGAATCGGGGGTCAAGGCCGGCGTGCCCGATCTGGTTTTCCTGGCTTATCAGCGGTTTTATTGCCTCGAACTCAAGGAGCCCGGCGGCAAGGGGCGGCTATCGCCCGCGCAACTCGCCATGCACCCGCGACTGATCGGTGCAGGCGCGACCGCGCTTGCGACTGTGGATTCGTTGGCGGCGGCGAAAGCGTGGTGTATTTCTCATGCGCTTGCGATTTAATGTTGACAATAAACATTAGGCAGAGGTAAGGTTCTGTTAGGCAAATCAGGCGGGACCGAGCAATGCACATTCTGGTAGCGGACGGCGACGAGGCGGTTCTGCAGTCGATCGAACTCATGCTGAAATCCGAAGGGCTGCGCGTCTATGGCGTCGACCACGGCGAGGAAGCGGCAGAACTCGGCATTCTCTATGACTACGACGCCATTGTGCTCGGCGACACCTTCGACGAGCCGTGGGACAAGGTCGTGAAGGCGCTGCGCGTCGGCAAGTGCAAGGCGCCAATCATCGTCGTGTCCGGACACAAGCGGATTGACAAGATCGTTCACGCGTTCGCCGTCGGCGCCGACGACTACATGACCAAGCCGTTTCACAAGGACGAACTGATCGCGCGCATCAATGCCCTGGTGCGCCGCTCGAAGGGTCACGCGCAGAGCCGCATCGAGATCGGCCCGCTAGTGGTCGATTTGGACACGCGCACCGCAACGGTCCACGGCTCCGATATCCACTTCACCGGCAAGGAATTCCATCTGCTCGAACTGTTCGCGCTGCGCGCCGGCGCGGTGCAGAGCAAAGAACAGGTTTTGAATTACCTCTACGGCGGCCGCGACGAGCCCGAGCTGAAAATCGTCGACGTGTTCATTTGCAAGCTCCGCAAGAAGCTCACCCGGGCGGGCGCGCCGGATCTGATCGAAACGGTGTGGGGCCGCGGCTATCTGTTGCGGCGGCCGGCGCCGGAAGTGGCGGGCGGTCGCGAGGGGAGGGCGGCGTGAACTTCCCGGCGCTGTTCAATGGCGATTGCCTCGACGTCATGGCGACGTTGCCTGCGGCGAGCGTCGACCTGATCCTTTGTGATCTGCCATATGGAACGACGCAGAACAAATGGGATTCGGTGATCCCGCTTAACAATCTCTGGACAGAGTATTGGCGGATCGCCAAACCGAACGCTGCCGTGGTTCTAACGGCGCAACCGCCATTCGATAAGTTGCTCGGCGCGTCGTGTCTCGAAAGCATGAAATACGAGTGGATTTGGCAAAAGAGCCGAGCAACGGGTCACTTGAACGCTAAGCTGCAGCCGATGAAAGCGCACGAAAACGTGCTCGTGTTCTATCGCCGCCAACCGACCTACAATCCGCAGGGATTGGTCCGCAAACTTGTTCCCACCATCCGGAAAGGTGGCCAGGGCAACGGTACGAACTACGGGAAATCCGACCGCGACGCGCTGCAGGAATTCGGAAACTACCCAACGTCGATTCTGCCCATCGGCAGCGAGGGTAATCCCGTCCACCCGACCCAAAAACCGGTCGCCCTGATGGAATATCTCATTCGGACCTATACGAACCCCGGCGACGTCGTACTCGACAATTGCATGGGCTCGGGCACGACCGGCGTTGCCGCCATGCGTTCCGGCCGCCGCTTCGTCGGCATCGAGCGCGATCCCGGTTATTTCGCCATTTGTCAGGAGCGGATCGGCGCCGCGTCGCCGCGCAAGGTAATCGATCTGGCTGCGCTCCGGCCCGCCTTGCTCGCAGAATACGAAGCACGGCGCCTTTTGGCGCAATTGGTTGCCGCCTAATGTTCGCCGACGACGCCCTGATCACGCTCGACCAGGCGGCCGGATTTATCCCCGGGGCCGACGCGGACAGATGTGAAGTACCGCGGATCGGAAACAAGCGAACTTTGTCCGATCGGATCAACGCAAATATCTATCGAGAATTCCACGAGAGACCATGCGTCTATTTCGTCGGCAATCATCACGCGGTCAAGATCGGTGTAACGGAAAGCATCGGCCGCCGTGTCACCGAATTGGACCGGGGCTATGTGCCCGTTCGAATTCTCTTGTTGATGCGAGGAAGTTACGGCCAAGAGCGCGAGTTTCACCAGCGTTTCGCCGATCTCTATATTCGCAAAGAGTGGTTCGTTCACACCGGAAAGCTTGCTGAATTCATCGCGCGCGAGCGGGTCAAGTTCGCATGACCACGCCCGCGCCCCGCCTCATGTCCGGATCCGAAGCCGCCGCCTATTGCTCGGTGACGCCGGCAACATGGTCAAAGTGGGTCGCCGACGGCACCATGCCCAAACCCGTGGTCGGCCGGCGCTGGGACCGCAAAGCGATCGACCTGGCGCTAGACAAAGCGTCCGGAATTGTTGCACCGTCCATCGCGCCCGACACCAACCAAGAGGCAGAGGACGATTGGGAGCGTAGGTATGAGGCGCGCAAAACTGCTGCCGGGGTTGGCCACCGCAAGTAAGACGCTCGCGGACGGAACAAAACAGAAATACTATTACGCATGGCGTGGCGGCCCCTTGCTCAAGGACGCCGACGGAAAGCCGCTGCAGGTCGGCGACCCTTTGCTCGTTGCCGCCTACGCAAAGGCCCACGAGGACCGAAAAAAGCCCGCCAGCGGTACGCTGTTCTCGCTGGTCGCTGCCTTCAAGGCCGCCAACGAATTCACCAAGAAGGCCGCGCGCACCAAAAAGGACTATCTGCGATTCCTCGATTGGATCGAAACCGAGTTCGGCGACATGCCGGCGTCGCTGGTCGAGAAGCCTAAAACTCGCGGCCGGTTCAAGGAATGGCGCGACCGGATCGCCGAGGCGAATGGCGATCGCCAGGCCGATTATGCATGGGGCGTGCTCGCGCGGGTGCTGTCGGTGGCCAAGGACCGCGGCACCATTTCCGTGAACGTTTGCGAGCGCGGCGGCAAGCTCTACAGCGTCGACCGCGCCGAGGTCATATGGCAGGCGGGGCATATCAAGGCATTCCGCACGGTCGCGTCGGACGAATTGTGGTTCGCCCTGGTCCTCGCTCTATGGACCGGCCAGCGGCAAGGCGACCTGATCAAGCTCACCTGGCAGCAATACGACGGGACGTATATTCGGCTTCGCCAAGGCAAGCGAAAGGCTCGGGTGCTGTTGCCCGTCGGCGCCGTGCTCAAGGCTGAACTCGACGCGCGCCGGCCCGAAAAGGCCGAAGGCGCGATATTGCGCAACACTCGCGGTCAGAAGTGGACAGAGGACGGTTTCCGGACGTCGTGGGGCAAGGCGGCCGACCGCACCGACCTTGACGACATGCCGCGCTTTAACGACCTGCGAGGCACCGCTGTGACGCGCCTGGCGCTCGCCGGCTGTACGGTGCCGCAGATCGCCGGGTTCACCGGCCACAGCCTCAAGGACGTCGAGCGCATCTTGCAGGCGCACTATCTCGGCGGCAAATTCGAACTTGCCGAACAGGCCATGGCGATGCGCGAAGCCTTCGAAATCGGTTTGCAGTCGGCCGAATAGATAAACGATTTCAATCGGTCGAAATTGGACCGGTTTGCAAATATCAAATTGAAATTGCTCACAAAAGATCGGATTTCGATTCCGAGGGTCGGGAGTTCGAATCTCTCCGAGCGCGCCAATTCCGGATATGTTTGGAAGAGGGCGCTCACAACAACGACCGCCGCAGCGGCCTGCCTGGTCAGCCTGCCGTCGGACCGGCTTGCCGGCCCCGTGCCAGCGTGTCGGACGGCGCTTCGTGGAAGGTCGCGCGGTAAGCTGCGGCAAACTCCCCCAAATGGTGAAAGCCCTGGGCGCGCGCGCATGTGGTGACGGTGGCGCCGCCGCCCTTGAGAAGGCGAGACCGGGTCGCCCACAATTTTTTCAGGCGAATGTACTGGTGCAAGCTCATGCCGCGCACCTTGCTGACGGCGCCGCCGAGCGTCCGGATCGAGACGCCGAACTCGCCGGCGAGATCGGCTGTATAGATCGGAGCAGTCGGATGTGCCGCGACGTAATCGTCGATCCGCTGCACGAGTTTGATCGACCGCTCCGCCTGGACGGAGGCACTCCGGTCCGAGAGCGGATCGATGCGAAACAGATCGTCGAGCGCGAGCAGCAGACCTTCCTGGAGATGGGCGGCGACCTCGGTCGTTTCGAACAGGGCCGGCTGCACCGACGCGGTTCGCAGAATGTCGAGCAGGAGCTGGCGTATGTGGAGCAAAGCGGGGCGGTTCGCGCCAAAGGCCCGCAAATCGTCCGCCTGATCGAACCAGCCCCGGTCACTCAGGCCAGGTGAGAAGATGATCATCGCATGATGATTGGTCCGGCGCTCGACGAAATGGCATTCATCGCTGCCGCGGAGCGCGATGAAGAAGCGCGCGTCCAGCTCCATGCCCTTGGAATTGACCTGAAGGTCGTCCGTCATGGGCAGGATCACCATCCCGCCGGGCATCCGATAGGCGGCGTCGAGGATGCGCGCGAACGAGCGCATCATGACGATGCGGCAGCCGGGCAGGGAGACGACAGCGCGAGCCGCCGCGAAATTCTGGACGTCGAGCGGAATGCTTCTCGCATCCTCCATCGACTCGATCGGCCGAAACGCATCGACGTCGGCAAAGCCGATCAATTGAAGCGCCGAGGGAGGATGGGGCGAGGGCGTCGAACAACATGCGTGTGGCCGGCTGCCGCAATGTGACAATCAAATGAACGTCAGTACATCGCCATCAATGGCGAAACATCGCGCTTCAGTAAACCGGATTCCGGGCCGTAGTATTGCGGACATCATCGCATGAAGCCCGGCAGATCGATGTCGTCGTCAACGGTCTCGAGTCATCGGCTGGCCGGAGGCGAGGTCGATGAAGTGCAGCCGCGTGCAGGCGGGACAGGTGAAGGAGGCAAAGCTCTGCGCCTCCTGTCTCTGTTGCTTCTCGAGATGGGTCTGCACATTCATGCCGGTCTGGGGACATCGAAAAACGATCAAATCGACCATCGTCGGAGAATGACGGCGTGGCGGATTTCGTCTTTGATCTAGATCAGTTTTGGAATGACTCCAGATCAACATCCTTGATCTCGCAAAAGCGAAGGGGCCCCGGAGGGCCCCCTTAAAATCACCAGCGGCGGTAGCGTGGTCCGTAATAGCGAGGACCACCATAAAAGCGCGGTGCATATCGGGGACCATAGTAGGGCCGCGGCCCGTAGTATCCATAGTAGTTCGGGCGCCAGAAACAGCGTCCCCAGGCGTCACAGACCATGCGGACCTGCTCGACGTCCGAGACCTGCGGCGTCGCAGGAGCAGGCGCGATGGGCATGGCGGACGCCGCCGATGATGCGACCAACGCACCCAACAGGGACGCGGCGACGAGGCCAATTCTAAGCTTCATGATGTCTTTCTCCGCTTACGCAATACAGGGATATCGAAGTTTGTTCTGATCAAATTGTGGCGGGACCGAAATGTAATGCTGATGAACAGGTCTTCAGCCAGCCCGCCGCAGGCCTGACCTTTGGCTCCGGGAAACTATCCCAGGTTCGAGCTCTTGACCAATGCCGCGCTTGCGTTTGCGTCCCCGCAGGACATTGCCGCCATCCTTGATCCCGCGCAATTCACCGGTGCGGCTTCGTCTCTAAGCTTGCCGCCGTGGTCAGCCTTGCGAGCAATCGAAGAGCAGGCTCGCGAGGTCGCTTTGGAGCTGTGCAAATGGACAAAATGAGAATCGACAAGGGTGACTGGCTGGTCGTGTGCGACGGGCGCAAGGCGCTCATTCTGGAAAACCTCGGCGACGAGATGTTTCCGAACCTCCACACCAGGGAGGTGCACGAGCAGCCCAATCCCTCGACCGGTGCGCAAGGGACCGACGCTCCGGGCAGGCTCCATGGCGCGGCCGGCAGCACGCGCAGCTCGGTGGAGCAGACTGATTGGCATGACGAGGCCGAGCGCGCCTTCCTGCGCGGCCTGGCCGGACGGCTCGATGTCGCCGTCAGCTCAGGCGAGACCTCGGCCTTGACCATGGTGGCCTCGCCGCGTGCGCTTGGGATGATCCGCGCCGACTATTCGGACGTGGTGCGCAAGGCACTCCAGGGCGAGGTCGGCAAGGACCTCGTCAAACTGCCGGTCTACGAGATCGAGAAGCAATTGCTGCTGTCGGGCGCCGTCAAATAGCGGCCCCCGCAGAGAATACGCCTGCGCCCCTCAGTAGCAGGGGTGGCGGCGGCGGTCCTGGCCGACATAGGCGGCTGCGCTCTGGTAGCAATGGTTGGTCGACGGACCGTCGTAAAAGGCGAACGTCCCGGGCGTCATGCCGGGTCCGTAATTGTGCAGATAGCTGATCGGATAGGGCAACGGGTTCGTGTAATGGCGGTGGTACCGGTGATGTCCACGCGCCTCTGCGAGGCCAGGGGCAAGGATTGCGGCCGACAGGGCTGCAATCGCGGCTACAAGCTTCAACTTGCTCATCTCGAATCTCCGGAACCCGCACGAATAGGTCAGCTGTTTATAGCCAGTTCGGGCGGCCGGAACACCCGTCCGAAGCCCGGAAATCGTAGCCAATCCCGCAGATTCCCGGGTGGGTGTGACAGAATTGCCGGTTCTGTGGTCCAGACTTGCCCATTTTTGGCCTTTTCGAGATGCTTAACGAATTCCCCACACAAGTGTGACCAAAGAGAATTAGCATAAGATTCCTGTTGCCGGCTTTTTGGGGTCCATAGGCCGGTCCATTCCTGAAGGCTTTCGCCGTCACCTCACCATGCGCATCACGCTTCTAGGTCTGCTGTTGCTCTCGGTCGTCGCCGCCTCGCCGGCGCGGGCGGAGCTGCACATCACCCGCGACCACGGCGGCTATGTCGAGGAGTACAAGGCCAAGTACAAGCGCGTCCGCGAGAAGGGCGAGCGCGTCATCATCGACGGCATCTGCAACTCGGCCTGCACCCTGGTGCTCGGCATCGTGCCGATGAACAAGATCTGCGTGACGCCGCGTGCCAGCCTCGGCTTCCACCAAGCCTACTACGACAAGGCCTTCACCTTCGGCATCAAGGTCACCAGCGCGGAGGGGACGTCCGACCTGATGGCCTATTACCCCGACAAGGTGAAGGACTGGATCCGCCGCAATGGCGGGCTCACCACCGACATGAAAAAGATCAAGAACGGCGTCGAGCTCTGGAAGATCATCGATCCCTGTCCGGACGAATGGTGAGCGGCTGAGCCGTCGCTCCGTCGCAGCGCAACATCGCTCCGACAAAATTGGTCGAAATTCGCATTGCCGCATTGCCTCCCTGTGGGGCAATGAGGGCGGCAATGAACCATAATCAAGAAGCCCTGACCGCCCGCGCCGCGCCGATCCTGTTCGTCCTGCTCTGGAGCACCGGCTTCATCGGCACCAAATACGTCGTCAACAATGCCGATCCCTTGACCTACCTCGCCATACGCATGGCGTTCGTGGTCGGTCTGATGGCAATCATCGTCGCGATTGCGCGACCGAAATGGCCGGACCGTATCGGCATCGCGCACAGCGCGGTCGCCGGCATCCTCGTCCATGGCTTCTATCTCGGCGGCACCGCAATCGCGATCGCGCACTCGATTCCGGCCGGGCTCTCCGCGCTCATTCCGGGCCTTCAGCCGATTCTGACCTCGACCATCGCCAACCGCTGGCTCGGGGAGAAGGTGACACCGGTGCAATGGGCGGGGCTCGTGCTTGGCCTCGGCGGCGTGGTGCTGATCCTGCACGGCCGTCCCATGACCGGCGAAGCCGGGCTCGGCTGGCTTGCCTCCGTGGTCTCGCTGATCAGCATCACGCTCGGCACGCTCTATCAGCGCCGCTACTGCAACCAGATCGACTGGCGCGCCGGCAATCTCGTGCAGTACGTATCCGTCACGATCTTCTTCGCGATCGGCGCCTTTCTGTTCGAGGACCGCGTGGTGCACTGGACACGCGAGTTCATGCTCGCGCTGGCCTGGCTCGCCGTGGCGCTTTCGATCGGTTCGATCGGGCTGCTGTACTGGCTGATCCGCCATGCCGCCGCCACCTCTGTTGCAAGCCTGTTCTATCTGGTGCCCGCCGTGACGGCGCTGATGGCTTATCTGCTGTTCGGAGAGAAGCTCGATGCGCTGGCGATCGCGGGCATGGTGATGTGCGCGGCCGCGGTGTTCGTGGTCAACCGACGCTTCTAGGACCGGCGGGCCGGATCCCCGGAATACATCCCTGACGTGCGGGTGCGTTCGTGTTAGGTTTGGGGCATTTCAGCCTCCCTTTCACACGGTGATTTCCATGAAGAAGGCGCGTCGTGCACTGCTCGCCAGATCCCTGAAGCCGGTCCGGATTGCCTGCATCAATTACGCAGAGGAGATGATGAGCGAGCGGATGATGGCGCGGCTCACGGCCGCGCTGCAGAAATGCTATGACGAGCACTTCCTGCCGGTCTGGGGTTATCCCGTCGATCTCGACGTCACCCGCAAGCCGAAGCCCACCGACTGGCAGCTGGTCTATTTCGACGATGCGACCCACGAAAATTTCCTCGGGCGGCATGAATTGACGCATCGGGGACAGCCGATCTCGAAGATCTTCCTCAAGGCGCTGGCCGAGGACGACCCGGTCAGTCTGGCAGCCTCGCATGAGCTGTTCGAGATGGTGCTCGACCCCATGGCCAATCTGTGGGCCGACAAGACCCGGCACACCCAATATGCCTACGAGGTCTGCGATGCAGTCGAAGAGGACGCCTTCGTCGTCAACGGCTTCCCGATGTCGAACTTCGTCTATCCCTCCTGGTTCGAACCCTTCAAGCATCCCCGCGGCACGAAGTTCGACCACATGGGATCGCTCAAGGAGCCGTTCTCGATGACAGAGGGCGGCTACGTCATCAAGAAGGTGAACGGCAGGAGATTGATCAAGCAGTTCGGCTCACCCGAGAAGCGGCGGCGCTTCAACGCCGAGGACCGGCGCGGTCATCGCAGCGAATTCCGCGATCCGCAAGGCGAGCATCATCCGGGCCGGCGTGCAGCCAAACGGCGAGGGTAGGGTATCGCTGGAGCCGTCTCCGGGCGCGTCCGCACCCGGAGACTTGGGCTTTGCGATCAGCGCTTGGCCTTCTTGGCCTTCTTTTTCGACTTGGCAGCTTTCTTGGTGGCCTTCTTTGCCGTTTTCTTTGCAGTTTTCTTGGCCGCCTTCTTCGACGACTTCTTTGCAGCTTTCTTCGAAGTCTTCTTGGCCGCCTTCTTCGAGGTTTTCTTCGCAGCCTTCTTGGCTTTCTTCTTGGAAGCCTTCTTCGGCGCTACCTTCTTCGCGACCTTCTTGGCGGCTTTCTTCACCTGCTTGACGGCGCTGACAGCGGCGTCCTTGGTCGTCTCTACGGCGGCGGTGATCGTGTCCATCGCCTGTTCGGTGATCGGCTTGTCGTCGTCCATATCGTCCCCCACGGTTTGCATGGAGCGATGACGATAGCGGGTTTCATAATTGTGTCAAAGCAACGCTCAACCTTTGCGGATCTTTGCGTAGGCGGCGAGCGCGCGCTCTCGTCCCTTGGCATGATCGACAATCGGATGCGGATAGGTCTTGCCGAGCGTGACGCCGGCGCTTGCAAGCTCGATCGGCGTCGCCTGCCAGGGCTGGTGGATCAGCTTGGCGGGTACGTCTTTCAGCTCGGGCACCCAGCGCCGCACATAGGTTCCATCCGGGTCGAACTTCTGGCCCTGCAGCACCGGATTGAACACGCGGAAATAGGGCGCCGCGTCGGCGCCGCAGCCGGCGACCCACTGCCAGTTGGCGGGATTGCTGCCGGCATCCGCATCGACCAGCGTGTCCCAGAACCAGCTCTCGCCGTCGCGCCAGTCGATCAGGAGGTGCTTGACCAGGAATGAGGCGACGACCATTCGCACCCGGTTGTGCATCACGCCGGTATGCCAAAGCTCGCGCAGGCCGGCGTCGACGATGGGATAGCCGGTGCGGCCGCGCTGCCAGGCGGCGAGCGCCTTGGCGTCGGGCTTCCATGGGAAGCTGTCGAAGTTCGCTTGCAGGTTTTCGGTGGCAAGGTTGGGATGGTCGTGGAGCAGGTGGCGGCAGAACTCACGCCAGCCGAGCTCGCTCAGGAATTTTTCGACACCGGGTCCGGTGGCGGGATTTTCTGCCGCGGCGAACCGCGCGGCGTACCAGACCTGGCGTGGACTGAGCTCACCGAACCTCAAATGCGGTGACAGCTGTGAGGTGCCCTCCCGGTCCGGGCGGTCGCGATCGCCGACATAGCCGAATGCAGTGTGCTTGAGGAAGTCGCGCAGGCGGGCGCGGGCGGAGGCTTCGCCCGGGGTCCATGTCTTGCGCAGGCCGCCGGCCCAATCGGGCTTGCCCGGCTCGAGCTTCCAGGTCTCCAGCGCGTCGCTGGCGACCGTCGGCGCAGGATGCAGCTCCTTGGGTGCCGGAAGGGGCTTCGGCGGATCGCCGAGCGCCAGCACGCGCCGCCAGAATGGCGTGAACACGCGCAAGCCGCGGCCTTCCTTATTGCGGATTGCCGCCGGCGGCACGAGCAGGTCACCGGGGGAACTTTGCGAGTCCACGCCGATCTTCGCCAGCGCTGCTTCGAGCTGCCGCTCGACCGCCTGATGCGGCGCCTGTGCGATCCCATTCCAGTAGACAGTGTGGGCGCCGCTCTCGCGGACCACCTCTGCGATCACCCGCGCCGCCGGCCCCCTGCGCAGGATCAGCGATCCGCCGCGGGTGGCAATGTCGGCGCCAAGCGCCCGCAGCGACTGCGCCAGCCACCAACGTGCCGCCGCGCCCGGCGCTCGCCCGGCCGCGTCGTCGAGCACATAGAGGCAGATCACCGACGCGCCGCCCTTCGCGGCGGCCTTGGCGGCGGCGTGGAGCGCGGGATGGTCGGACAGGCGAAGGTCATCGCGAAACCAGACGATGATGGGCGGAGCGCTTGGCGTGGTCCTTAGCGTAGTTCTGGGCGTGGTCAGGGGTGTCCTCGTTAACGATTTGGAAAGCATGTCGCGACGGGAACCGCGTTAATGCGGCCGTAAGCCGATTGCATGAATATGCAGGAATTACAGGAGTCATTCCATTCATGTACGGACGAGCAACGGCGAAGTTTCTGCCGCAATTCAAACTTGGCACCAAGGCGCTCCTCTGCGCGGTGCTGCTGATCGCCATGAATACGGCGCTCGTGGTCGGGGCCGGCTATTGGTCGCTCAGCTCCGTGTTCAACGATCGTGCGCTGCGCGATATCGAGGTTAGCTTGCGCACGCTGGCGCTGGCCTTTGCCGAGACCAATCCCGACGCGAAGATCAGCATGAAGGATGGCGCGGTGGCGCGCGCCGAGATTCCCAAGATGCCGGACTTTAGGGATCACGCCATCGTCGATCGCGCGGTGTCCTATGTCGGCGGCAACGCGACCCTGTTCGTGTTCGACGATGCGAGCGGGCAGTTCGTGCGGCGCTCGACCAACGTAAAGAAGGAAAATGGCGACCGCGCCGTGGGGACCCAGCTTGCCGCCGATCATCCGGCGCAGGCGCTGCTGCGCCGCGGCGAAGCCTACAAGGGCCCGGCGACCCTGTTCGGCAAGACCTTCATGACCGCCTATTTCCCGATCGCCGACGCCAACGGCAAAGTCGCCGGCATCCTCTATGTCGGCATCCCGATGGCCCAGTTCGAGAGCATGCTGGCCCACACGATCGAAAGCATGGCGGTCGCCGCCGGGCTCGCCGCGCTGCTGGTGCTGGTCCTGACCTTGCTGGTCGTCCGCCGTATCACCAAGCCGCTCACCTCGGTCACGCGCTCGCTGACGGCGCTCGCCGAAGGTCAAAGCGACGTCGAGATCGATTGCGAGGATCGCGCCGACGAGATCGGCGAGATCGCCCGCACGGTCGCTGTGTTCAAGAGCAATTCGCAGGAGCGGGCGCGGATGCGCAGCGAGCAGGCGGCGGCTTCGGCTGCAGCCGCCGAGCAGCGCAAATCCGACTTGCGCAATTTCGTCGAAGAGTTCCGCGGCGGCGTCGGCGGCATTCTCGACAAGGTGCTGACATCGTCAGGTGAATTCGAGCGGGCGGCGCGGCAGCTCACCGATACCGCGCGCTCCACCGCCGATCTCTCGGCGCGGTCGGCTGGAGCTTCCGAAAACGCCTCCGAGCACGTGCGTTCGGCGGCATCGGCCTCGGACGAGCTGTCTCAATCGATCTCCGAAATCACCCGGCGGGTTCAGGAATCGAACGTCATTTCCGCTGAGGCGGTGCGGCAGGCCGAAGCGACCGATCAGCGCATCGCGCAGCTCTCCGAGGCGGGCGCGCGCATCGGCGATGTCGTCAAGCTGATCACCTCGATTGCCGAGCAGACCAACCTCCTGGCGCTGAACGCGACCATCGAGGCGGCGCGCGCGGGCGATGCCGGCCGCGGGTTTGCGGTGGTGGCCCAGGAGGTCAAGACGCTGGCCGGCCAGACGGCCAAGGCCACCGACGAGATCTCGAACCAGATCGCCAGCATGCAGCTTGCGACCGAGGAATCGGTCGCCGCCATCAAGGCGATCAGCCAGACCATCGAACGCATCAGCGGCATCGCCGGCTCGATCTCGGCTGCGGTCGAGCAGCAGAAGAGCGCGACTCACAACATCGTCGCCAGCGTTCGCGCGGCGGTATCGGGCACGGCCGACGTCGCCGTCAACGTCCGTCAGGCCGCCGAGGGTGCGAACGAGACGGGTGAGACGTCCAGCCGGATGTTTGCCTCCGCTCAGGCGTTGTCGGGCGAGAGCCTGCACCTGAAGGCCGAGGTCGAGGGCTTCCTCGAACGCGTGCGCGCGGCGTAAGAGCCAACATCGTCATCCCGGGTGATGCTGACGCATCGCCCGGAATGACAATTGGGTTATTTCGGCTGCGGCACGATCCGGATGTAAGGCTTCGGTTCCTTCCAGCCCTGCGGGTAGATCGTCTTGGCCTCGTCGTTGGAGACCGAGCCGGCGATGATGACGTCGTCACCCTGCGACCAGTCGGCCGGCGTTGCGACGCGATGCTTGGCGGTGAGCTGGAGCGAGTCGATGACGCGGAGGATCTCCTGGAAGTTTCGGCCCGTCGTCATCGGATAGACCAGCACCAGCTTGATCTTCTTGTCCGGCCCGATGATGAAGACGTTGCGGACGGTCTGGTTGTCAGCGGCGGTGCGGGTGAGGGGATCGCCCGAGATCGCGGCCGGCAGCATGCCGTAGAGCTTCGAGACGTTGTAATCGGTGTCGCCGATCATCGGATAGTTCGGGGCCGCGCCTTGCGTCTCCTTGATGTCCTCCGACCATTTGGCGTGGCGGTCGACCGGATCGACCGAGAGGCCCATCAGCTTGACGCCGCGCTTGTCGAATTCCGGCTTCAGCTTGGCGAGCGCGCCGAGCTCGGTCGTGCAAACCGGCGTGAAGTCCTTGGGGTGCGAGAACAGCAGCGCCCAGCTATTGCCGATCCAGTCGTGGAACTTGATCTTCCCTTCGGTGGTCTCGGCTTCGAAGTCGGGGGCGGTGGCGCCGATCGGAAGTGTCATGGTTCTACCTCATGCCATTGAATTTGCTTGCGAATTCATCTTTGATCGTCAGGACCAGTATAGGGACTCCACGATCCCAAGTGAACGCTAACTGAACCGCTTCAAGTAAAATGTGAATTCCTTCTTTGAAGGCCTGATTTCCTAGCACCTTTTTGTTACAGCCGCGCCTGCGGCGAAACATCTCCACCGGGGCTATACGGGCGCGATTGCCCCGAGAAAGCCTTTTATGACTCGCATCACGCTCGCCCGTCGCTTCCCAGAACCGAAATGGTCCTGACAGCGACCAATTGGCAACCATCTAGAAAAGTCGCGATCCCCGTATCGAATCATTAACCACCCCTTTACGCCGACATGAAAATGCTGGCCGATCAGAAGAAATCTGGAAGTGAACTATGTCTGCCGCTGCGCATAAGTCTGTTGAGTCGCCGTCCCTCGAACCGTCCTGCCGCGATACCTCGGCCCATGCACTGACCATCGTGCGCGACGGCGTGATCACGGGCGAAGGCCCGACCACCAAGGGAAGGGTGCATTTCTCCCGCTCGCTCGATGCCGATGATACCGCCTGGTGCGCCCGCATTCTGACGGCCACGGCCGTCAACGACCAGCCGATCAGCCGCGCCGAGGCCGAAGTGCTGTTCGAGATCAACGAAGCCGCAACCGAGCGCACCGATGGTGGCCGTTTCGACGACCTGCTCGCCAAGGCGGTGGCCCATTATGCCGCCAGCGCCTCCGGCCTGAAGGTGCCGCCGCGCAGCGTGGCGCTGTCGGCCGAGTCCGACATCGAGAGCTGGGCGCCGTCCTATGCCTCCAAGGTCAACAGCGAAATGCTGGAGTGGATCGCCGGCCAGATGCGCGGCAAGCGCCAGAACAACCGTCGCCTGATGGCGATGGTGGCGACCTTCCTGGGCGCCACCGCGCTGCCTCTGGCGGGCCAATTGCCGAACGTGTTCGACATCGGCATGTAAGATTTTGGGCATGTAAAATTCTGCGCCTCTCACGAGGACGCATTTGAACGGCGGGGTTATTTTCCCGCCGTTTTTTGTTTGCCGGTCTCCAACTCGAGGCCGAGCGTGCGGCCCGGGAAACCGGCAGTGTCGAAATAGCGCTGGCTGCCGACGCGCTGGAAGTTCAGCACGGTCTGCAGGCCGTTCTCGGACTTTTTCGACTTCTCGACCCCCCTGTACGCCTTCGGCACGGTGCCGTTGGGCAGGGCCTCCGACATCACGCGGCCGACGAGGCCGCCGTTCTGCGAACTGCGCAGGCCGAGGAGCTCGGCGGCGGTCATGCCGACATCGGCATTGCTGACCGGAATCTCGCTGACATAGCCGGCTTTGAAGTCCGGACCGATCGCGGCCATGAAGTTCATGGTGTCTCCGCGGCTGAAGCTGCCATGCATTCCCTGGCCCTGGCGCAGCACGGTGTCGGCGACCTGCACCGAGCAGTTGGTCGGCGCCTCGCCGCAATCGCTGGCATAGGAGCGGAAGTTGACGACGATCGCCGGCGTCGGTGTCGCCGCCTTGCCGCGCAGGTTGATGCTCGACAGCGGCAGGGTGCCGGGGAAGCGGCCGAGCGAGTCGTCGACGAACAGGCCGGAGATGTAGTCCTGCTCGAGCAGCGTCTTGATGGTCCTGGCCGCCAGCTTCTTGTCCTTGTTCGGCAGATAGATCAGGTCGGAGCCGCCATTGGTGGCGACGACGAGATCGGGCTTTTCCGGATCCTTGCCGAGCACGCCGTTGCCGGCCTTCGGATGCTTGTTGCCCTCGATCTTCGCATTCTTGTCGTTGGGATCGAACAGCGGCAGCTCGAGCGCCTTGGCAAGGTCGAGCGCCAGAAAGCCCATCGGCAAAAAGTCCTTCGGCGTGTCGTCATAGCTGACCTTGGCCGAGGGGCTGGTCTTGCTTTCCTTGGAGATGGTCGAGAAGCCGTGGTCGGCCTGGACCATGATATTGGTGTTGGCGGCAAGGCCGAGCTCGTCCAGCGCCTTGCGGAGCTGGGCGAGGTTATTGTCGGCATTTTTGATGCCGGCCATCGAGGTCGGCCCGTTGATGCCGGGCATGATCTGGTTGAGGCTGTCGCCGGTGTTGTGCTGACTGCCGTCTGGGTCGCGCGACCAGAACACCAGCACGAACGGCTTGTTGCGGGCCTTGAACATCGGCAGCACGACCTTGGCCGCGACGTCGGCGAAGTAGGCCTGCTGCGCGATGTTGGCCGCCGTGGTGCCGGGCGTCTTGGCATCGCCCGCCTTGGAGTTGTCGCCGCGCGGCGGCGTTGCGAGGGGCAGGCCGGCCTTGGTGAGAGCGGCCTTGACCTCGTCCGACAGCGCCACGCCGTTCTTGCCGCCGGTCGCATCGTCGAACACGACCGAATGCAGGCCGGACTTTTCGGGCTTGTCGGTGTGGTCGAACTGATAGGTCGGGCCGTGCTTGCCGAGCGCGGCGGTGCTGTAGCCCTTGTCCCGGGCCAATTTCAGGATTGTGTCCTCGTTGAGATAATCGCCCTTGAAATGCTCGTCGATGTCGCCGAGCACGGCGTCATTCTCGATGAAGGGGACGACGGTGTCGCCGGCGGGCACCGAGGTGTAGTTGGTCCAGATCGTGTTGGAGAACACGCCGGTGTCGCCGAGATAATGGCCGGTCGACATCGCCGAGCCGTTGGCCATGGTGAAGGTCGGGAACAGCGAGTGCGAATTCTTGAAATTGACGCCCTTGTCGCGGATTTCGGCCATCGCCGGTGCAGTCTCCGGTGTGACCTTCAGCGCCCGCAGACCGTCCGGAATGAACAGGATCAGGTTGCGGGGCGTGTTGTTCTCGGCGGAGGCAGGTCCGGTCGAAAGTCCGGCGGACAGCACTGTCAGTCCGGCTGACAGCAACACCAGTGAACGGCGCATCAAAATCTCTCCCTGCGAAGACAGCTTGGCCGCCAACCGCGGCCCCCGGCTTCGTTTAGTTTCGCTGCATGACGGTTTTGTTACAAGAGCGGAGCGGCATGCAAAGAAGGGGAGGGACCCCGCTCTGCGCTGCGTCCGGGCACGAGATCGCGGTGTCGGCAGGGAACTGCTTCAGCATCGTTATTGCGAGCGCAGCGAAGCAATCCAGAATCTTTCCGCGGCAGACTGGATTGCTTCGCTGCGCTCGCAATGACGGAATCTGTGGGTGGCAGCGTCGCGCTTCCATTCGCATTCCGGATCGCAGACGCACCTTCGCATCCTCGCGGCGTGTTCGCCCGAGCTTTGCTTCGTCGTCTCACCCTCAAATGAAAGAGGGCGCAGGGAAGACCGGGTGCCGGCTGGCACCCGCGGTCCACTGTGCGAGATTGTGGTAACTAGATTGCACAGCGGCATACAGGTGAAGCCAAAACATCCGGCCTTCCCTGCGCAGTGGTTTTACGGCTTATGTCGCGCTCTCCCCGGGGAGCGATGCACTATTGCCCCCGTCGCCTTGCGGATGGCTGATACACGTGCCCGGTCGGGCCGCAATATCACCGCAACGCTTGGCGCACAGACCCCGGGCGCCAGGACCACACGATTTTGCCGTACGCCGATCACACCGATCGTGTGCGCGACGCCTTCGCTCACGGTTGCCCGCCCTCCGAAGCCCTTCGCGCCGATGTGACCTGCGTCCACCGCCGTCCGGCCCGCGTTCGTGACGATCGCGATACGCCCCTCTTCCTTGGGCCGGAGTGAGGAATTACTAACAAAAATCCGAATTCTAATAAAGAGAAATATTTTGTCGCCGGTCCGTTGACCCCGGACTTGGGTGTTTCGTCTGAGATGACGCAAGGGATTGTGGCCGGAGCGGTCAATCCGGCGACGTCGGCACCGGCGTATTCTGCGCGACCGCCTTGGCAGGCGCGGGATTGGGGCCGCCATTGGCCAGGTGGCGGCGAAACGATGGCGGCGCCGCCTGCAGGGCAAAGATGATCGCAATCTGGGTTCGGTTCTGGAGACGGTATTTGCGCATGATGTTGCCGATATGCGCCCGGACCGTGTTCTCCGAGATCTTGAGCTCGTACGCGATGTTCTTGTTCTGCATTCCGCGTGCGATCAGCATCATCAGGTCCCGCTCGCGTGGCGTGGGTGTGATCGATTGTTTCGGATCCGGACTCATGAATGCTCCTCCGTGGCCTTTGGTCGATGCGAACACCCCAGCATGTTCTCACTCCGTCTTGAGTGCCTCGATCGGGCTGAGCTTGGATGCCTTGTGGGCGGGATAAAAACCGAAGATCAGGCCGGTCGCGATCGAGAAGGCGAGGGCAAGGCCGATCGCCTGGCCGTCGATCGAGGTGATCCATCCTGCCATGCGAGCCACCGTCATCGAGAGCGTGACGCCCGCACCGACGCCGATCGCGCCGCCGAGCAGGCAGAGCACGAGCGCCTCGCAGAGAAACTGAAGACGGATGTCCCGCATCCGCCCGCCAAGCGCGCGGCGGATTCCGATCTCCCGCGTGCGCTCGGTGACCGACACGATCATGACGTTCATGATGCTGATGCCGCCGACGAGCAGCGAGACCGAGGCGATGGCGACGAGCAGGAGCGCGACGGTCCGGATCGCTCCCTGCTGCGCTTCCATGGCGGCGGCCGGATCCTGGACCTTGAAGTCGTCCTCCTGGCCGGCGGGGATACGGTGGCGTTGCCGCAGCAGGTTTTCGATCTCCGTTCGCGCCCCCGCCATTTGTCCGTCCGCAGCCACCTTGGCGATGATGTAGGCGACCGAATCCCGGTTGATGTTGCTCGCGCTGCCGAGGAAGCGCAGCTTGGCCGTGGTGAGCGGCACGAAGGCGACGTCGTCCTGCGCCGGCCCCTTGCGATCGAGGACGCCGACCACTTCGAGCGGCACCTTCATGATCCTGATCTGTGCACCGATCGGATTCTCGCCGGGCGCGAACAGCTCCTGCGCCACCGTGCTGCCGAGGATCACGACCTTGCCGGCGCCTGCCTCCTCGGTGCCGGAAAAATAGCGGCCGGTCGCAAGCTGCCAGTCGCGCACCATGAAGTGCCCGGTCGTCGTCCCGTTGATCGTCGTATTCCAGTTCTTGCTCTCGTGAATGACCTGGGCCGTTCCTGCAATCGAGCCGGCCGCTGCCTGGATCTCGGGGATCTGCTCGAGGATCGCCTGCACGTCGCTCTCGGTCATGGTCAGCTTGCTGCCATCCTTGAGACGCACGCCGCCCTGGTAGACCGCGCCGGGGTTGATCATCAACACGTTGGCGCCGATCGAGCGGATCTGCTCCTGGAGACGAAGCTGGGCGCCGGACCCGATCGCAAACACCGTCACGATGGAGGCAACGCCGATCACGATGCCGAGCATGGTGAGGATGCTGCGCAACGGATTGAGCCGCAAGGCGTGCAACGCGATCTGAAAGCCCTGGAGCATCGTCATGGCGCAGCGCTCCGTTTCGGCAGGATCGGAGCGAGCGTTTCGTCAGCGACGAGCGCGCCGTCGTGCAAGCGGATCGTGCGCCGGCACTGGGTCGCGATCCCTGGATCATGCGTGATCATCACGATGGTCTGGCCGGTCCGGTTGAGCGCGGCGAACAGGGCCAGTATCTCGGCGCCGGTACGGCTGTCGAGCGCGCCGGTCGGCTCGTCGGCGAGCACGATCAGCGGGGAGGCGATCAGTGCGCGCGCGATCGCGACGCGCTGCTGCTCGCCGCCCGAGAGCTGCCGCGGGAAGTGGTGGGCCCGGTGCACCATGCCGACGGCCTCCAGGCTCTGCTCGGCGCGAGCCAGACGTTCCTTGCGGCTGATGCCGCAATAGACCAGCGGCAGTGCGACGTTCTCAATCGCATTGTGGCGAGCGAGCAGATTGTAGGACTGGAAGACGAAGCCGATGCTGCGGGCGCGCAGGGACGAGCGGCGGTCTTCCGAGAGATCGGCGACGTCCGATCCCTCAAGATAGAGCGCGCCCTCGCTCGGCAGGTCGAGCAGCCCGATCATGTTCATCAGCGTCGATTTTCCCGAGCCGGACGGTCCCATCACCGCGACGATCTCGCCTCGTTCGATGTCGAAGCTGACATTGCGCACCGCAGTCACCGCTACGCCGTCGGCGCGATAGGTCCTGGAGACCGACTGCAGGCTGATCAGGGGCGGGAGGGCCGTCATGATCCGAACCTGATTCCGAGAAACTCCATGCCGGCCGGCCGGATGGCCTGACCAACGGCGACCTGACTGCCCTCGACGAGGTCTCCGCTCCTGAGCGCGACCTGTTCGGTGCCGGCCGCGCCGACGGTCACGGGAATGCGCCGGAGTGAGCCGCTTGCGGTGCGCGCCCATACCCCGCTGCGCGCAGCGGCATCCGGCTGTGTGCCGGAGGGCTGGAAGCGCAACGCGGCAAGCGGCACTTTCAGCACGTCGTCCTGCCGCTCGATCACGATCTTCACCAGGGCGGTCATGCCGGGCAGCAACGCGCCGTCGAGATTGGAGGTCGCCAGGACGACGGTGTAGGTCACGACGTGCTGCTGGTTCTGCGGTGCCTTGCGCACCTGCCGCACCACCGCCTCGAAGCGGCGGTCCGGGTAAGCGTCCACCGTGAAATGGGCGCGCTGGTCGGGGGCGATGCGTCCGATATCGGCTTCGTCGACCTGCGCGTGAATTTCCATGTCCTCCAGTCGGTGCGCGACCACGAAGGTGGTGCGCGATTCCAGTCCGACCGCGAGGGTCTGGCCTTCGTTGACGAACCTGCCGACAACGACGCCATCGATCGGCGAGCGGATCACGGTGCGGTCGAGATCGGCCTGGGCGGCAGCGAGAACGGCCGCCTTCTCCGGTACGGCCATTCGTGTCTGCTGCAATTCCGCCTCGATCCGACGGACGTCGGCCTGCGCCCCATCCACCGCATAGGAGTTGAGGGACATCAGAACTTCGGCCTCGCGTTCCTGGGCCAGACGCGCGGTGAACTCTGTCTGCGCGTCATCAACCGCCGTCGTGGCCACCACGTTTTGCGACTGGAGGGCCTGCTTCCGCTGCAGGGTCTTTTGCGCCGAACTCTTGACGGCCTGAGCGCTGTCGAGCTTGGCGGCGAGCACGTCCCGGCTCCCCCTCGCGTTTTGCAGGTCGATCCTGGTGCGATCGAGCTTGGCCCGGGCGACGTCGACCAGGGAATTGGCAACGGCCAGAGAGGCCCTGGCCTCGTCGACCTTTGCCGCAAAGCTGCGCGGATCGATCAGGGCGAGCGGCTGATCCTTGCTGACGGTGTCGTTGAAATCGACATAGACCCGGGCGAGCTGCCCGGACAGCTGGGAACCCACCTCGATCGTCTTGACCGGCTGCAGGGCGCCGGTGACGGTGATGGTCTGCTCGATGCTGCCGCGCTGGATGGAGGCATAGCGGAACACGGGGGCATCCGATCCGAAGCTCCGTGCTTCCAGGCTGACGGGTTTGAGCAGCCGCTGGATCGATTCAAAGGCGCGGGCCGCCTTCTCCGCGGCGCTCCCGGCCGCGTCGGTGATGACGGCTGGCCCGGCGGCGTAGACCGCGGCGAGGCCACATGCAGTTCCGAGCAAGGCAATAACTGGCACAAATCGCATATCGAAAACCCGCCTCTTGAAATGGCATCGTTGGCGGCAAAGGCAAAGATCGCGCTATGGTTGCAAACTCGCTATGGTTGTAAATGGCCAAAAACGCAGTCGATCGTCAGTGTGTCGCCGCTGCCGGGGCGACGGTCGGGCGCGCTTGATGATCCAGAAGTAAAGCCTGCGGGTACTATTTTTCGTGACTTGCCGGAAATACATACGGAGCGTATCGATATGATGCGCGCGGTATCGAACTCGACAAGCTGACTGAACGTCCCGTCTGCTCTGGCCGAAGCGGCCAGCGCCTGGCGTTCAAGTCGGCACGTGGGTGGCGACGCCATGACGCAGTCGGGGAGACCGAAGTTCCGACGCCCGATCGTCGCATTTCCGATTGTCGCATTCCCGATCGTCGCATTGTCGATATCGCGCCTCGCCATGATGCCGCAGGTCGCGAGGGCAAATCCCCGCAATCACGAAAGCCGATATGTGAACACCTTCACTCGTCTTGAACGGGTGTTGGCCCTAAGACGTCGAAGCGGCGGATCGGCGCGACTCGCTCGATCCTCGCGAATTCATCCAAGCACCTTGATCTCGCTTGCAAGAAGAATGGATGGCTCGATGCTTGTTCATCGAGCCCCAAGCCGGGGAGCCCGTTGCCATGAGTTCAGGTCAAGCCACAGTTTATATCATTGACGACGAAATTCAGATTCGAACCGCGATAGGAAGTCTCTGCGAGGAGACCGGGCATCAGGTAAAATTGTTTGCATCGACGGACGAGTTCGTCGCGGGCAGTATTTCCGACGGGCCTTCATGCCTCGTGCTCGACGTCCGTTTTCCCGGCACGGCGCCGACCGGCCTCGAGCTTCAGCGCCGGCTCGCCGAGACGGGCGTGCTCATCCCGATCGTCTTCATCAGCGGCCATTCCGACGTCCGCGTCTCGGTCGAGGCCATGAAGCGTGGCGCGGTCGAGTTTCTTCCAAAACCCTTTCGCGAACAGGAGATCCTCGACGCGATCAGGCATGGCATCGAGCGCGACCGCAGGCGGCTCGAACGCGAAGATAGCGTGCGCGAAGCTCGCCAGCGTGTCGAAACGCTGACGGCGAGGGAGCGCGAGATCATGCTGTTGATGGCCGAAGGTCTCGTGGCCAAGCAGATCGCGGCGAGGCTTGGGGTGAGCGAAGTGACGGCGAAGGTCCATCGCACCCGGATGATGCGAAAGCTGGAGCTTCGCTCGCCGATCGAGGTGGTGCGGTTGGTCGACAGCATGGGACGCGAAGAAGAGACGACACGAACCGGCACGGGACAACCGTACAGCTAGTACCGCGGGCACCAAGACGCCGCGCAACGTCTAGTCCGTACCGATTAGCATGAACTGCAGTCTGTCGCACGCAGCACGATCGGTTCAAAGTCTGTCCTGCGATGTCGACCTCCTCCAAGACGGCATCCGAACCCAGTCAGAGATCTTAGCCAGAAAGGATATTCCATGCGCAAATTGTTTTTCGCTTCCGTTGCAGTGCTCGCCCTGTCCTCCGCCGCGCAGGCCGCCAACACCTCGACCACGGTGCAAGTGGGCGTCGTGAACGGTTCCAGCGTCTCGCAGCAGGGCCTCACCAACGACACCTCGTCGACCAGCCAGCTCGGCATCATCAACAGCGCGACCACGATGCAGGGCACCAGCGCGGCCTCGCTCAACAACGGCAGCACGGTGAACCAGATCGGCGTGCAGAACTCGGCAACGACCGGCCAGGTGGCGTTCGGCAACAACGGCAGCGCGATCACCCAGAACTCGTTCGGGCCTGCCCCGCTCCAGAACAACGCCGCCGCCGTCGGACAGCTCAGCGTGTTCGGCGTCAACGGCAGCACCGTCTCGCAGACCGCGCACTAAGCCAGCCCCGTTTGGCCGGACGCGTCAACTGCGGCGCGTCCGCGCCATTCTTGAAAGCACCGCCTCGGGCGGGACGACTCAGTGAGAGGTTGTCCGCCGACTTTGCGGAGGAAATGTCATGCATCAAAAATATCTCGTTGCCACGATCGTCGCGTTCAGCTTGTTGACCGCCGTCGATGCCCAGGCCGGCAACTCGGCCAGCGTGCTGCAATTCGGCACCACCAACAACTCCTTCATCTCGCAGAGTGGCGGCACCAACAACAGCGCCACCACGATGCAATTCGGCGCCACCAATACTGCGACCACGTTGCAGACGGGCTCGTTCCTTACCGTCAACACCTCGGTGATCGGGCAGGGCGGCACGACTGCGACGGCGTCCAACACCGCGTTACTCGGCCAGGTCGGCGGCTCCAATTCGAGTTTGATCGGCCAGATCGGCGCGAACAACGCGGCTGGCGTCGGACAGCTCGGAATCCTGAACGGCTCGACGATTTTGCAGCAGACTCCTTGATCGCAAATCAATTTTCAGTCGCGAGGCATGTCATGAGGCATTTTTCAGGCGCCGCCTGTGGCGCATTTCTCACCTTGTGTTGCGTGGGCGCCGGATCGGCCGGTGCCCAGACCGCCGACATCAAGACCATCGTGTCGCTCGGCGGCCCGCCGGTCGTGTTGAACCAAAGCAGCCAACTCAACATGGCCGGCGTGTTCATGATCGGCGGCAGCACCAGCGCGACCGTCACTCAAAACGGCACGAACAACGCGACCGGAATCCTGCAATTCGGCGGGACGACGTCGGCATCGGTCGGGCAGGCAGGCGTGAACAATGTCGCGTTTGTCGGCCAGGCCGGCCAGTCGACCAGCAGTTTCCTGTCGCAGTTCGGTGCGTTTAACTCGGCGACGGTTGTCCAGAATAGCCATTGAGCTGGGCGACCTCACCGCCATCAGAAATGTGATGGGGCAAGGCGATGAAACGCGGTAGACTTCTCCTGGCATTGGCGGCATTGCTCGCCGCTGTCAGCGTCGCGTCCGAGGCCTCCGCCGGATCCGTCCAGCGCGGCGTGACGAACCGGAACGTGAGCATCGAAACGGTCGTGCAGTTCGGCAACGATGTCCAGCCTGTTACGATCGAGGAGAACAGCCGCATCAATATCGCGCGTGTCATCCAGATCGGTGGCACGGGAACGGTCGATGCGACGATCATCCAGAACGGCACGCGAAATTATGTCAATGTGATCCAGGTGGGTGGCACCACCAACGTGGCGATCGGTCAGTCCGGCGTGAGCAACATTGCCGATATCACTCAGGTCGGTAGTTCCACCAACGCCCTCCTGCTCCAGATCGGAGATATGAACACCGGAACGGTGCGACAATTCGGGCGCTTCAACTGGCTGTCGATATTTCAGTTCAGCCGGTGATCGAGAAGGCGAGGTGCAACATGAGGTTCATCGTACTCGCAGCAGGAATGAGCATCATGATGGCAACGACAACCGGGCCGGCGGGAGCCGGCGAGTCAGGTGATGGCCACACCACAATAGTTCAGGACGAGAATGGCACGTCCGTCATTACCCAGAGCGGCGATCCGGCGCAGGCCGAGGTCAAGATCGAGAAGGAGCCTGGGCGCACCACGGTCTATCGCCGCAGCGGTGGCAACACCGCCATCGTGTCGCAAGGCACCGGAAATCCACAGGACATGCTGGACTGGCTGCGCAAGCAGCAGGGCCGCTGACGCACGAAGGCCCATCGTCCGTGATGGACGATGGGCCACATCGTGAGCGAGCGTTACCAGCTGCGATAGACGCCGGTCAGTGTGCCGTTGTTGTTGCCATCCGGGCCGACATCGCCCTGCGTCGAGCTCGGCGCTGGATGGTTGGTGCCGTTGAGCGCACCGTACGGTCCGGCGACATCCGGATAGTATGCGCGTGGCTGAACCGGCTCGTAAGCGGGAGCGGTGCGGTTCCATCCCGCGCGCGCTCCGTTCCAATCATAGCCCTGGGCCGAGGCGGCCGTCGTGCCCGCGACGAGTGAAGCCGTGATCAGGCAGAGGAGTTTTGACTTGTTTTGCATTGGAGATGCTCCTTGCTGGTGTCGGGAGCCAACGACCGCAGTGCGGGAGCGTTCCGGGTGTTGTCGGCCGAAGCGATCAACTCCGATCAACTGGTTATGAAGTCCGCTTTTCCCGGAACACGTGCGACATCAGCCGGAATCCCGGGCGTCTTGCCGCAGCTTGTTCCCTGTTAATCCCGTGCCTTAACCAATAATTAATTATACGTTTGCGGGTGGGCGACAGCCCGGCCTAGCGTGCGGTGGGGAGCCGCTATCCGCGAAGCCAAACGAGTTGGTGCGTATCATGATGTCCAGATCATTTGGGGCGTTGCTCGCCTCGCTCAGCGCAGCCGCGCTGCTCCTTGCCCCCAGCGACAGTTTTGCCAGGCCCGGCGGCACCGTCGCCCATGCCGCCACGCCGTCCGGTCCGGCGGCGCGTCCGCCGATTGCGCCAGGCGCCAGGTTCCGCGGCCGCAACACGCCCTGGGTCTACTGGCCGGGCGGCGGCGGGTTCTACTATGACAACGCAGGCTACGGCCAGCCTTTCGCCGAGACCGCACAACCCGTCTCCAGCGACGTGCGCTACACCTATACGTATGACGTTCCCTGGGATTGGACCCATCGCTTCCCGCCGAACGTGGTGCCGTCAGACCGGCCCTACGTGCCGAGCTGTCCGACGGAGCAGGTGACTGTGCCCGGCCGCGGCGGCGGCGAGCACACGGTCAACATCATGCGCTGCTACTGAGCCGCGCATTCGGCTCAGCTAGCCCAGCTCAAAACTGGTCACGCCGAAGACGCGGTCGATCCGCAGCGGCGCGATCGGTCCTGTGTACATCCGCGCCGTCTCGAACACCGGCTTCAGCCCGAGCTCTTCCGCGAGTGCAATCGCCTCGCGATTGACGGCGGGGACGTCGAGGAGGATTTCGCCGCCGTTTGCGCTCGCCAGCAAGGCCTGCACGATCGCGTCCGCCGCCGCGCGGTCGTGGGCGACGAGCGGGCCGATCTTGCGGCCGGTCCGGCACGGCCGGATCACGCCCCATGCAGCGAGCTTGCCGTCGCGCAGCAGCGCGCGACCGACATGTCCTGATGCGCCGATCCAGGCACGCAGGAAGGCGCCGCGCGGAGCCGGGAACACCGTTGCATCGTCGGCTTCAATGAGCGCGAACGGGATCGAGCCGAGCGCAACGACATCGGCGGGCGGCCTCGGTGGCGCGGCGATGAAGCCGCCATAGCGGAGATTGGCGTAAGCAAGCTGGAAGCCGGACTTTCTGTAATTGTCCTGCTGCGCGACGACGCCGTCGAGGCCGATCACGCGAGTGCCCGCATGCGCGATCGCCGCGTTCCAGATGCGGAGGCCATGGCCGGAGCCGCGAAAACCTTCGCGCACGATGTAGAAGCCGAGGAAGGCGAAGCGATCGTCGTAGTTGACGCAGGAGACAGTCGCGACCGGCTCGCCGTCGATCTCGCCAACGAAAAAGCCGTTTGGGTCGGGGATCGCGAAACAGACGGCATCGGAGAGGCCCGGATTCCAGCCCTCGGCCGCGGCCCAGTCGACGGCGATGGCGATCTCCTCGGGGCGCAAATTACGGATCTGCAAATCGCTCATCTTTCAGGTCGCTTTCGATGGTGGACCATCCGGCTGGTCCGGCGCTAGAAGGCCCATGACGGGCCGGGCTCGGCGGCTCGCCTCCACGATATCACAGAGGATGATCGGTCATGGCAGCACAGATGGCAGCAGAGAAGGTCGCACTCGTGACCGCCGGCGGCAGCGGCATGGGGGCAGGGGCTGCGCGTCGGCTCGCAGCCGACGGCTTTCGCGTTGCGATCCTGTCGTCCTCCGGCAAGGGCGAGGCCCTGGCAGCCGAGCTCGGCGGATTGGGGGTCACCGGTTCCAACAAGTCGAACGACGATCTGAAGCGGCTGGTCGATGGCGCGATGGCCAAATGGGGACGCATCGACGTGCTCGTCAACAGCGCGGGCCATGGGCCCCGGGCGGCGATCACGGAGATCACCGACGAGCAGTGGCACACCGGCCTCGACACCTATCTGCTCAACGTGATCCGTCCCACCCGGCTGGTGATGTCAATCATGCAGGCGCAGAAGGCCGGCGCCATTATCAACATCTCGACCGCCTGGGCATTCGAGCCGAGCGCGATGTTTCCGACCTCTGCGGTTTTCCGCGCCGGCCTTGCCGCCTTCACGAAGATCTTCACCGACACCCATGCCGCCGAGAACATCCGCATGAACAACGTGCTCCCGGGCTGGATCGACAGCCTGCCGCAGCTAGATGCGCGCCGCGACAGCGTGCCGATGAAGCGCTACGGCAAGGTCGAGGAGATCGCGGCGACCGTCTCGTTCCTGGCGTCCGACGGTGCTGCCTACATCACCGGCCAGAATATCCGCGTCGACGGCGGACTGACGCGTTCGGTCTGAGACGCGGGGCTCGAATCGCGTTTCGCGCGCTTGTCGTGATGCGACATTGGCGTGCGTAATGCGCCGCGGATGTGTGATCACGCGTGGCCCCTCGGTCACACCCGTGACGCGTTCGCGTGCCGCACGGCTCACACTACGTCACAGTCCCTATGAACTTCGCCGCAGCCCAAGACGGCGAGGGATCGGCAGCCTATGCCGATCTGCGCCGGACAACTTCCGCCCGCGCATTCGAAACGCGAGATCGATCGCGTGAGGCAAGGAGACTGGAATGAAGAAGTTTTTGCTGGCAGTTGCCGCTGTCGTTTTGGGCTCCGCATCCGTGCAGGCGGCCGACCTCGCGGCGAACTATACCAAAGCGCCGATGATGGCGACGGCCTACAACTGGACCGGCTTCTATGTCGGCGGCAATGTCGGCGGACAGTGGGGGAGCGCCGATCCGACCACCTCGACCATCTGGACGCCAACCGGCTATTTCGACCCCAGCAGCGTTCCCGCCATCAACACGGTCGGCGCCCAGCGCGTCAACAGCTCCAGCGTGACCGGCGGCTTCACCGCGGGCTATAACTGGCAGGTCAACCACGCGGTGCTCGGCCTCGAGGGCGACATCAACTATTTCGGCTTCAAGGGCAGCGCGAGCGGCTCGGCGCTCTATCCCTGCTGCGCACCGACCGGCTTCACGGTGTCGTCGTCGGTCTCGGCCGACTGGCTCGCCACCATCCGCGGCCGCATCGGCTTCCTCGCGGCTCCGACCTGGCTGCTCTACGCCACGGGCGGTGCGGCGATCGCGGAGGTGAAGGGCAATTTCAACTTCACCGACACCTTCTCCGCGGCATCAGAATCGGCCGCCATCCGCGACACCCGCCTCGGCTGGACCGCGGGTGTGGGCACCGAATATGCGTTCGGCGGCGGCTGGTCGCTCAAGGCCGAATATCTCTACGTCGATCTCGGCCGCGCCAGCGCGACCAGCACCAATCTTACGAGTTTCGCAGGCGGCACGGCAAATCCGAGCAACGTCTACACCCACTCGGTCGACCTCAAATCGAACATCGTGCGGGTCGGCGTGAACTACAAGTTCGGCGGACCCGTCGTCGCCAGATACTGAGCTTCATCCCGTTTCCTGATCTGGCGTGGAAAGCCCCGGCCTGGCCGGGGCTTTCTGTTTGGACCTCAGCCTGCGTGCGACGTCACGAGATGCGCCAACGCCGGCAATATCCTGTAGCGTGCGATCTCGTGGGGATATTCGCCCCGATTGGCAAGCAGGGCGATGCCCAACCGCTGCGCCGGAACGAGTCCGATATAACCGGACGCGTTGTTGAGCCCGCCCGGCTTGTCGACGACGGTGACGCCTGGAAGACGCACCGTCTCCCAGGCCATTGCCTGTCCGAACTTGTCGTCGACGCGGAAGATCTCGTGCTGCGTCATCCCCAATGCCTCGCGCAAGTGAGGCTCGATCGTCCGCCCGTCGATGCAGGCAGCAACGAATCTCGCGAGATCCCGCGGGGAGGAAAACATCTGGCCCGTGCCGGGGAAATCAAAATAGCTCTGCTGGTTGCCGATGGGGCCGATCGCCATGCCCTGATCCGAATAGCCCTGGACCGCGCGCTGCATCCAGGCCTCGTCCATGATGGCACGGCCGTCCTCGCCACGTTCGGGCACGGAGGTCGCATTCATGCCGATCGGCTTGAAGATGCGTTGTTCGAACAGGGTCGAGATCGGAGCGCCGTAACAGCGCTCGAGCGCGAGCTGAAGCAGCACGTAGCCGGCGTGGCTGTAGACGCGCTGCTCGCCGGGCACTTCGCCGGCTTGCGGTCGCCAGCTGTTGAACATCTCGACGAACTGCGCGCGGGAAAAAGTTTCGCTCGGCCACGGCGGATGATCGGTCGGCAGCAGCATGCCCGAGGTGTGCGTGACGAGTTCGCCGACGGTGACGCGGCGGATATAGTCGCCGGTGAGCTCGGGGAGATATTTCGCCAGGCGATCGCCGAGCTGCAGCTCGCCGCGGAGGGTGCCGAGCGCAACCAGCGTCGCCTCGAACGGCTTGCGCAGGGAGCCGAGGTTGAACAGCGTGTCCGGCGTGACCGGCCTTCGCGTGGCCTCGTCGGCAAAGCCGTAGTTGAAGAATTCGACATGGCCGCCGGCATAAAGCGCGACGGCAAGGCCGCCCGGTTGGTCCGGCGTCACGGTCGGCGCCAGCTCGTTCGCGACGATGTCGCGCATCTGCGCGATCATATCGGAGTCCGCGGCGGCCTCGCGCGGCAAGGCAAGCGCGAGCGGAACGAGCGCAGCCCGGGCGAGCGCCCGTCGGGTAAGATATGATGAGGTGACAACAGGCGGCACGGCTCTGAAGCAGAATGCGATGCGCCCCCACGTCTCTTGTAGCGGGAAGGGCCGTGTCTCCCTATTCACGATTGCGCGTGGTGGGTTCCGCGCGAGTGGTCCGTAGCCCGGATGGAGCGAAGCGCAATCCGGGAAAGTGCCGCAGCCAAGTGAGCGCCCCGGATTACGCTTCGCTTCATCCAGGCTGCGGTCGGCGAAATTTAACTTAGCTAGTTGGCTAACAATTGTTGACTGCGGTTGGCGGCAATCCTATAGTTAGCCCCATGGCTAACCAAATATCCCGACTCGATCAGGTTTTCGCGGCCCTTGCCGATCCCACCCGGCGGGCGATCGTGATGCGGCTCTGCGCCGGCGAGGCGTCGGTCGGCGAGCTTGCCGATCCCTTCGAGATGGCGCTGCCGAGCTTCATGAAGCACATCCACGTGCTGGAGACGAGCGGCCTCGTCCTGTCGGAGAAGTCCGGCCGCGTGCGCACCTGCCGCCTCAGTCCCGACGCGCTTGTCGGCGCGGAGGACTGGTTCCAGCAGCAGCGCGCGATCTGGGAGGCGCGGCTCGATCGGTTCGAGGCCTACGTCATGCAACTGAAGAAGGAAAGGGCGGCCGCCAAGCGCCCGTCCAAGACAGCTAAGAAGACAACCAAACGGAAAGGTTCCTGACGATGACGAATTCTGCCAATCCCGCCCTGTCGCAATGGTCGCTCGACCGCGAGATCGTGATGTCGCGCGTGATCGACGCGCCGCGCGATCTGGTGTTCGAAGCGTGGTCCGACCCGAAGCATCTGCCGCAATGGTTCGGGCCGAAGGGTTTCAAGCTCGAGACCTTCGAGATCGACGTGCGGGTTGGCGGCGTCTGGCGCTTCAACATGATCGGCCCGGACGGCACGGTCTATCCGAACCGCATGCGCTTTCGCCGCATCGAGCGGCCGTCCTTGATGGAGATGGATCACGGCGTCGACCAGGACGAGGATCCCGGCATGTTCCGTTTCACCGTCGCCTTCGCCGAACAGAGCAACGGCAAGACGGTTCTGATGATGCGGCAGCTGGCCTCGAGCACGGCGCAGCGCGACGGCATGATCAACTTCGGTGCGGTCGAGTACGGCTACCAGACGCTCGACAAGCTGGCGGCTTATGTGGGCGGGATGAAGAGGTAGGGCGAGCAGCCACTTCCCCCTTCATGAGAGGCGGCCAAGGAGCGGCCGCCTCGGAGCACGAGGACCATCGGCGAGGCCTCATCCTTCACGGGGCGCGCCCCTCAGGATGAGGGGCGCGTCATTCCTTCGCCTCGTCCGTGACGATGTCGCCGAGTTTCTGCCATCGCTGGCCGTCGAACTGCACCATCTGAAACTGCTTGTTGACGCGGTAGTCGGTCGGCGTCGTCGTCACCGAGATGCCCGGCAGCGTCAGGTCGAGTGTGATGTTGTACAGGCTCGCGGCCTGGCGCATCACGTTCTCGCGCGTGAGATCGTCGCCACATTGCTTCAGCACCTGCACCAGCAGCTGCGCGGTGATATAGCCGTAGACGTTCAGGTTCGAATCCTTGTCGCCCTCCGGGTAGTACTTGGCCATGAAGGCGAGATATCGCTTCATGCCGGGATCGTCCTTCCATTCGGGATCGGCTGAATCCTTGACATAACCGACGCTGACGACGCCGTTGGCGTTGTCGAGTCCGGCGGGCTTCAGCACCGCGCTCACCGAGGAGGCGTTGATGTCGATGATGTGCAGTGGCTTCCAGCCGATCTCGGCGACCTTCTTGATGGCCTGCGCGGCCTGTTTCGGCGTCGTGGCGCTGAACAGCGTGTCAGCGCCTGCGTCCTTTAACCGCAGGATCTGCGAGTCGATGGTCGGCTCGGTGATCTCGTAGGACGTCTCGGCGACGATCATCTTCGCCTTGTCGCCGAGACCTGCCTTGAAGCCCGCGAGATAATCCTTGCCGAGATCGTCGTTCTGGTAGAGCACGCCGATCCTGGCGTTCGGATAGTTCTTCAAAAGATATTGCGCGTAGATCCGGCCCTCGACGAGGTAGGACGGGTTGAAGCCCATGGTCCAGGGGAAGTTCTTCGGATCGGTGAAACGCGCCGCGCCCGTTGCCGCGAAGAGCTGCGGGACCTTCTTGGCGTTGAGATATTTTTGCACGGCGACATTCGGCGCGGTGCCAATGATCTGGAAGGTCAGCAGCACCTCGTCGTTTTCCACCAGCTTGCGGGTCTGCTCAACCGTCTTCGGAGGCGAATAGGCGTCGTCATACTGGATCAGATTGACCTTGCGGCCGTTGACGCCGCCCTGGTCGTTGATCATCTTCATGTAGGCGGCCTGGGTCTTGCCGATGACGGCATAGGCCGAGGCCGGCCCACTGAGCGGGACGGTCTGGCCGACCTTGATCTCGGTGTCGGAAGCGCCTGGATCGTATTTCTTCTGCGCCTGTGCCGCCGGGATCGATAGCGCGAGAACGATCGCAGGTGCCGCGATGCGTTTGAGAAGTAGGTTTTTCATTTCCATTCCCTATTCCGACTGTCACTCGCCCTTGAGGCCGGCCTCGCGGATTAGCCCGGTCCACTTTTTTGTTTCGTTGTCGATGAACTGGCCGAACTCGGCCGCGGTACCGGCGCGCACTTCGAGGCCCTGGGCGGTCAGCTTGTCCTTGATCGCCGGCTCGGCCAGCGCGCGCAACACTTCGGCCTGCAGCTTGTCGACGATGGCGCGCGGCGTCGTCGAAGGCGCCATGAAGCCGTACCAGCCGGCGGCGGCCACGTTGGGAAAACCCTGCTCGCGCAGGGTCGGCGCTTGCGGATAGAGCGCGCTGCGTTCGGCGGAAGCGACGCCGAGCACAATGAACTTGCCGCTCTGGATGTAGGGCAGTGCGGTCGGCAGCGCCGTCAGCGTGGCATCGACGCGGCCGGCGAGCAGCTCGGTGTAGGACGCCGCATCGCCACGGAAGGGAATGTTGAGCCCCTTGACGCCGGCATCCCTGAACAGGAGTTCGCCGGCAAGATGCGGCTGCGAGCCGGCGCCGGGCGAGGCGAAGGTCAGGCCATCCGGCTTCGATTTGCCGTAGGCGATCAATTCGGGGAGCGTCTTGAACGGCGCGTCCGCGCTGATGATCAGGAACAGCGGCGCGATCACCGTCATCGCGACCGGCTGCAGATCCTTGCGTTCGTAAGTCAGCTTGCCGAACAGCGCTTCGGCGGTGGCGTAGGGGGCCGCGACATAGAGGAGGGTATAGCCGTCGCCCGGCGCATGCGCGACCGTGTCGTTGGCGATGCGGGTGCCGGCGCCCGGCTTGTTCTCGACGATGAATTGCTGGTGCAGGTTGCGGCCGAACTCTTCGGCCAGCAGCCGCAACGAGATGTCGTTGGAGCCGCCGGGCCCATAAGGCGAGATCAGGCGCACCATGCGCGACGGCCAGGCGTCCTCAGCGTGTGCGGAGAATGGAAGTCCCGATAGCAAAAGGGCGAGGGTGCCCAAGAATGTTCGCCGTGTGACGGTCATGGTGGCCTCCCGGTGGCGGAGCGCCGATTGTCTTGTTCATCGTCTGGCGCTCTTCTTGTTTTGCTTTTGTGTTTCGGTCGTCGGCGCCGCACCAACCATGGTGCGGATGCTGTCGGCAAGGGCGGCAATGCGCGGGCCGATCTCGCCCTCCAGCTGGCCGGGCTGGAGCCGGAACGCGGGAATGCCGCAATTGATCGAAAAGGCCTGCTTCGCCTCACGCGCATGAAACAGCGGCGCGGCGACGGCATGGATCGAGGCGATGTACTCGCCGAAGCAAGTGCAGAAGCCGCGGCTGGCGCATTGTGTGAGGCCGGCGCGATATGTCTCGCGGAAGGACGACCACAGTTCGGTGTCCTCGCTTGCAATGCGGTCTTCGAGCAGCGCGGCATCGGCCTGCGGCAAGGTCGCCGCCGCGGCACGGCCCATCGCGGTCATCACCACGGAAATGGGCATGCCGATGTCGGGGACGTGCGGGCCGACGTCGCCGGAGCGCGCGGTCTCGACATAGATCATGGAGGTCGCATCGAGCAGGCCGATCGAGACCGTGCCCCGCACGCTTAGCGCCAGCTCCTGCATCATGGGACGCGCGACCTGGCGGAACTGCATGTCGGCGAGCAGCGGATGCGCCATGCGGAGTGCGCGCGCACCGACGCGATATTTGGCGCGTTCGGCGTCGTAGCGGAGGTAGCCGAGCTCCGCGAGCGTGTGCGTCAGCCGCGCCACCGTCGGGCGCGGAATCCCGGTCAGCGTCGACAGCTCCATGTTGCCGAGCTGGGCCGCCCCCGCCTTGAACGCTTCGAGCACTACGAGACCTTTCGCCAGCGTCGTCGCGAACGCGGCGTCATCGATGCTGTCCGCCAGCACGGCGGCAGCGGACGAGGAGGCGCGGATCGCTTTGGAGGCGGTTCTGGCCATGCAGGCTTTAATGAACCCGGTCCCGCCGGATGTCCAATAGATTCATAAAATGTAGCGTTATGTCCATTATCCGGACATGCGGCGGCTGTGCCGGCAGGGCAAGAATGTGCGCGAAGAGCCCCGCCGCACACAGATTTTCGTCGCGATTGCGTGGCTTGTTGTGACAGGATTATTACGACTGAATGTCATATCGATTACATCGGAGCGATTCATGTTGCAGTGGCAGGCGCGGACAAATCCCCTCGCGTGGTGGTGGGGGTCCCTGACGCTGGTCAGTGCTGCCAACATTCTCGTCTGGTTCATGCTGTACCGCGAGTTCTACCCGACGCCCGCCGGCAGCATCAGCGGCGGCTCCGACATCGGGCTGATGTTCCTGCTCTGCGCCGGTTACGTCTTCGGCTGCGCCTTCCGCTCGTTCCTGCCGCGCGCCGACGTGCAGCGCATCTGCCTGTTCGACACCTGGCTCTCCAGCGTCTTCGTCGGCCGCACGGTCGCGACCGTGGCCGAACTGTGCTTCGCCGCGCAATGGGCGGTCATCCTGCATCAGCTCGGGACCATGACGGGCGCCGAGACGGTGGTGAACATCGCGTGGGTGATCGTGCCCATCATCATCATCGCGGAGTGCTTCTCCTGGTATGCGGTGGTGACGACCAACTTCCTCTTCAACGCGATCGAGAACTCGCTGTGGGCGGTGACATTCTTCCTCGCGGGCATCGCGCTGTGCCGGCTGATGCCGGAATTCCAGGGACCGGTGCGCTGGGCCCTGATTGCCGGCATCGTCGGCATCGCCTGCTTCCTGGCCTTCCTCGTCACCGTCGACGTGCCGATGTATCTCAGCCGCTGGCGGGCAGGGCATGAAGAGGGCAACAGGTTGCTCGGCTTTCTCGAAGGCCTGCATGACGTCTCGACCCGCTGGGTCGTGACCCACGACATCGCGCACTGGAAGGGCGAGCTGACCTGGATGTTCCTGTATTTCACCGCCGCCGTGTGGTCGAGCCTCGCGCTCTGTGCGCTCTACGCGATGGACGGCTATCTCACGCGCTATCTGGTTTGACAGATTATTTGCCGACCAGGCCGCACTTGCTGCGTTCAAGCGGGCGGAAGGCCTGGTCGGGCGGGATGGTCGCGACCAGCTTGACGAAATCCCAGGGCCCTTTGGATTCCTCAGGCGTCTTGACCTGCACCAGATACAGATCATGCACCATGCGCTGGTCCTCGCGGATGCGGCCGTTGGGCGTGTAAGCGTCGGAGACGGGCGTCGCCTTCATCTTGGCCATTACAGCCGTGCTGTCGTCTGAGTCGGTATCCTTCATCGCCTGGAGATAGTGGCGCACGGCGGAATAGACGCCCGCCTGGATTTGCGACGGCATCGCTTTGCGGCGGGCGAAGAACGCATCGGAGAATTTCCGGGCCGTCGGCGAGACGTCCTCGAAGAACGAGGTGACGATGAGATCGCCGCGCGTCGCCTTCAACCCGACGGCCTCGATATCGACATTCTGGAATGACATCGGCACGATCTTGATGCCCTGGTCGGCAAGGCCGAATTCTTCCGCCTGCTTGATTGCGGTGGCGTTGTCGCCGGCCACGTTGATTGCCAGGATTTTTGCACCCGAGGACTGCGCCTGAAGCAGGAACGAGCTGTAGTCGGGCGTGCCGAGCTGCGCCTTGACGCTGCCGGCGACCTTGCCGCCGAGCTCGATGATGCGGGCGCGCGCGGTTGTCTCGATCGAATGGCCGAAGGCGTAGTCGCCGGTGATGAAGAACCACGGCTCCTTGCTGGTCTGCATGATGCCGGAGACCACCGCGGTCGCGGTCGAATAGGCATCCTGGGTCCACTGCACGCTGCCCGCGGCACAGGCTTCATCGGTGAGCTGGTTGGCGCCTGCGCCGGAGATGAGGAAGATCTTTCCGTTGCCGCGCACCAGTTCCTGCACCGCGAGCGCGGCACCGGAACTGCCGCCGTCCGCGATCGCCTGCACGCCGTCGCTGAACCATTTGCGGGCGAGCGAGGCCGCAAGGTCCGGCTTGTTCTGGTGGTCGGCCTGCAGGATCTCGATCTGCTTGCCGTTGATCTTACCGCCGAACTCTTCCGCCGCCATGCGCGCCGCCTCGACCGAGCCCGGGCCCATCGCGGTCGCAAAGATGCCGTTCATATCTGTGAGGACGCCGATGCGGACGGCCTCGCCCTTGATCTCGGCACGCGCGGGAGTACCTGCGAGCGCCAGCGTGATCAACAGAGTGGCGGCGGATGTCGTGCGGAGGATGGCCATGGCGTTTCCTGATGTTGTTATGTTTGATTGATTGGCGTCGGCAGTCAGGCCGGCTCGGCGACGACCTTATTGCGCAGGATGCCGATGCCGGAGATTTCGACCTCGACAGTGTCGCCGGGGCGCATCCACAGGGGCGGCTTGCGCTTGGCGCCGACGCCGCCGGGCGTGCCTGTCACGATGACGTCACCGGGGACGAGCGGGCAGGTCGTCGAGATGTAGGCGATCAGTTCGGGGATTGCGGTGATCAGGAGATCGGTGGTGGTGTCTTGCACGACGGTCCCGTTCAGCCGTGTCTGCAAGTTGAGCTTTGACGGATCGGGGATCTCGTCCGCCGTCACCAGCCACGGGCCAAAGCTGCCGCTCTCGGCAAAGGTCTTGCCGGAGAGGAATTGGCTGGTGTGGCGCTGCCAGTCGCGAATGCTGCCTTCGTTGTAGCAAGAATAGCCGGCGATGTGGTCGCGTGCGCGGCTCGCGGAGATGTGGCGGCCTGCCTTGCCGATGACGAGCGCAAGCTCGCCTTCATAATCGAAATCGTCACTCACCTTTGGCTTCACAATCGGCTGGAGATGGCCGACCTGGCTGCAGGGGAAGCGCACGAACAGCGCAGGCTTCTCGGTGACGGTGCGCCCCGTTTCGGCGACGTGGTCGCGATAGTTGAGGCCGACGCAAATGATCTTGCCGGGATCGGGGATGACCGGGGCAAAGGTGATCTCGTCGAGTGCATGATCTGGCGCAGCGGATGCGGCGTGCTTTGCCGCCTCGGCAACGCGCCCAGCTTCGAGCAACTGCCGCAACGTGGTGCAGCCCGCGATGCGTGTGCCGAGATCGACGACCCCATTGTCCTTGACAGCCCCGAAAGAGGCATGGCCGTCGGTGATGAAAGAGAGCAGCTTCATGAGATATCCTTGGGAGAAGTCGGTTCAGGCCGCGGACGGCACGTGGGTTGGAGGTGTGACGGCGGCAATCAGCCGGTCGAGCTCGGTGTCGTTGCTGGCGCTGCCGCGGACGTAGCGATCGGGGCGAACGAGCGCGGCGATGATGCCGTGCTCGCGCAGCCATGACCCGACGCCTTCGGCATCGTCGCTGGTCAGGATTTCGGTTCCAGATTGCGAAAGAGCAAGACGCGATGAGATCGTCGCGGCGCTCTCGACGAGGAGCACGTGGCTGTAGCCAACCCGGTCGTCGCCGCGGCGGCCGTCCTTCAATTCGAATTGCGGCGCAAGATGTCCGGCGAGCGGGAGATCGCCAAGCGCGAGGCCTGGGCCGAGCAGGGGCTTTTTGACCTCGAGCCTGACCGGCGCATTCGCGCGCGCCTCGCCGGCCGCAAGGCCCGCTTCGATCGCCTTGGTGTTGATGACGCCGCCGAGGCGGATCGCGAGCTCAATGAACTCGCGCACGTGCGGCTGGCGCTCGCTCTGATAGGTGTCGAGCAGGCTTGGATCCGCCAGTCCGCGCAGGACTGCAGCGAGCTTCCAGGCAAGGTTGGCGGCATCTCGGATGCCGGCGCACATGCCCTGGCCGAGGAAGGGCGGGGTCTGGTGTGCGGAGTCGCCGGCGAGCAGCAGACGACCGCTCCGCCATTGCTGCGCGATGATGGAATGAAAGGTGTAGACCGCGGCGCGCTCGAGTTCGGCATCCTCGGGCGTGATCCAGCGCGACAGCAGCTCCCAGACCTTCGCTGGCTGCGCGACCACCTGGGAGTCTTCGTCGGGCAGAACTGTGATCTCCCAGCGTCGCCGCGTGCCGGTGCCGCGGACATAGGTCGCCGGCCGGCGTGGATCGCAATGCTGGATACTGTAGTCGCCGAGATCGTCGCGGTTGCGCTTGAGCAGCACGTCGATCACCAGCCAGCGCTCGTGGAAGCCGAGATCGTCCATGCCGGAGCCGATGAAGCGGCGCACCAGAGAGCGAGCACCGTCGCAACCGATGACGTAGCCGGCACGGACTTCGCTCAGCCTCCCGTTGGAGAGGTCCTCGTAACGGACGCGTACGCCGATCTCGTCCTGATCCAGCGCGAACACGTCGCAGCGGTTGCGCAAGGCGATGTGTGGCCAGCGCGCGAGGCCAGCGATCAGCGCGTCCTCCAGGTCAGGCTGATGGAAGCGATAGCTGAGATTCCATCCCATCGGCGTCAATGTCTGCGGCCGCGACCAATCCAGCAGCATCCGGCCGTCGGCGTCGAGAAAGAGCATGCCGGGGCTGAGGATGACATGCGGCAGGATCGCGTCGGCGAGGCCGAGGGTTTGGAACACCCGCATGCATTCGTCGTCGAAATGGACCGCCCGCGGCAGATGATAGGTCCGCGCCTCGCGCTCCAGCACCAGCGTCCGCACGCCGCACAGGCCAAGCAGGTTGGCCAGCGTGGCTCCGACCGGGCCGCGGCCGACGATCACGACGTCAAACTCTTCAGGGGCGGATTTATCTTGCATGGGGACTATCTCTTCCCCAAGGGATGCAGTCGTATCAACGCCGCCGCGCCAAGTGTCCGCCCAGCGGACGGCTCGCCTAGATCTCGACGGGAATGGCCGACGCCGTCTCCTGGAGCTGCGCCGCAAACTGCACCACCGCCTCTTCGATTCCGAGGGCCGAGCGGATCCAGATGATGGAGATGCAGCCAAATACCGCGCCGTTCCGCACGATGGGTACGGCGATCGAGGCAGTCTTGGGATTGTATTCGCCCTCGCTGCGGATCGCGTATCCGCGCGCCTGCGTCTCGGCGATCATTCGGCCGAGGCGGCCTTCGTCGAGGAAGGGGCGGTCGTCGGCCTCGTCGATCCGGCGCAGATGATTGACAATCAGGTCGCGTTCGCGCGCGGGGCTGGCGGCGAGATAGGCCCGCCCCGCGGAGGTGCGCAGCATCGGCAGGCGCTTGCCGATCATGCCGCGGTCGATCGAGAGCGGGCTGCGCGAATGCGTGGTCTCCTGCACCACCATCGCGGCGTTTTCGTAGGTCGAGAGATCGACCGGCCAGACCAGGCCCTTGCTCAGCTCGGCGAGGAAAGGTGCTGCCGCCTGGCAGATCACGACGCCGGGATCGTAGCCATCGCCAAGACTGAGCGCCCGCCGGGTCACACGAAAGCGGTCGTCGCTGGCGCTGCGCGCGACATAGCCGAGCTCTTCCAAGGTCTCGAGCAGGCGGTAGACGGTCGGGCGAGGCAGGTCGAGCGCGCGGGCCACGTCACCGGCGCGAATGCCGCCGGAGCGATTGACTTCGTGCAGCACGTCCAGCCCACGCTTGAAGGCGCGGACGCCTTCAGGCTGCCGCGGCTGACCGTTCGTCCGCTCCTTGGACACTTCGCATTTCCTCCCTTGTGGCCTGCGGCCTCGCGATTATCGTCTTTGCGAACGCGAAGCGATTGCGGATGCCACCGTAGGATCGCGCGCGGCCGGTATCAAGTTCACCGCAGTGCGGCGGACGCGATGCCCTCGGGAGGAATTCGATGGAAATCACCGCGCTCGGCTATATCGGGATCAATTCATCCCAGCTCGACCAGTGGGGCCGGATGGCGACCGGGCTGCTCGGCATGCAGCAGGTGGATCGCGGCGGCAAGATGCGCGCTTTCCGCATGGACGACCACAAGCAGCGCCTGGTGGTCGACGGCAGCAGTGATGCCGGGCTCGCGGTGATGGGATGGGAGGTTCCCTCGACCGCGGACCTCGACCGTCTCGCCGGCCGTCTGGAAAGCCACGGCGTGAAGGTGACCCGCGGCTCCCGCGCGCTGGCCGACGAGCGGCATGTGGCCGAGCTGATCGTATTCAGCGATCTCGCCGGCAACCGGCTCGAAGCCTTCTACAAACCGGAGCTGGCGACCGAGCCGTTCAAGCCCGGACGGCCAATCTCGGGCTTCCGCACCGGCGCGCTCGGCATGGGGCATGTCGTGCTCAACGTCGAGGAAGTCGAACCGTTGGTGCCGTTCTATCGCGACGTGCTCGGCTTTCAAGTTTCCGATTTCGGCCTCAAGCCCTACGGGCTCTATTTCTTCCACGTCAACGGCCGTCACCACTCCTTTGCAATGGTTGGCTCAGGACGGAAAGCGCTGCACCATTTCATGGTCGAACTTGGCAGCCTCGATGATGTCGGGCAGGGCTACGATCTCGCGCAGATGGACGACGGCCGCGTCGCCTACACGCTAGGACGGCATACCAACGACCACATGACGTCGTTCTACGTGAACACGCCATCCGGCTTCTTCATCGAATATGGCTGGGGCGGTCGTGTGATCGATCCCGAGACCTGGAAGCCACACGAGACCTTTGACGGCCCGTCGCTATGGGGCCACGAGCGGCTCTACATGCCCGAGGAGCAGCGCAAGCGCCTTCGCGACATGAGACTGGATGCAGCGTCGCGCGGCGTTCGTGTGGCCGACCCCCGCGTGCCGCCACTGAATTGCGCGTGGCTGGATTCGGTGGTCGCGCGGGAGTAATCCGGGGCGGATACGATCAGGCCTCGCCGAGATCGACCTCCGTCAAGATGCCCTGGCGCAGTGCCAGCCTGACCAGCTCGATGTCGGATCCGACGCCGAGCTTGTCCTTGATCAGGGAATGCAGGTTCGCCACCGTCTTCGGGCTGACATGGAGCGTCTCGGCGATCTCCTCTGTCGTATTCTCGGCGAGCAGGAGCCGCAGCACTTCGAATTCGCGCGGCGTGAGGACGTCGGCGGCAGAGCTTTCCCCGGCGAGCCGGCTCAGCGCGAGCTCATGGTCGATGTCGGGGCTGATCGCGATCTTGCCGGCAAGCACGTCCATCACGGCGCGCACCAGCGTCTCCGGCGGACTGGTCTTGGTGACGTAGCCCCTGGCACCGGCGCGAATCGCCTGCACGGCAAAGCCGGCATTCTCGTGCATGGTGAAGACGAGAATCCTCGCGCCCTTGTCCCACTGCCGGATGCGCCTGACCGCCTCAATGCCGCCGATGCCGGGCATGCTCAGGTCGATGATGACGAGGTCGGGCGCCTCCGATTTGTAGAGACGGTAGGCCTCGGCGCCGTCGGCGGCTTCGGCGATGACGCGAAGTCCCGGCTGCTTCTGAAGCACGGAGCGATAGCCCTCGCGGACCACGGAATGGTCGTCGACCAGCAGAATGGTCGCGTCCGCCGCGCTCATGCGGCATGCTCCAGCGACGGCCGATCGGTGGCTGCGAGCGGAATGACCACGCGCAGTGCGGAGCCGCCGTTCGGTGCGGCCTCGAAGCTCAATTGGCCGCGCAAGGCGGCGACGCGCTCGCGCATGCCGAGCAGGCCCATTCCGGATTTCGCGACGGGATCGCTCGCGCGTCCGTCATCGTCGATCGCAAGCGCGATCTCGCTGGCCCCCATCGTCAATTCCAGGCTGACCCGCGTGGCGACGGCATGCTTGGCGGCATTGGTGAGCGCCTCCTGCACGATCCGGTAGAGGCTGGCGCTGATCGTGGCCGGCAGGGTCTCGAATGCGCCGTCGAACCGGATCGAGAAGCGCGTCTCGCCGCGGCTGCGCCCGTTCCAGCCCGCGACGAGGCCTTCGAGGCTGGCGACGAGCCCGAGCTCCTCCACATCGGGCGGCCGCAGCCGGAACAATGTGCCGCGCAACGTCTCCATCATGCCGGTTGCGGTCCGCGCGATGCCGTCGCATTCGCCAAGCAGGGAGGGACACTCTTGCGCGGCGGTCTGGCGGGCGGAGGAGGCGAGCGCGCGGATGGCGGCAAGCGACTGGCCGAACTCGTCATGCAGCTCGCGCGCGAGATGGCGACGCTCCTCGTCCTGCAGCGCGATCAGCTTCCGCGTCAGCTCGCTGCGTTCGGCAAGCGCGGTCTCGAGGCTTTCGGCGAGATGGTTGAAGCCGTCGCGGATCGCGGAGAGCTCGGCAAGATCGAACGGCGGCAGCCGCGTGGTGAGATCGTTGGCGGCAATCCGCTCGAGGCCGGTGCGGATCATGCGGGTGGGGCGCAGCGCGCGCGCCAGTGCGGCGTAGACCAGCCCGCAGAGTAGCGGCAGCGCGATCGCGAGCGCGAGCATCAGGCGGCCGGCCTCGTGCCAAGCCTCCGCGGTCTGCACGCCCGGCTCGACCGAGACCACGGCCTCCCCGAGCTTCGTCCCGCGCACGATCACGGGCCGTGCCGCTTCTCGGCCGGGGTCGAACAAGCCGCGATAGAACGCCGTGAAGGCTTGCGGCGGCGGGTTCGCCGGGACAGGCGCGCCGCTACAGAAGCGCTGGAGGACGTCGCCGCTCGTGCCGCGGAACGCCAGGCACAGACCGGGCGTCATCACATAAGCCGAAACGGGGTCGAGGTTGGGAAAGTCCGAGCGCGGGCTCGCGACCCACTGGATCTTGCCCTGCTGCAGCTCCAGCGTCTTGGCCACGATGGCGGCGATATCGTCGAGGCGCGCATGCGCCTCGCGGTCGGACGTAATCAGGAAATAGGCGGAGATCGCCGCGAAGCAGGCGGCCGATATCGCGGCCACGCGCAACGTCAGACGGACTTTGAGATCGAATCTCGGTCGGTTCCACATCGGCGGGCACCTTGGTGCGAACGGATTTGTCGCGCTCGCATTAAACGGCAGAACGCATCCGGCGCAAAGCCGCCAGGCGCCAGTGCGGTGCACCGTCGTGAAATTTTCCCGGCCATCGCCGGGACCGGCGCTGCTGCATGGCCTGATTGCGCCGTCCAGATTGGCGCGCCGCTCCGTCACACGAGGCACATTTATGCACCTGCGCCGGTTGATCCTCTCAGTCTGTCTCCTTGTCGTCCTTCCGGCGGCTTATGCGTCGGCCGGTGCCGAAACGGCCATCGGCGTCGCCATGGACGACTTCAGTTATACCGATACGTCGGCTGAACCCGCCAACCAGACCGCCGCCCATGAGCGACGGCTGTCGGCCTTCATGGCCGCGCTCCGGCGGGACATTGGAGGCGACCGGCGCTACCGGCTCGTACCGTCGGCCCAGGACGGCGCGGCGTTCAAGGTGATCGGCGGCATCCAGAAGACGAGCACCTTGGTGCAATGGGCCAAGGTCGCCGTGATCGACGTCGGCGCCAAAAAGGTCGTGATGGACAAGCTCTACACCTTCCGCGGCGACAATGATGAATCGTGGGAGCGCGCCGAGATCTTCGTGTCGCGCGAGATCGTAGCCGCGCTCGGCACGCCTGCTCCGATCGCACTGGCGGTGTTCGAATTCGAGCTCGACGACAACACCGCGGCGCCGGCCGCCGGCCTCGCGGCCGCGGACGCATCCTATCTGGCCGAAGTGACTGGCAGCGTCCGCGACGCCCTCGGCCGATCCGGCCGCTACCGTCTCGTCGATGTCGGCAGCGCCAACGAGGCGGCGTTGAAGGCGCGCGCTTTACGCGACTGCGGCGGCTGCGAGGCGGCGATTGCGCAAGGGCTGGGTGCGGATCAGTCGCTGATCGGGGTGGTGCGGCGGGTCAGCCGCACCGAGTACACGCTCGGCTTTCAGGTGCGCGATGCCAGGACCGGCGTGGTGCTGGCACGCGGCGACAGCGGCCTGCGCCTGGGCGCGGACTATTCGTGGAAACGGGGCGCCGTGCGGCTGGTCAGCGATCGCATGATCGAGAACCAGCCGCAGCAATAGGCCTCAGAACGTCAGCTGCACCTTCATCGACTGCGAGCGGTCGCTGGCGAGCTCGAAGGCGGCGACCGCGTTCTCGAACGGCATGGTTGCCGTGATCAGCGGCTTGACGTCGATCAGGCCTTCGCCCATCAGCCGCACCGCCAGCTCGAACTCGGGGTCGAAGCGGAAGGTGCCGCGCAGCTGCAATTCCTTGGCGACGATGGAGTTGATCGGCAGCGTCACCTCGCCGCCGAGGCCGAGCTGCACCAGCGTGGCGCCGGGCCTGAGCACGTCGAGCGCGGTGCGCAGCGCGGCCTGGTTGCCCGAGGCTTCGAACAGCGTGTCGAACACGCCTTTGCCGGTGCGCCAGGGATCGAGCGCCGTGGCATCGGCGGCGACATTGATGGCGTGAGTGGCACCGAGTTGCCTTGCGACGGCAAGCGGCGCCTCTGCGACATCGGTGACCACGATCTCGGCCGCGCCGCCGAAGCGCGAGACCAAAATCATCAGCGCGCCGATCGGGCCGCAGCCGGTGATCAGCACGCGCTTGCCGAGCAGGGCCCCGGCCTGCTTGCCGGCGTGCAGGCACACCGCGAGCGGCTCGGCGACCGCGGCTTCCGCCAGCGACAGCTTGTCGGTGATCGGAACGGCCTGCGCGGCATCGACCGTGATGAATTCGCGAAAGCCGCCCTGCACATGGGGAAAGCGCATCGCGCTGCCGAGGAAGCGCATGTCGAGGCACTGGTTGCGCATGCCTTCCTGGCAATGCAGACACTGGCCGCACGGCTTGCTCGGATTGACCGCGACGCGGGTGCCCGGCTTCACATTCGTGACGCCGTCACCGACGGCTGCGACCACGCCGGCGATCTCGTGCCCCAGCGCCATCGGTTGCTGGATCCGCACGACGCCGAAGCCGCCGTGATGATAGTAGTGCAGATCGGAGCCGCAGATGCCGCCATTCGCGATCTTGACGCGGACTTCACCCGGACCGGGCGCTGCATCCGGATAGCTATCGATCCGCAGATCTTTCGGTGCGTGAATGACGACGGCGCGCATGCTTGGCTCCCTCAGGGTTTCGCGGCTTCACATAGCGGCGATCATGCCGCCATCGACATAGATGATCTGGCCGTTGACATAGGTCGATGCATCCGAGGCCAGGAAGATCGCAGCGCCCACCAGCTCGTCCGGCCGGCCCCAGCGCTTGGAGGGAACGCGGCCCATCAGCCAGTTGTTGAAGTCGGTGTTGTTGACCAGCGCCTCGTTCATGTCGGTCAGCATGTAGCCGGGGCCGATCGCGTTGGCCTGAATGCCGTGCTGGGCCCATTCCACCGCCATCGAGCGGGTCAGGTTCTTGATGCCGCCCTTGGCGGCGGTGTAGGGCGCAATCGTGGGACGCGCGAGCTCGCTGCCGAGTGAGCCGATGTTGATGATCTTGCCGTGCTTGCGCGGGATCATGCGCTTGGCCGCCTCGCGGCCGATCACGAAGGCGCTGGTGAGGTTGGTCTCGATCACCTTGCGCCACTCGTCGGTGGTGAACTCCACCAGCGGCTTGCGGTGCTGGATGCCGGCATTGTTGACGAGGATGTCGACCGCGATGCCCTTGTTGTCGAAGTGGTTGAAGGCGGCGACGATTGCAGGCTCGTCGGTGACGTTGAACGCGGCGCCCTCGGCCAGGTAGCCGGCGGCGCGAAACTCGGCGACAACCTGCTCGACGCGGTTGGGATCGAAGCCGTTGACGATGATCCTGGCGCCGGCCTTGGCCATGCCCTCGGCAATGGCGCGGCCGAGACCGCGGGAGGAGCCGGTCACCAGCGCGGTGCGGCCGGAAAGGTCGAAGAGGGCGGTGCTCATCTCAAAAATATCCTCAAGAGTTGGAACGGCGCACGGTCAGATCGGAGCGGTCGAATACGGCGGGCAGAAGGTCGACGCCGAGGCCGGGGCCTTCCATCGGATAGACAAAACCGTCCTTGATCGTGGGCATGGTGGTCACGAGCTCATTGTACCAGCCCTTGTAGAAGGCGCGCACCGATTCCTGGATCAGCGTGTTGGGCTGGCTGAACGACATGTGGATGGCGGCGATGAAGCCGATCGGGCCGATGCAGTCGTGCGGTGCGAAGGGCCGGTGATAGGTCTCGGCCATCGCCGCGATCTTGCGGCCCTCGGTGAGGCCGCCGGTCCAGCACAGATCCGCCATCACCACATGCATGGCGTCGCGGTCGAGCATGTCCTTGTAGGGGAAGCGCGAGCCCAGCGTCTCGCTGGCGCAGACCCAGACGTCGGTGCAGCGGGCGTATTCGGCCAGCGCCTGCGGCGAGTTCATCCGGATCGGGTCTTCGTACCAGGTCGGCTTGTAGGGCTCGAGCGCGCGGGCGATTTGTTTTGCGGTCGGCAGGTTCCAGAGCGAATGGAGCTCGACCATGATCTCCATCTTGTCGCCGACGGCTTTGCGGATTTTTTCAAACGGCTCGATCGCGTGCTTCATCTGGGCGGCGGTGATGTACAGGCCCTTGTTCTCCTGCGCCGCCGGATCGAACGGCCAGATCTTCATCGCCGAGATGCCGCTCTCCAGCAGATTTTCGGCAAGCGCATCGGCGTGGTGCATGAAGCCATCGAGATCCTCATAGGGACCCTTGGCAGCGCCAAGATTCCAGTTCGCGACCGGGCTGATATTGGTCGAGCGGACATATTGGGTGCCGGCGCAGGTGTTGTAGATGCGCTGCTTGTCGCGGCAGAGGCCGCCAAGCATCTGGTGCACCGGCTGATTGCAGACCTTGCCGAACAGGTCCCATAGCGCGATGTCGATGGCCGAAGCCGCGCGATATTCGACGCCGGTGGAGGACTGCGCCATCGGCAGATTCAGCATGTCGCGATGGATCGCCTCGATGTGCAGCGGATTGCGGCCGAGCAGGCGGCCGGCAAAGGTATCGTGGATCTGCGCCTCGACGGCGCCGGCGCCGTAGAAGGTTTCGCCAAGACCGATCATGCCCGTGTCGGTGTGGACGCGCACCCAGATGACGTTGGAGAATTCTTCGGTGCGCAGCGTCTCGATCGACGTGATCTTCACGGCAATACTCCTCCCATCGCAGGCGCGCGCAGCGCCGTCTTGTTGTCATTCCGCACCGCAACATGGTGCGGGCGCATGCCGAGTCTTACGCTCGCTTGTAATATATCACAACATGTTTTAGGGATATCACCAACAAGGCGCCGCCCTGCAAACGACGGCGCGGGCTGAGGGAGAGACGACATGGCAACACGCAAGCGCGCGCTCGAAGTGGTGAGGAACGACGACGCCGAGGGCAAGCCCTCCCGGCGCAACCGTCTCAACTTTTTCGAGCTCGCCTATCAGAGGATCGAAGAGCTGCTCGTCCATTGCGAGCTCAAGCCCGGCCAGTTCATGACGATGCTGGAATTGCAGCACATCACCGGCTTCGGCCGCACGCCGGTTCATCACGCCGTCAATCGTCTCTCCGCCGATACATTGATCATCATCCGTCCGCGCCACGGTCTGCGCATTGCGCCGATCGATCTGGCACGCGAGCGCATGCTGCTGGCCTTGCGCCGCGACATGGAGCGCTTCGTGATCCGGCTCGCGGCCGATCGCGCCAGTCTCTCGCACCGCAATCAGGCGCTGCATATCGAGCGCCTTCTGCGCGAGCGCCGCGCCAATCTGACCCTCGACGAGTTCAATCATATCGACCGCCGCATCGACGCGCTGGTGCTGGAGGCGGCAGGCGAACCGTTTCTGGTGCACACGCTGCGGCCGTTGCACACGCTGTACCGGCGTATCGGCTACATCCACCACCGTTTCATGCCGGGACAGGCCGAGCTGTCAGGAACAATCGATCATCATCTGGCTATTCTTAATGAGGTTGCCAATCGTCGTGTCGAGGACGCGGTGAAGGCGAGCGATGCACTGATCGACTACATGGGCGAGATGTTCACCGGCATGGAGGTCGGGATCGACCCGCGCCTGCTCGATTGCAGCATCGAGCCGCTACTTGGCACGTAAGAGAGTTTAAGAGAGGACCAAAGATGTCGACGATGGCGATGCCACAACCGACCGCGAGCGAAGCCGCGGTCCGCTACCTCATCACGAACTACAGTCCCAAGGGCAACAAGGTCGGCTGGCTGATGATGGCCTCGATCCTGGTCGAAGCCTGGGATCTCTATTCGATCGCCTTCGTGCTGATCTTCATCAAGGAGCAGTTCAATCCCGATCCGCTGATGCTGGGCCTGGCCGCGGCCGGTACGCAAGGCGGCGCCATGATCGGCGCACTGCTCGGCGGCTGGCTTTCCGACAAGATCGGCCGCCGCGTCATGTTTCTGGTGACGATGGTGCTGTTCATCGTGCTGGCGCTGGCGCAGGCCTTCGTGCCCAGCGTCGGCTGGCTCGTCGTGATCCGCTTCCTGCTCGGCATACCGCTCGGTTCGGACATCTCGACCGGCTACACCTACATCATGGAATCCATGGCCAAGGGCGAGCGCGAGGTCATGGGCAACCGCTGGCAGTTCATGTTCGCGGTCGGTGAGGTCCTCACCATCGGCGTCATCGTGATCTTCCTGCTGATCGACATGCAGCACGAGATGCTGTGGCGGGTGACGCTCGGCCTCGGCGCGCTGCCGGCGCTGATCATCCTGGTGATGCGCCACGACGTGCCTGAGACGGCGGTGTGGCTGGTGCAGAAGGGACGCTACCGCGAGGCCAAGCAGGTCGCGCGCGAGATGTTCAACGACGATCTGGCCATGCTGCCGGACCATGACGTCGAAGTGCCGAAGGTCTCCACCCGCGCGTTTCTCGCCGACCTCAAGAAGGATCCGATCCGCTGGCGCGCCACGATCTACGGCTGGATCGCCTGCTTCGCGCAGGCCAGCGAGTTTTCGACCTTCGCGTTCTACCTGCCGGTGCTCTTTGTGATGGTCGGCGTGTCGAGCGTGCTCGGCATCAATCTGGTGACGATGGCGCTGTTCTCCTTCGCCGCCTTGTCGGGCTGGGTCGGTCCGCTGCTGACGCCGAAGATCGGCCATCGCGGCATCTCGATCGCGGGCTTCTCGATCGTGCTGGCCTCGCTGCTGGTCGCGGCCTTCGCTCTCTACACCGACAACAAGATCCTGCTGCCGTTCGCGGCTGCCGCGATGCTGTGGGGCCATTATTGGGATGCGTCGAACTGCATGACGATCCCGACCATGGTCGCCAAGCCGAAATATCGCGGCACCGCCAGCGGCTTCGCCTACATGTTCGTGAAGCTGCCGTCGTTCCTGGCGATCTTCCTGTTCCCGACGGTGTTCGCCGCGATCGGGCAGGCGAACGCCACGCTGATGGTCGCGATCTTCCCGCTGATCGGATTGCTTGCCGCAATCTTCATCCTGCCGGAAGTCTACGGCTACGAGAACGATTGACGATGCGTGACCCGGTCGCGGCCGCGACGGCCGCGATCGGGCTTTGTCCTGCTACGGGCTCAGGAAGACGGGATCGATCCCGATCCCATGGCTGAGCAGGCCGATGGCCTGAAGCTGGGCGGAGTGCAGGTCGATTTCCACGATGGCGAACAGAGTCAGCAGCGCCACGACCGAGAGGACGAGCAGGGGATGGGACGTCTCGCCCCGGCCGCCAGCGGGCGCGATGTAGCTCTGGATTTCGCGACGCAGGGAAAAGCTCTGCGGTAGCGCCTTCGATTGAATCTGCATGATGAACCTTCCTTGTCGCGGCATGTCTCAATCACGCGACAAGAGAACTGTAGCCGCGGTCAGACCGTCGGCATTGATGCACCGCAAACAACTGAACGTAATCGGCCGCGCTAACGGATCGCGGCCGCAAGCGCTGCGATCAAGGCGGGCGGCGTCACCAGCAGTCCGAGCTTCAGGAACGGCCAGGCGCCGACTTCGATCTTCTCCCGCCGCAGCGCCACCAGCCACAGGATGGTGGCGAGCGAACCGGTCACCGACAGGTTGGGCCCGAGATCGACGCCGATCAGGATGGCGCTCACGACCGGCGCGGGCAAATGATCGCTGGCGGCGACCGAGCCAGCAACGAGGCCGATGGGAAGATTGTTGGCGATGTTGTCGGCGATCGCGGTGGCGAGGCCGACGCTCCATGCCGCCTTCGTCACGGATTGCCCGACGGCTTCATGCAGCAGCGCGCTGAGCCGTCCGATCACGCCGGTCTTGATCAGCGCTTCCACCATCACGAACAGCCCGCCGACCAGCGGCAGCACGCTCCAGGAGACGCCGCGCAGCACGGGGAGCGGCGATTGCCGGCTGAGCAGCAGCACGATTGCGGCTGTCACCACGCCGCAAACGAAGGTCGGCAGGCCCAATTGCTTGTCCAGCGCGGAGGCCGTGACCAGCACGATTCCGATCGCCACGATGCCGATGGCGGTCAGCTTGCCACCGCGGCCGAGCTTCGGATGCGGCACGCTGCGAGCGATCGTTTCTTCCTTCAGGGCGCGGTGCTGGGTCAGGCGCAGCACGACATAGGTCAGCAGGATCGAGGCCGCCGAGGGCAAGGCGAACAGGCGCAGCCATTCGGTGAGCTCAGGCATGTGCGCCCCGAACACGACCAGATTGGCCGGGTTGGAGATCGGCAGCACGAAGCTTGCGGCGTTGGCGATGAAGGCGCAGACGAAGAGATAAGGCAGCGGCTTGGCGCCGGCTGCGCGCGTCGCGGCATAGACGGCGGGCGTCAGCACGATCGCGGTGGCGTCGTTCGAGAGCAGGACGGTGACGAGCGTGCCCACGATGTAGATCAGCAGGAACAGCCGCTGCGGCCAGCCGCCTGCATATTCCACGGCGAGCGCTGCGAGGTAGTCGAACAGGCCTTCGAGCCGCGCCAGCTCGGCGATCAGCATCATGCCGATCAGGAAGAGATAGACATCGACACCCTTCCCGATGCCTGTCAACGCATCCCGCCACGGCAGCAAGCCGAACAGCACGAGCGCACTGGCGCCGATGGCGGCCCAAATCGCCTCCGGCAGGCGAAAGGGCCGGATGATGACGCCTGCGGTCGCAGCGACGATGATGCTCCAGGCCAGGATGGCGTCAGACGGCACGTTCGGTCCTCGAAGTGGGAAGGCTCATTCGGCAGCGATAGCGGAAGCCGCCGGCGCTGTCTTCCCCTGCGGGCCGCGGACCGCCACCTGTGATTTGCCGCGTCTCGGCCTGAGCTTCAGTCCTCAATTTTGTTCAAAAGTATGTTAGGTTGGAACGGCACGCGCCGTCATTGCGAGGAGCGCAGCGACGAAGCAATCCAGACTGTTCCTGCGGGAAGATTCTGGATTGCTTCGCTGCGCTCGCAATGACGGAGTTTTTGTCAGCTTCGTGCAATCACAACACTCACCGCGTGATCGACGGCTTTGCCGTGATCGCCTTGCGCAAGATGCGCGAGAGCAATTCCACCGAATACGGCTTCTGGATCAGTTCGAAACCGCGATCGGCGTTCTCGGCGAGGACGTTGCTGTAACCAGAGGTGAGCACGACGGGCAGGCCCGGATAGCGTTCGCGGATGATGCCGGCGAGCTCGACGCCGTTCATGCCGGGCATGATGACGTCGGAGAAGACGAGGTCGACGGCGAACTCGTTCTCGCCGAGGATGGCGAGCGCCGCATTGGCGTTGGCGACGCGGCGGACGACATAGCCGAGGTCTTCCAGCAGCTCAGTGGAGAAGCGGCCGACCTCGTCGTCGTCTTCCACCACGAGCACGCGATAGCCGCGCCCGGTGGCGGCGGCCTCATAGGTCAGCGCCGCGGCTTCCTGATCCGTCGCGGGGCTATGCGCCCGCGGCAGATAAATGGTGAAAGTCGCGCCTTCACCATGCGTGCTCGTCACGGCGATGTCGCCCTCGGACTGCTTTGCGAAGCCGAAGGCCTGGCTCAGCCCGAGGCCGGTACCCTTGCCGACCTCCTTGGTGGTGAAGAACGGCTCGAAGATGGCCTCGATGTTGTCGGGCGCGATACCGCTGCCGGTGTCGGCGACCGAGATCGCGACATAGTCGCCGCCGCGCGCCGACTGCGCCCGCAGGTTAGGGATGCCCTGAACTTTCCGGACGGCTATCGTGAGGCGGCCTTCGCCGTCCATGGCGTCGCGGGCGTTGACGGCGAGGTTGATCAGCGCGGTCTCGAATTGCGCGACATCGGCGATCGTGAAGCAGTCGCCATCGTGAACCTCCAGCGCGATTTCGATGCGGCCACCGACCAGCGGCCGGACCAGCTGCGCGACGCCTTCGACCTGGCTGCCGACGTTGAAGATCTGCGGTTTCAGCGGCTGCCGGCGTGCAAACGCCAGCAGCTGGGCGGTCAGCTTGGAGGCCCGCTCGACGGTGTCGGAGATGGCATCGACATAGCGGCGGCGGCGCTCCTCCGGCAGCTCGCGGCGGCGCAGGAAATCGGTTGCCGAGCGGATGATGGTGAGCAGATTGTTGAAATCGTGCGCGACGCCGCCGGTGAGCTGGCCGATCGCCTCCATCTTCTGCGATTGCCGCAGCGCTTCCTCGCCGCGGCGGCGCTCGGTGATGTCCACCGCCTCGGGTACCGCGCCGGTGATGTTGCCGTGGCGGTCGAGCACCGGGCGCATGCCGAACTCGAAATCGCGCTCGCCGATGGGAAGGCGCAGCCGCATCTCCAGCCGCACGGCTTCGCCCTTGAGCACGGTGTCGAAGGCCTCGCGCACCCGCGCGCTCATGCCGTCTGTCGTGCTGAACCAGGGCGTCTGCCATAACGGCTTTCCGATCACGTCCGCAGGGCTCGCCTTGATGGCGTCGAGCACGGTCGTGTTGGCGTAAAGCAGCTCGCCCCTGAGATTGACGAGGCCCTGGTACTGGTTGCTGGTCTCCAGGATCGCGCGCAGCCGCGCCTCGTTGGATTCGAGCTCGGCAGTGCGCTCGACGATACGTTCTTCCAGCGTCTCGTTGAGCTGCCGGAGCTCGATCTCGGCCTGCTTGGCCACCGTGATGTCATGGGCAACGCCGATGAAGCCGATATGCCTGCCGGTCGGGTCCCAGCGCGGCTGCGATTCCGAACGCAGCCAGCGCCATTCGCCGGCGGCGTTCTTGTAGCGGGCTTCCAGCACGAACGGTTTGAGCGATGCTTCACCCTGGACGGACTGCTGCAGCACATGCGGCAGATCGTCCGGATGCAGCACCTTGCGCCAGTCGAAGGAGATGGCCTGGTCGTAGGGCAGGCCGACGAAATCGACATAGGCTTGATTGGCGAAGGATCGTGTGCGGTCCAGTTTGGTGACCCAGATCGGCACCGGCGCGCTGTCGGCGATCAGCCGGAAGCGCTCCTCGCTCTCGCGCAGGGTCTCGCGCACCAGCATCTGGTCGGTGACGTCGATATGGGCGCCGACGAGGCGGACGGCGCGGCCGCCACCGTCGCGCTCGATCTTGGCCACGACGCGGATCCAGCGGGTCTCGCCGTCGCTGGGGCGGATGATGCGGTATTCGGCGGTGTAGTCCTCGCTGGTGCCGGACAGCGAATCGATGAAGTGCTTCACCGTTGCGTCGCGGTCGTCGGGATGAATGCGATTGATCCAGTCCTCGTGCGACTCGTCGGCCGCTTCCGGCGGCAGGCCGTGGAGCATCAGATATTCAGGCGAACGGCGGTTCTTGAAGCCTTCGCGGAAGTCGACTTCGAGACCGCCGACCTTGCCGATGCGCTGGATGCGCGCAAGCTCGGCTTCGCGTTCCTGGAGCGCGCGATAGGCGCTGTCGCGCTCGCGCGCGACATCTTCCAGGTGCTGGCGCAGCCTTTCGGCGGCGATGGTCTCGGGCGAAGGATCGTTCAAGGCGATGGCCGTTGTGATGCGGGAGCGCACGTGGCCGACCGATATTCACACAGACGACGCGTGATGGCCATTGCTCAAAAGAAATATGGAAAGAAAGGCGCCGCCGAATGCAGCGTGCTAGGTATGAACGAACGCCGGGTCTGGCTATTTGTTCCGAACCTTGGAACGATGAGCCCTCCGCGCGCGTATCTCCGAGCGGCCGCAACCTTCATTACCAAACACTCGCTTTCCGAAGAGGCTAAATCTTGAAGCTTTTTGTCTGCCAGGCCTGCGGCAACGTCCTCTATTTCGAGAACCGCGCCTGCGAACGCTGCGGCCATCGCGTCGCGTTCCTGCCGGAGAAGGAGACGATGTCGGCGATCGAGCCCGACGGCGAGGCTCAAGGTGGGGCTTGGCGGACGCTGGCCACCAAGGGCGAAAGTCGCATGCTGTGCAGCAATGCCGAGCACGATGCGTGCAACTGGCTGACGGATGCAGGTGATACCACAGGCTATTGCCGCGCCTGCCGCCATAACGGCGTCGTGCCGGACCTGTCGGATCAGGCGCAACTCGCCGGCTGGCGCGAGCTGGAGATGGCGAAGCACCGGCTGTTCTATTCCCTGATCCGCTGGAAGCTGCCGCTCCAGACCCGGCAGGACAATCCCGAACATGGCCTAATCTTCAATTTCCTCGCCGACGATCCGCAGAGCGGGCAGAAGGTCCTGACCGGTCACGACAACGGCCTGATCACGATCGCGCTGACCGAGGCCGACGACATCGAGCGCGAGCGGCGCAGGCTGGAGATGGGCGAGCCCTACCGGACGCTGCTCGGGCATTTCCGCCACGAGGTCGGGCACTATTTCTGGGACGTGCTGGTACGCGACGGCGGCAAGCTGGACGAATGCCGCGCCGTGTTCGGCGACGATTCCGCCGATTATGGCCAGGCCTTGCAGCGCCACTATGCCGAAGGCGCCCCGCCGGACTGGCAGCAGAATTATGTTTCGGCCTACGCGACCACGCACCCCTGGGAAGATTTCGCCGAGACCTGGGCGCACTATCTCCACATCGTCGACACCCTGGAGATGGCTAGCGAGTTCGGCATGGAGGTGCGGCCCAAGGTCGACCGCGACGGGGAGTTGACGACGCGCATCCGCTTCAACCCCTACGAGGCGAGAGACGTCGAGGCGATCGTCAACGCATGGCTGCCCTTCACCTTCGCCATGAACAGCGTCAACCGCGCCATGGGCATGCGCGACCTCTATCCATTCATCCTCTCGCCGGTCGTCGTCGACAAGCTCCGCTTCATTCACGGCCTGGTCCGGGACGTGGGCAAGGCCGGGAAGCCGTAGGCCGTCCGGGGCTTGCCAGGCCCGTTTCGGTCTTGCTTCGGTCTTGCGCTGGTACGCCAGAGCGGCCGGATTTTGACCGTTGCCTCCGGCCTATTTTGATGTACCACGGGAGCCACACGGCCCGTCCTATAGGCCCCAACGGCCAGGGAAGGGTCCCGCCCAAGGTCGAGACTCAAGAAAAGCATGTTCAAACGCATTCTGATCGCTAATCGCGGCGAAATCGCCTGCCGGGTCATCAAGACCGCTCGCCGCATGGGAGTTCAAACGGTCGCGGTCTATTCCGAGGCCGACCGCGACGCGCTCCATGTCGAGATGGCCGACGAGGCCGTGCTGATCGGCCCGCCGGCTGCGGCCGAGAGCTATCTGGTGATCGAGAAGATCGTGGAGGCCTGCCGCAAGACCGGCGCCGAAGCCGTGCATCCCGGTTACGGCTTCCTGTCCGAGCGCGAGGCGTTCCCGCGCGCGCTGGAGGCGGCGGGCATCGTCTTCATCGGCCCCAACCCGGGCGCGATCGCGGCGATGGGCGACAAGATTGAATCCAAGAGGGCTGCGGCGAAGGCAAAAGTCTCGACCGTGCCCGGCTATCTCGGCGTCATCGAGGACGCCACGCACGCGGTCAAGATCGCCGACGAGATCGGCTATCCCGTGATGATCAAGGCCTCCGCCGGCGGCGGCGGCAAGGGCATGCGCATCGCGCATTCGACCTCCGAGGTCGCAGAGGGATTCAACCTCGCCAAGGCCGAGGCCAAGGCCTCGTTCGGCGACGACCGCGTCTTCATCGAGAAGTTCATCGTCGACCCCCGCCACATCGAGATCCAGCTGCTGGGCGACAAGCACGGCAACGTGATCTATCTCGGCGAGCGCGAATGCTCGATCCAGCGCCGCAACCAGAAGGTCATCGAGGAAGCGCCTTCGCCGCTGCTCGACGAAGCCACCCGCCGCAAGATGGGCGAGCAGGCCGTCGCACTCGCCAAGGCCGTGAATTACGACTCCGCCGGCACCGTTGAATTCGTCGCGGGGCAGGACAAGAGCTTCTACTTCCTGGAGATGAACACGCGCCTCCAGGTCGAGCACCCCGTCACCGAGCTCGTCACCGGCGTCGACCTCGTCGAGCAGATGCTCCGCGTCGCCGCCGGCGAGAAGCTCGCAATCACGCAGAAGGACGTCACGCTGACGGGCTGGGCCGTGGAATCGCGTCTCTATGCCGAGGACCCGTTCCGCAACTTTCTGCCCTCGATCGGTCGCCTGGTGAAATACCGTCCGCCGGCGGAAGCGAGCCAGGATGGCATCACGGTGCGCAACGACACCGGCGTGCAGGAGGGCGGCGAGATCTCGATCCATTACGATCCGATGATCGCCAAGCTCGTCACCCACGCGCCATCCCGCGCGGCCGCGATCGAGGCGCAGGCCACCGCGCTGGACTCGTTCTACGTGGACGGTATCCGCCACAACATCCCGTTCCTGTCGGCGCTGATGCATCATCCGCGTTGGCGTGAAGGCCGGCTCTCCACGGGCTTCATCGCGGAGGAATTCCCCAAGGGGTTTGCCGTTCGTGTGCCGGAAGGCGAGGTCGCACGGCGGCTTGCCGCGGTCGGCGCCGCCATCGATCACGTGCTCGGCGAGCGCAAGCGGCAGATCTCGGGTCAGATGGGCGGCCGCATCGTGCAGCGCGAGCGTCGCCGTGCGGTCTGGCTCGACCGTCAGGAGATCCTGCTGGAGATCGCGCGCGAGGGCGAGGCGGTCGCGGTGCGTTTCCTCGATGCCGACGGCAAGGCTGGCAAATCGCATCTGTTGCAGTCGCCGTGGAAGCCGGGCGATCCGGTCTGGCAGGGCACCATCGACGGGCACATCGTCGCGGTGCAGGTGCGCCCGATCGCGAACGGCATTCGCCTCGCGCATCAGGGTGTCGAGGTGCCGGTCTATGTCTGGACCGAAGCGGAAGCAGCCTCGGCGCGGCTGATGCCGGTGACCACGGCTGCCGACACCGGCAAGAAGCTGCTTTGTCCAATGCCCGGCCTCGTAGTCTCGATCGCGGTGACCGAAGGGCAGGAGGTCAAGGCGGGCGAGACGCTCGCGGTGATCGAAGCCATGAAGATGCAGAACGTGCTGCGCGCCGAGCAGGACGGCACGGTGAAGAAGATCCACGCCAGCGCCGGTTCGACGCTCGCGGTGGATGCGCTGATTTTGGAGTTTGCGTAAGGGGCCTCAATGTCGTCCTGGCGAAAGCCAGGACGACGGCGGGACGCAATTCGCACTAACCGAGACATCACCATGGCCTTTCGTTCCCGCCGCGAAAAACTGCGATCGATCCTGTCCGGCGGGACTTGCGTCCATCCCGGCTCGGTCTACGACGCCATCTCGATCCGCATCGCCGAGGATCTCGGTTTCCCGCTCGGCATGTTCGGCGGCTCGGTGGCTTCGCTCGCGGTGCTCGGCGATCCCGACATCACGCTGATCACGCTCACCGAGCTTGCCGAGCAGATGCGGCGGATGTCGCGTGCGGCAGCACTTCCGGTGCTGGTCGATGCCGATCACGGCTATGGCAACGCGCTCAACGTGCGCCGCACGGTGCAGGAGCTGGAGACGGCGGGCGCCGCCGGCCTCACCATCGAGGACACGCTGCTGCCGGCTGGCTTCGGCGCAGCGAAGACGCAGCTGATCTCGCTGGAGGAGGGCGTCGGCAAGATGAAGGCGGCACTCGACGGCCGCGGCGATCCGTCGCTCGTCATCATGGGGCGCACCGGTGCGGCCTCGATCACCTCGATCGAGGATGCGATCCGCCGCGCCAGGGCCTATGAAGCCGCCGGCGTCGACGCGCTGTTCTTCACCGGCATCAAGTCGCGTGCCGAGCTCAAGGCCATCGCATCTTCAACGCGCCTGCCGATCGTGCTCGGCGGCGCGCCGGAGGAGTTGAACGTGCTCGATGATCTCGCTGGCTGGCGCGTTCGCATCGCGCTTCAGGGCCATGCGCCGATCGCGGCCGCAACGCAGGCCGTCTACGAGACGCAGAAGGCGCTGCGCGACGGCACTGCGCCGAAGAATCTCAAAGGCCTTCCGTCATCGGACTTGATCAGCCGCGTCACGCGGGAGGCCGACGTCAAGGCGCGCAGCGCCGATGTCCTCGGACTGAAACAATGAGCCGGGCGATCCTCCAGGTGATGATCCGCGGGCGCGTGCAGGGCGTCGGCTATCGGGCCTGGCTCGAGCATCAGGCGACGACGTGCGGTCTCGAGGGCTGGGTCCGCAACCGCCGCGACGGCAGCGTCGAAGCGCTGTTCGCAGGGCCGCCGAACCACGTCGCCGACATGGTTGCGCTGTGCCGCCACGGCCCGCCGTCCTCGCGCGTCGACAGCGTCACCAGCGAGACGGCCGACGTCGATGAGCTGAACTTGCGCCGGGCAGGTGAGGCGTTTTCGGTGTTGCCGACGGTGTAGCTAAAGAATCACCGTGGCAGCTTGGCGATCGCTTCGCTCAATTCGTGGATCTCGTAGGGCTTGCGCAGGATCGGGAAATCGCCGCGCACGCCTGCGGCGACTTCGCTGTAGCCGGTGGCGAGCAGGATCGGCAGGCCGGGGCGGATCTGGCGGAGGTGATGGGCGAGGCTGAGCCCGTCCATCTTGCCGGGCATGACGATATCCGAGAACACGAAGTCGACGCCGTTCTTCTCGATCTCGCTTAAGGCGGCTTCGGCGTCCGCGACCCGGCGCACGTGATAGCCGAGCTGCTCCAGAAGACCGATGCTGACGGCGGCGACGTCCGGATTGTCCTCGACCAGCAGCACCGTGCCGCTGCCTTGGAACGCCGGTTCTCCCGCCGCCTCGCGCGATGGCTCGTCTTCTCCGCGCGGCAGGAGGATGGTGAAGGTCGTGCCCTTGCCAAGCGCGCTCGCGACCCGGACCGTGCCGCCGGCCTGATGGGCGAAGCCGTGCACCTGGGAGAGGCCGAGGCCGGTGCCTTTTCCGATCGGCTTGGTCGTGAAGAACGGCTCGAAGATCTTGTCGAGAACGTCGGAGGGAATGCCGAGGCCGGTATCGCTGACGTCGATCGCGATGAATTCGCCCACGAGGGGGTCCTCGTCGAGCACGAGATTGCGCGCTGCGATCGTCACCGTGCCTCCGTCGGGCATCGCGTCGCGGGCATTGATGACGAGGTTGAGCAGCGCGGTCTCGAGCTCGGAGACGTCGGTCCTGATCGGCCAGACGTCGCTGCTGACGTCGAAAGCCAGGCGCACGGAGCTGCCGACGCCGGCGTCGAGCACCTCGCGGATCGCCGCGATGCGGTCGGCGAAGTCGATCGCCTGCGGATTGACGCTCTGCCGCCGTGCGAAGGTGAGGAGCTGATTGGTCAGCGCCGCGCCGCGCCTGGCGGCGGTCTCGATCGCCGAGATCGCGCGCTGAAGCTTGGCTTCGTCGTCGGCCCCGCGTTTCAGCATGTGGAGGCTGCCGCTGATGATCATCAGGAGATTGTTGAAGTCGTGGGCCACCCCGCCGGTGAGCTGGCCGAGCGCATCGAATTTCTGGGATTCGGCGAGCTGCTTCTGCATCGCCTCGAGCTTGATCTGGGTATTGCGGCGCTCGGTGATGTCGCGCGTGATCTTGGCGAAGCCGACCAGCTTGCCGTCCTCGTAGATCGGATCGATCACGACGCTCGCCCAGAAGAAGGTGCCGTCCTTGCGGACGCGCCAGCCTTCCTCCTCGTAACGGCCCTTGTCCCGCGCGATCCCGAGCGCACGGGCGGGCTTACCGTTGGCGCGGTCGGTCTCGGTGTAGAAACGGGAAAAGTGCTGGCCGAGGATCTCCCCGGGCGAATAGCCCTTGATGCGCTCGCCGCCGATGTTCCAGCTGGTGATGATCCCGGTGGGGTCGAGCATGTAGAGCGCGTAGTCCGCGACCCCTTCAACCAACAGGCGGAAACTGCGTTCACTCTCGAACAAGTCTCTCTGCTGACTGAACTTCTCGACCATTCCCGGACCCTGCCTTAACGGGGGCAAACGCCGCAGGTGGCGGATTGTTCCCCGAGCTTGGAACCTTTTTAGGCAATATTGCGAGCCCGTATGCAGGGCGCAAGCCAGGGGATGCTCTTGACAGCCGATCCTATTCGTCAGATATTTCTGTTATGACAGAAATAACAGGAAGAAAGAAACTCCCAGCCGCCGTCGAGCGCTTCATCCTGCATTGGGGTGACATGGGGGACCAGTGGGGGGTCAATCGCTCGGTCAGCCAGATCCACGGGCTGCTCTATCTGGCCGAGGCGCCGATGACGGCCGAGGACATCGCCGACACCCTCGGCATGGCCCGCTCCAACGTCTCCAACTCGCTCAAGGAGCTGCTCGCCTGGAACCTGATCCGGCGCGTCCCGATTCTCGGCGATCGCCGTGACCATTACGAGGCCGAGACCGACATCTGGGAGGTCGCTGCCAGGATCGCGGCGCGGCGCAAGGAGCGGGAGCTTGATCCGGCGATCACAGCGCTCAGGGCCTGCGTGTCCGATGCCGCCGACGATCCGACCATCAATCCGGTCGCGAGCAAACGGCTGAAGGAGATGCTCGCCTTCACCGAGCTCGCCGACCACTGGTTCATGCAAATGCTGAAGGTGCCGCGGCCGCGGCTGGTCGCCTTGATGCGGCTTGGCGAGAAGATCGCCAATCTGCTGCCGCTGGGCAAGACCAAATAGGTTTGAGGAGGGTGCGATGACGTCGGCAAGATTATCAGGCTCCAACGCATCGACCTTCGCTCACACGAAACTGCTCGACGATCGCCGCTTCCGCGCGCTGCTGTCGGACGAGGATTGGGGCCGGCTGCCGCTGGCGACCTGGCGACGCTTTTCGAAACGCGTCGCCGACGGCGACAGCGTCGTCTATGTCGGTGTGGTCGATGAGATCGGCTTCAGCGGCATCGGCTGGTGGTTCGCCCAAGCCGCGCGCCTGATCGGCGGTCCGTTGCCGACCGGCCGCGACACCGGCGTCCCCATCGTCGTCACGGTAACCGAAGACGCCGGGGGCGGCGGCCAGACTTGGACCCGCATCTGCGCGCGCAAGCGCGGCTTTCCGCAAGTGATCCATTCCGCCAAACGCTTTGCCGGCCCGACCGGGCTCGAGGAATATGTCGGCTTCGGCGTCTCGATGGCGCTCCGCATCGCAGTCGAGGACCAGGCGCTGACGTTTCGCAGCGCCGGTTATGGGCTCCAGTTTGGACGTCTGTGGATTCCGCTGCCGCGATGGCTGACGCCGGGCGAACTCACGGTGACGCACAGCGATCTCGGCGAGGGCGCCTTCCGCTTCACCCTCGATGTCGTTCATCCGCGTTACGGCGCGCTGATCCACCAGTCCGCCATGTTCAAGGAGGCCGTGTCATGACACAGCTCATGTGGACGCTCATCGCCATCCAGATCGTGATGGGCGTGTTCGACACCTTCTATCACCACGAATTCACCGAGCGCCTGGCCTGGCGTCCGTCGCAGCGCTTTGAGCTGAAGCTGCACGGCATCCGCAACATGCTTTATGCGCTGCTGTTCCTCGTGCTCGGCTGGCTCGAAGTTTATGGTGTGCTAGCGCTGCTGGTCGTCGCGGTGCTGGTTGCCGAGATCGTCATCACGCTGATGGATTTCGTCGAGGAGGATCTGAGCCGGAAGCTGCCGCCGAGCGAGCGGATCAATCACACGCTGCTCGCGATCAATTACGGCGCCATCCTGGTGCTGCTGCTGCCGGTGCTGATCGACTGGGCCATGCAGCCCGTCGGCGTGACGGTCGTGTATCAGGGCCTGCTCAGCATTGCCGCGATGGCCTGTGCGGTTGGTGCGGCGCTCTGCGGGCTCAGGGATTTCGCGGCGATGCGCCGGCTCGGCCGCATGCGAAGCGTTCCCGCACATGGGCTCGTCGAAAAGCTCTCCGGCCGCAAGACCGTGCTGATATCAGGCGCCACCGGCTTCATCGGCAGCCGCCTCGCAGCGAGCCTCAGCGGAGCAGGGCATCAGGTCATTGCGCTGATCCGCAATCCCGCGAAGGCCGATATTCTGCCGCCGCCGGTCACGCTGATCACCAGCCTCGATCAGCTCGCCTCGGACACGCCTATCGATGCCATCGTCAATCTCGCCGGCGAGCCGATCGGCAACGGCCTGTGGACCGAGGCGAAGCGCGCGAAGATCCTCGGGTCGCGCATCGACATGACAGGCGAGATCGTAAGATTGATCGCGCGGCTGGAGCGCAAGCCCGAGGTGCTCGTCAGCGGCTCTGCGATCGGCTGGTATGGCCTGTGGGCCGACCAGGTGCTGACGGAATCGGCGAAGTCGCACGCCTGCTTCAGCCACGAGCTGTGCGCGGCCTGGGAGGCGGCGGCGCGACCGGCGGAGGAACTCGGCGTCCGCGTGGTCAATTTGCGCATCGGCCTCGTGCTCGGCACCGAAGGCGGCTTCGTCACGCGCATGCTGACGCCGTTCGAGTTCGGGCTCGGCGGTCCCATCGGCACCGGGCGGCAGTGGATGTCCTGGATCGAGCGCGACGATCTGATCCGGCTGATCGCCTATGTGATGGCGACGCCTGATCTGACGGGTCCCGTCAATGCCACCGCGCCGATCCCCGTCACCAACGCAAAGTTCAGCGAGGAGCTAGGCCGCCGTCTGCATCGACCCGCCGTGTTTCGCATTCCCGGCGGCCTGCTGCGCCGGATCGGCGGCGGCTTCGCCGACGAACTCCTGCTCGGCGGCCAGCGCGTGCTGCCGAACAAGGCGTTAAGCCGCGGTTTTGTGTTTCGCCACGAGACGCTGCGAAGCGCGTTCGAGGCGATCTTGTAAGGCCGTGCGGCGTCAGACCGCCGCCACGCTCCGAAACGTCGCCGCCACCGCGCGCAATGCCGCCAGCTTGGCGGGATCGCTGACCTTCGAATGCAACATCACCTTCGAGCTGCCGAGTTTCGGCAGCTTGTGCGTCGGCCCAATGTCGACCAGCCCGGGAGGCGCGATCCGTCGCGCCAGCGGCGCGACTGCAAGTCCGGCGAGCGCGGCTGCCACCACGGCAGTGACGCCGCCGCCGACGAAGCGCTCACGCCATTTGAGGCCGGCCTTGTCGAGCGCGCGCACGGCGATGGCGCGAACGCCGCAGGGTGGGGCGAGCGTCGCGAGCGGCAACTGTTCGCCCTTCGGCACGGCAAAGCGTCGTGATGCGAACCAGCCGAACTCGTCCTCGGCCAGCGTCTCGCCGCCGCGGCGGCTGCCTTCCTGGCGCACGATCACCGCATCCAGTTGGCCCGAATCATAGGCCTCCTGCATCTCGCGCGAGAAACCGATGGTGACGGCGAGCGTGAGGTTCGACGACATCGCATGCAGGCGTTCGAGCAGGGGTACCAGTTCGGGGCCTGCGGCGTGATCGGAGATGCCAAGCGAGAGCGACTGCGCGACTGACGCCTCGCCCGACAGCGCGCGATCATGCGCCGCGATCAGGGCGCGGGCGCGCTCGAGGAAGGTCGCGCCGTCTGCCGTGAGCCGGACTGCGCGCGGCGAGCGCTCGACGAGGCGCTTGCCGAGCAGCGTTTCCAGCCGTTGCAGCTTCAGACTAACCGCTGCCTGCGTCGTGCCGAGCGCTTCGGCGGTCCGCGTAAAGCTCTGGAGGTCGGCGACCAGCAGGAAGGCTTGGACCGTGGCGATGTCGAGCGTTGCTGTCATTATGATATCTTATCACTGGTATCAACAGAGATAAGATACCAAAATGTGGAGGGCGGGTCTAGCTTCTCCCCAACGCCGCGCAACACTTGCGCGACATCCGAGGAGAACGACCATGCCGCTGATCACCGTGTCCTACACCACCTCCCGCCAGTCGCCTTCGCTGAAAGCCGACATCGCGAGCGCCGTGTCCGAGCTTACCGCAAAAATCCTGCACAAGGATCCGGAGGTCACCGCCATCATCGTGAAGTCAGTGGAGGCGGGCGACTGGTTCGCCGGCGGCAAGTCGCTCGCGGAGCAAAAGCTGGCGAGCTACTGGATCGACATCCACATCAGCGAAGGCACCAACACCAAGGACGAGAAGGCCACCTACCTCGCCGCGATGTTCCAGCGCATGGCCGGGATCCTGGGCCCGCTGCATCACGAGACCTATCTGCATGTCGACGAGGTCAAGGGCGACGCCTATGGCTTTGGCGGCCTGACCCAGGAACGGCGCTACATCGCCGGCAAGCTCGAGGTTTCGCCGGAGAAGGCATGAGGAGCGAGGCCGCGGGTGAACGACCGCACCCGCGGCCTGAACCGGTTGGGCCTCCTGATCGTCAGCTCGCTATGCGAAACTGAACTTCGTCCTTGTTCAGGAAACAGGTCTTGTCGAACAGCTTCAGGTCGAGCGGGTTTGGCAGCCTGACATCGTCCAGGTCAGGGCAGGGCTTGAGCGAGGGATCATAGGAGCGGTCGATCTGCGAGATAAAGACGACGATCAATCCCTTGTCGCGCGCGAATGATTTCAACGCGCGCACCTGAACGGTGAGGTCGGGATTTTCCCGCCGCTGGTCGAGCAGTTGCAGATAGTCTATCACCACGACCGTGCCACGCGGTGCTGCGGCCATCTGCTTGACGACGTAGTCGGCACTGATGGCGTCGGAGCAGTCGACCTCGAAGAGTTTGTCGAGTTGCGCGAGGTCCACGCGGATCGCCCGAAAGCGATCGAAGACGTCTTTCTCGGTGTATTCGAGCGAGAAGAACGCCGCGCGGTGGCCCGACCGCATCGCCTCCACGGCAAGCTCGAGGCTCATCAGCGTCTTGCCCTGGCCGGGGCGCGCGCCGACCAGCACCAGGTCGCCCGGTCGGAATTGCGGGAAGAGCCTGTTGGCCGGCGTCGCTGCGGCCGCTTTCGCCGCGAGCATGCTCCAGGCGGAAAAGCCTTCCGTCGCGGCGATGCGGTCGAGCGCATCGTGCAGCGGGATGCCTTCCTCGCGGGACAGGCGCTTCGCTCTTCGCTTCAGATGATAGATGGGTGCAGACAGTCTCATCGCAAAAACCTCCCATTGCGAGCTGAAACGCAACCCCTCCTTATGCCTGGCGCTCGAACAGTCGGTCCGATGGTTTAGTCGCCCGGCATGACATCTGCTTTCCCGGCGGAGGGGGGAGGCGTGGGCGACACCGGAATCGACCGTAGCTGATTCCGGCTTTGCGGAGAATGAGAGAGACCGGAAGTTAGACCGCCGCTTCCGGCATCAGCATCCGGGTCGGCCCGAACAGCTCCTCGAAGGCCTGCCGGAGCGCGACGTCGACATCGGCCATCGTCACGAGCTGGCCGAGATCGACCAGCGAGGTGACGCCGTAGCGCGGATCGGCGACGCCGCAGGGCACGATGCCGGCGAAATGCGAAAGCTCCGGCTCGACATTGATGGCGATGCCGTGGAACGAGACCCAGCGCTTCAGCCGGACGCCGATCGCCGCGATCTTGTCCTCGTGCTCGGGTCCCTTGTCGGGCCGCTTGACCCAGACGCCGACCCGGTCCTCGCGCCGTTCGCCACGGATGTTGAAGGCAGCGAGTGTCCGCAGAATCAGCTCTTCAAGGCTCGCGACATAGGCCCGGACATCCGGCCGGCGGCGCTTGAGGTCGAGCATGACATAGGCCACGCGCTGGCCGGGCCCGTGATAGGTGAGCTGGCCGCCGCGCCCGGTGGCAAAGGTCGGGAATCGGGCATCGAGCAGGTCGGATTCCTTGCCGGAGGTGCCGGACGTGTAGAGCGGGGGGTGCTCCAGCAGCCAGACCAGCTCCAGGGCTTCACCGGCGGCGATCGCCGCGACGCGCGCTTCCATTTCGGCCACGGCCTCCGGATAGGGCACGGGCGCGTCCGAAATCCGCCACTCCACCGGCTCGCCGGAGGAGGCGGAAAACGACGTCAAATCGAGCTCTTGGCGGGGGTTTTGGGGTGAATTAACCATTGGCTAACCATAACCGGGTGATGATCGCAGGCGCAAATACCAAGTCCCTAGTCCTAGTCCCAAGTTGCGGTGGTGCTGAAGTGCCTACTCTCGACAAAGTCACCGTGGATCTCATGGTCGTCCTCGGGACGACCACCATGCCGATCCACCAGGTATTACGTCTTTCCCGCGGCGCCATCATCGAGCTGGACGCAACCGAGGCCGACGAGGTCAAGGTTTTGGCCAATAATTTGCCGGTCGCCTCCGGCGTCGTGCTGGTCGACCGCAACCGGATCGCGGTCGAGGTCAAGCAGATGCTGCCACGCATCCCGGGCACGCGGTAGCGGCCTGGGCACGCGGTAGCGGCCTGGGCACGCGGTAGCGGCCCGGGCACGCGCAGCCGCCTGGGCAGGCGGAAAAGGCCGATCCCGGCGCGAAGAGCCGGAACTTTCCTGCCAAGCTTGTGGAATTCAGGGCCTTTGGAGGCTTGTACCCCTCTGATGGATTTGTTAGATCGGCGCCGTTGATCCGGTTGGCCTTCAAGCCTCAAGCCGGCATCCCCAAAAGCGCTCGTGGCGGAATTGGTAGACGCGCTGCCTTGAGGTGGCAGTGAGTAAAATCGTGGGGGTTCGAGTCCCTCCGAGCGCACCAAGCAAACAGACACGCGAAGGATCTTTTCGCGATCTTCAATGCCCGCCGGGTTCGCGCTGCGGACCCTGGAATGGGGCCTCCAGAAGTCTCCGATTTTTGATCTCCCGGCCGAGGGTTCGCTCCGTCGGCGCGGTCCTCGTTCGCGACCCCTAATCACTGCGGCAAGGCCAGCAGCAGCCACGCGCCGGCGGCCACACAGGCAATGCCGGCAGCGCGCGCGATCCAGCGTCCCAAGGGCGTGACTTTCTCCAAAAGTACAAGCAACGACAGAAGCGCGATCCAGAGCACGTTCATCACGCCACCCACGAACAACAGCGCCATCAAAACCCAGCAGCAGCCGACACAGTAGCCTCCATGCCGAAAGCCCAGCAGCACGCAGCCTCGCAGGTCGCTGCGAAAGCCGCCGTGGCGCATCAGGAATAGAAAGGGCGACTGACATTGGGCGAGGCAGACGTCTTTCAGCCGTGTCCATTGATAGACGCCCGCCGCGATCAGCACGATGGCGCCGAGCAGGTTGCTCGCGATCGCCATCCGGGAATCCAGCAGGGCAGCCCGCTCGATCGCCCATTGGAGCAAGGTGGTTGCCAGCGAAAAGCCGCACCAGGCGAAAAGATAACCGGCAGCAAACCAGCCGGTCGCGGCGAATGGCTTGCCTTGCGCTTTGCCCTGTCGGCCTACGCGGGCGTACATCAGGATCATGGGCGCGGCAGAGGGAGCCATCATTCCAACCATCATCACCGCCCACATCAGGAACACATAGGCGAACTCGATCGTTCGCCACGGCTCGTTGGCCGGCAGCATGATTCCGGTCCCGGCCGGGATCATGCGGAACTCGGTCATGTCCATGCCGCCCATGTCCATGTCGTTGGCAAGCCAGAGCACATAGCTCCATGCCAGCGCGACAATGAGGACGATCGCACCGCCGACGATCCAGCGATCGCGCCGCAGCACGGCTTCCAGGGGGCTGTCCGTCATTTGCGATCGATATTGTGCGATCGATGTTGCCAGCGCCGATACAGCCGGTATCGGGAGTTTACCATCACGCCTGGTTCGACCAGCGGATCGGTGCATACAGGCCGTTCCTGCCGGAATTATCCCAGCGCATGCCATGATCGCTAAAGGTATTGCCGGCGGCGCCGACGGCCATCACCATGGCGTCGGGGCTGACCGGATGGCCGATGTTTGTCCACATCTCGCCGCTCGGATGCATGGTCGGTAGCGGATCGACCGACATGTGCAGGATGCCGGGTATTTCCGCGGAGCGCGTCTTCCCGTCGATCCGGAACGTGATCGGGACCTTGCGCACCCCAAGGTTCTTGCTGATCAGCGGCGCGAACGCGGCCATGGGACCGCCGGCACCGCCGGTGAAGATTGCAGCCAGGGCCTCGGTCTGGTCATCGTTGGCGCGCTGATCGATATAGGCGGCCACCGACCAGTCTCCGTCTGCCATGACCCCAGGTGCGTGGAGGATGACGAGCACATTGAGCTCATCGAGCGCGATATCGCCATAGCGGCCGGTCTCGATGTGGAAGATCAGTGGTACGTTGCAGAAGCCCTCGGTCGGTCGCGCGGTCAACGGGGGCGCCGCCGACACCAGGCAGGGACACACGATGCTGCAACTGCAATTCTCGAAATAGTCACCGGAAAGGTGCCATGGGACATCCGCCATTGCTGTCTCCCGCTTGGCCGAACCCGATAGATGCTTTCGAATGAGCTACGTAGAGTTGAAAATTACGCTTGGTTGGGAAGCTGCGCAAGCCGATTCCACCGATGCCGGGCTTCTCTTGATTGGTCTGCGTCGGCAAGCACTTCCTCCGGCGCGGATGACCGTGGAACGATGGCCGTCGGAATCGCATTGCAGTCGGTGAGGTCGCTGCGGAAATGCCGGCTCCGGCGCATGGCCATGTTCCTGATGGTGGAGAACGATGAAAGACAGCGCGTCGGAAGTGACCGACATCAGCGACGCCGTTCACTTGTGCATCGACATGCAGAACATCTTCGCTCCTGGCGGTCTCTGGGAGACGCCATGGATGGCGAGGGTCTTGCCGACGATCGCCTCGATCGTTTCTCGACATCAGGTCAGAACGATTTTCACGCGATTCATCACGCCGGAAGATCCGGAAGATCGGCCCGGACAATGGCAGAGCTATTTTCGTCGCTGGCGCGAAGCGACCCGCAAACATCTTCCGCCGTCGGGCCTTGAACTCGTGCCCGCCCTGAGCCGCTTCGTTCCGCCGGCTACCGTCGTCGACAAGCCGGCCTATTCGGCGTTCAGCAATCCCGGCCTCGCGAGCTTGCTGATCGAGAAGAATGTCGGCACGGTCGTCATCACCGGGGCGGAGACGGACGTCTGCGTACTCTCGACGGTCCTGAGCGCCGTCGATCTCGGCTTCAGGGTCGTCATCGTCGAGGATGCGCTGTGCAGCTCGTCCGACGTCGGACATGATGCACTGATGACGATGTACCGCACCCGCTTTCACGGTCAGGTCGATCTGATGACCGCCGAGGAATTGGCGGAGTTCTGGCGGGAGTAGGGGACGATCCGGTCAATTGAAATTGTCGCCGAGCATGTTGTGGAAGGCGGTGGCGACGGCGGCAATGCCGCTGGCGCCGTGCATCAGCGCGATCTCGCCCTGCTGCTCGTGGCGAATGGCGTGGGCCATCACACGCAGGCGCAGATCGCCGCCGCTATGCCACATCTGGTCAGCCATCCTGACGGCGCCGGCGTGATGCTTGGTCATTGTTTCGACGAACAGCGTGTCGAATTGATCCGCCGGCGCGGCCTTGACCTGTCGCATCTCGGCCTGTGTCAGGAAGCCCGGCATGGCGGCACGTTCGTCTGAGCTGCAATCGGGCATCTCGGTGTCGAACCAGCTCAACCACCACGTCTCAAAAATCCGGTTCTCGCCGGTCTGGCTCGCGACCATCAGCATCGCCAGCTTTCGCAGATGCGGGTCCTGCGCGCGCTCCGTTGCGGTCCGGGCCAGCTCGATGCCCTGGGCATGATGCGCGGTCATATGACGGATGTAACTCTGGTCCGCGTCCCTGTCGCGGCCCATCCATGGCGGCTCGTACCCATGGCTGCCGAACAACGCGGTCGCGCCGAGCAGCGCGATCAGAGCCAGCGCGCCGGTGATCCAGGCATTGGTGAAGCGAGCATCGCGCGCGGGTGCCGCGCCTCGCCTCCAGCGCAACCGGGCGAACAGGGGATACATCACGGCCGAGGAGGCGTGAACGAGCAGGCCGATCCAGTAGGGCTGCTGCAGCGTGAACAGCGGCTGCCAGAACGGAAACAGCGGCACCAGCACGAACCATTCCATGCTCGACGAGAACACGGCCCAGGGCAGTGCGAGCAGCAGGATCGTGAGCGGCCGCAACTCGGCGGTCCAGCGCCCGAGCACGCCGAAGAAGACCACCGCCCAGGAGAAGTCCGCCCATTGATGGAAGGCGATCCCGGCAAGCACCGCGCTCCACGACGGCTCTGCGCTGATCGCCCAATCGCGCGCGGGAATGGCGGCGACCGTCATCCAGTCGACGGCGGCATCGCGTCCGAGGCGCGCGGCGAAGAGCTGGCTGACGATGGTCGAGAAGGTGCTGCTGATCAGGCCGAGTTCGGCAGCGGCGACCCAGCGCGAGCGCCGCCGTGAGGCGCCTTCATCAGCGGGGCGAATTGAACTGGAAATGGCTGACGGCGCGGCGGCGTTCACGTCAGCTGATTGAGTTTCTTCAACGGATTGAGCTCGCTCGGCTTGCTCTGTTCGTCCCGGCCGCGCTCCGCCTGCTCCTTGCCTTCCTCATGGAGATCCTGATCGCCGACGATCTCGCCGACGGCCTGTTTCGCCTTGCCAGCGATCCGCTGACCGAGGCCCTTGGTCTTGCTCATGGTCTGCCTCTAGGCTCACGCCGTGACCCCGGCGCTTGAAGGGGGATGAGCGCCGGGGCCGCAGTTTCGTCTATTCAGCCTCCGGCAGGGGGGACGTCGGAAGCGTTGAATGAGACTCGCTGACGCGCGGATGGTTCCTCGGCCGTCATCTTGGCTCGAGTTCGATGATCACGCCTTCATTGCCGCGGAGCAGGATTGAGGCGCCCGGCAACGGCTCGGACGGCAGGTCGAGATGCGTCGACATCAGCAGGCGGCCGCGACCTTGCCAATGCCATTTCCGCGGCTCGGCGGCGATGTTGAGCACGACCAGAATTTCCTTGCCGCCATCCGTCCGCCTGTAGGCAAGAACGTCGTTCTGCGATCGTAGCGGCTCGTAGCCGCCGCGGCGCAGGCAGGCATGCTCACGCCGCAGCGTCATCAGCGCCCGAAACAGCGCCAGGATCGAACGCGCGTCGCGCTGCTGCGCGGCCACGTTGGCTGCGCCGTCGGGCGGCTCCAGCGGCAGCCATGGATCGCCGGTGGTAAAGCCGCCGTTGCTGCTGTCATCCCATCGCATCGGCGCGCGTTCAGGATCGCGGCAAAGGCCATACCCCGGAACGAGCTTCTCGAAGGGATCGTGGACGCGGTCGGGCGGAATGGGAACGCGCTTGCGGCCGATCTCGTCGCCCATGAAGAAGAACGGCGTTCCCCGCAACGTCATCAGCAGCATCGCCAGCACCCGCATCTGCGGCTCGCCAATCTTGCTCGCGATCCGCTGCTTGTCATGGCCACCGATCACCCAGACCGGCCAAGCATGATCCGGGATGGCGTTGTAATACGCGTCGATCGTTGCTTGCAGGGACAGCGCATCCCATTGCGAGTCCAGCAGCGCGAAATTGAGCGGCAGATGCAGGCGCGGTCGGTCGTTGCCGTAGAAGTGGCCGATGCGGTCGGTCTTGCCCTGGACTTCGCCGCATAACATTCGTCCCGGATAACCGTCGATCACTTCGCGGATGAATTCGATGCAATCCATCGTCTCTGGCCGATCGTCGGTAAAGACGGGCGTCTGGCGCTGCGGCGGCGGCTTGCATCCCGCTTGCGGGTTATGCGGATTGTCACGCAGCAGCGCGTCCTTGATCAGGACGGCGCTGGCATCGACCCGAAAGCCGTCGACGCCGCGATCGAGCCAGAAGCGCATGACATCGGCAATCGCGGCGCGCAACTGCGGGTTTCTCCAGTTCAGATCGGGCTGCTCGACCAGGAAGGAATGATAGTAATATTGCCGGCGCGCCTCGCACCACTCCCAGCCGCTGCCGCCAAAGCGGCTCAGCCAGTTGTTGGGCGGACCGCCATTCTCGGCCGCGTCGGCCCAGATGTACCAATCGGCCTTCGCGCTGTTCCGTGAGCTGCTGCTCTCGACGAACCAGGCGTGATCGTTCGCAGTATGATTGGGCACGAGATCGAGGATCAGGCGGATCCCCGCCGTGTGCAGGGCCTTGAGCAGGCGGTCGAACGCGTCGAGGTTGCCGAACGCAGGGTCAATGGAGCAGTAGTCGGAGATGTCGTAGCCGAGGTCGCGGAACGGGCTCTTGTGGATCGGCGTCAGCCACACCGCGTCGACGCCGAGCCATTTCAGATAGTCGATCCGCGAGGTCAGGCCGGCGAGGTCGCCCTTGCCGTCGCCGTCCGAGTCCTGGAACGAGATCAGTGCGATTTCGTAGATGACGGCGGATTTCCACCACGCACCTTCGTTACGGGACGCCTCGCTCATTGCCTTGCATCACCTCGTCTTGCATCACCTCGTCGTGTGGCCTTCAGGTACGTCCCGTCGTAGCGTTCGCTGCGATCTGCTTGGCCGCGGTTCGGGCGCTCTCGATGCCCTTGGGATAGCCGCTACGGTTCGGATACAGCTTGCGCCGTGCGTCGCGCGGCGGCCGCTGCGGCTTGGTATCCTGCGCGGCGCGGTAGTCGAGCATCGCGATGCCGCCGACCATCAGCAGCGCCAGCGCGATATTGCCCTTTTTGGGATTGTCCGCGGTCAGCCCCGAGAGCAGCGCGGCGGCATCGAGGCCGTCGCCGCCGACGCGGGCCCACAGGCCGGCGTTCTTCTCGACCGAGAGCGTCATGATCCCGGCCAGAATCTCGCGCACGCCGAAGGTGCGAACCAACGTCTCATGGCCTTCCATGCCCAGCGTCTCCGTGACGCGCCGCGGGGCGAAGAATTCCACGACGCCGAGACCGATGCTGAACCAGCCGAGCGCACGGGCGAGCTGGTCTTCGGGCCGCTTCAGGCTCGGGCCGCCCTCGACGATTTTCGGGTCGCCCTTGGTGCGAACGATGTTGGAAAAATGGAACATGGACTTACTCCTCAGGGCTTCAGCACGACCTTGACGCAGGAATCGCGCTTGTCGCGAAACACCTGATACATCTCGGGGCCTTGGCTAAGCGGGACGGTGTGGGTGATGACGAAGGACGGATCGATCTCGCCTTCCTCGATGCGGCGGAGCAGGTCGTCGGTCCAGCGGTTGACGTGGGTCTGGCCGGTGCGCATCTGCAGGCCCTTGTTCATGAAGGCGCCCATCGGAAGCATGTCGGAGAATCCACTGTACACGCCGGGCACCGAGATGATGCCGCCGGGACGGCAAACATAGATCATCTCGCGCAGCACGTGCGGCCGGTCGCTCTCCACCATCACCATCTGCTTGGCGCGATCGAGCAGCGTGTCGGGCAGGGAGGCCATCACATGCGACTCCATCCCGACGCAATCGATACATTTCTCGGGGCCTCTGCCGTCGGTGAGCTCCTCGAGCCGCTCCAGGACGCTTTCGTTTTCGAAATTAATGGTGGTGGCGCCGCCGGCTTCGGCCATGCTGAGCCGTTCGGGAAGGCAGTCGATCGCGATCACCTGGTTGGCGCCGAGCAGGATGGCGCTGCGGATCGCCATCTGCCCCACGGGCCCGCAGCCCCAGATCGCGACCGTATCGGTCGGCTCAATGTCGCATTGCGCGGCGGCCTGCCAACCAGTCGGGAAGATGTCGCTGAGAAACAGCAGCTTCTCGTCGGGAATGCCGTCGGGCACCTTGATGTGGGTGGCGTCGGCGAACGGCACGCGCAGATACTCGGCCTGGCCGCCGGGATAGCCGCCGGTCAAATGCGTATAGCCGAACAGGCCGGCCGTCGTGTGTCCGAATGCCTTGTCTGCCAGATGGCGTTTGCGATTGGTGGTTTCGCAGACCGAGTAATTGCCGCGCTTGCACTGGTCGCATTCGCCGCAAATGATCGTGAAGGGCACGACGACGCGGTCGCCCTTCTTCAGCTTGCCGTCGACGCCGGAGCCGACCTCGACCACTTCGCCCATGGTCTCGTGGCCCATGATGTCGCCGGGCAGCATGCCCGGAATGTAATTGTGAAAGAGGTGGAGGTCCGAGCCGCAGATGGCGCAGCTCGTGACTTTAATGATCGCGTCGCGTTGATCCTGAATCTCAGGATCGGTGACGGTGTCGCACCGAATGTCTTCCTTGCCGTGCCAAACCAGCGCCTTCATCTCTGTTCTCCCGCGAGCTACGAGGCATCCAAGTCGAACAACGAACGATGGTTGCTATCGTCCAGTGCAAAATCTTCGCGCCGCACCAGCCTGTGTCCCGATAGGAACGAGCGGCCATTGCGGTGATTGGAGCGTCATCAATCCCACTCAAGGACAAGCGAAGGATACGCTCATGGCCGCCAATCAACTCGCCGTCGTCACCGGCGCCTCCACCGGCATCGGCCTGGAACTCGCCAGATGTTGTGCCAAAGGAGGCTTCAACCTTGTCATCGCGGCGGACGAGCCCGAGATCGAGAGGGTGGCCGTCGATCTTCGCAGGCTCGGCGCCAGCGTCGAGGCGGTCGAGGCCGATCTCGCCACCACTGAAGGCGTCGACAAGCTCTGCGCCGCGGTCGGCGACCGGCCGATCGACGCCCTGCTGGCCAACGCCGGCGTCGGCCTCGGCAAGGCCTTCCTCGATCAGGATTTTGCCAGGATCAAGCACCTCGTCGATACCAACATCACCGGCACGCTGTATCTGATCCATCGCGCCGGCAACGAGATGCTTCGCCGCAATTCGGGCCGCATCCTGATCACCGGCTCGATCGCCGGATTCACGCCGGGCAGTTTTCAGGCGGTCTACAACGCCAGCAAGGCCTTCCTCGATTCATTCTCATTTGCACTGCGCGAGGAGCTGCGCGACAGCGGCGTCACCGTCACCTGTCTGATGCCGGGCGCCACGGAAACCGAGTTCTTCCGCCGAGCCGACATGATGGACACCAAGGTCGGCACCGAGCAGAAGGATAGTGCCTACGACGTCGCGAAGGCCGGCTTCGACGCCATGTTGCGGGGCGAGTCCGACATCGTAACCGGCATGAAGAACAAGCTTCAGACCACAATCGCCAACGTCACGCCGAACGAGATGTTGGCAAAACAGCATCGCAAGATGGCGGAGCCGGGCACGGCGAAGTCGTAGAATAGTGCCATCGCAATCTGTGCTGGGTGGTGCGGCAGATCCCGCGGACCAACAAAGGAGCACGCCGATTCACATAGCCTAATGCGTAAAACTCCCCGAGCCTTCAGACTGGTTCGGCTGGGAAAAGGGGGCTGTGATGCCGATGGATCGCGTCGAACAGGCCTTTGTCGCAACGGCGATCACGGGCTTTCTGGTGATGATGGCGGCGATCGTCTGGATGATGATGGGCTGACGGCCGGGAGGGCTGCTGATTGCGGATCGCGTTGCCCTATGCTGCGGTGCTCCTGTGCCTGGCGGTGACCGCCTGGCTCGCTTTCGCGCATCTATTCTGATCGCTATCAGGCTCAACCGTGCGGATCGGCGATTAGCGCGGCCAGCCTCTGAGCCATCGCCGGCAGATCGATCGGTTTCTCCAGGATCGGCACGTCGTGGAATTCCGGACTGATCGTGACCTTGTCGTAGCCGGTCGTGAAGAGGAACGGTATGTTCCGTGCCTTAAGTTCGCGTGCGACAGGAAAGATCATCTCGCTTCGGATGTTCACGTCGAGCACGGCGGCATCCAGGATGCCGCCATCTCGCAGGATCCTGAGCGCGTCGTCGAGATCACCGGCCGGCCCCGCGACCTCTGCACCGAGCGCCTGACATGCCTTGCCAATGTCATCGGCGAGAAAATATTCGTCCTCGACAATGAAGATCCGCCGCCCCGTGAGCGGCGAGAGTGGATCTGACGGTGCAGGCGAAATCGCCATGGCGCTTCCGTGGCTTCCTTCCGGCGGGTAGGAACATTGGGCGGTGGCCCGCCTTGGTACAACGTTACAACCGAAAGTGGGTTCCATGAGCAACCGCGACATCATCGTCATAGGTGGCTCTGCCGGCGCGACCGCACCGCTGAAGCAGATCCTGGGCCGGCTGCCGCCGGATCTGCCCGCGGCGGTGTTCATCGTCCTGCACATCCCGGCGCAGGGCATCGGCATTCTATCGACAGTTGCCAGCAGTGCCGGCCCGCTGCCGGTCCGGCAGGCCGAAAACGGCATGAGGATCGAGCCCGGCCAGGTTTATCTGGCCGCACCTGACCATCATCTGCTGCTGTCCGAAGATCGCGTGTTCCTCGGGCGCGGTCCGCGCGAGAACATGGTCCGGCCGGCCATCGACGCCTTGTTCCGCTCGGCCGCCATCAATTACGGCCCGCGCGTCATCGGTGTGCTCCTGAGCGGCCTATTGTCGGACGGTGCGGCCGGTCTCAACGCCATCAAGCGTTGCGGCGGAATTTCGGTGGTACAGGACCCCTCGGACGCCATCGCCGATGAAATGCCAAGGAGCGCCCTGGAGGCGACCATCATTGATCTTTGCGTCCCCGGCGCCGGAATGGGCGATGTCCTGTCCGATCTCGCCAGGGAGGCTGCCGGCGCCGCGCTGCCGATCCCGCCGGAGATCCGGCTCGAGGTCGAGATCGCGGCCGGCGAACGGATCGGCAGTGACCGTCTCGTCTCGATGGCCGATCCGGTTGCGCTGACCTGTCCGGCCTGCGGGGGCGTGCTGTCCGAGGTGAAAGAATCGCACCCGATGCGCTTCCGGTGCCAGGTGGGCCACGCCTTTGCCGCCGACGTCCTCGCAAAAGAGCAGGAGGGGCAAGTGGATGAAGCCCTGCGGATCGCACTGCGCATCATCGAGGAGCGGGCTGAGCTGGTGCAGCGTATGGCCGCCGACGGCCGGCGCAACGGCCGGCCTGCGGTTGCCGACATGTACCAGGCGCGGGCTGCCGAATATCGCGAATATGCCGACATGATCCGACGCGTCGTGCTAAAGTCGCTCGATCCTCCGGTTCGCAAGCGGGAGGCTTGAGGTCGCCATGACCATTTCCCTCGCCGAATGGACCGAGCAGCTCGATACCGAGCGCCGCCATCTGATCAAGGCCGATCAGGATATCGAGGAGGGTTGCCAGCGCATCCGCGATCAGGAGGAGCGGATCCGTGAACTCAGTGCCGGTGGCCACGACGCAGGCCAGGCGGAGCGGCTGGTCGAGGTGCTGAAGCAGACCCTGACGGAATGGCTCCGCCACCGCATCCTGATCGAGCAGCGGATTAGCTATCTCCGGCAGCAAGTCGGTCCGGAGTGATCCAGGGGGCGTTGGCAGGCCGCCTGGCTCCATGCCGGGCGCGTACATCTCTGGTCGGCAATTGACACCGATGTTCGCCGTATGGAACGCAGCGCGACGTTTCCGCCTTCCACCTGTTGGGATAACATCATTTCTGATATTGCCGCGAGCGGGCGTCCCGCTTCACGCCAATGAATGAGAGCTACCGAGACCATGCATGAAATCGGCGACCAATCGGTCGAAACAGAGCGCCAGACCAGGTCCCCGCTGGTCATCGGGGTGGGCGCCGCGCCGACAGCACTGGATAGCGTCGAGCGGTTCTTTTCCAAGCTGACCGTGGGCGCCGATCAGGCCGTCGTGCTGGCGCTGCAACATCACGAGGCGCTCGACGAGCCGCGGCTGCGCCGGATCGTGCAAAACTCCAACGGCGGCAAGATCGCCGACATCAGCGACGGGCAAACCATCGAGGGCGGCACGATCTATCTGTGCCCGCCGGCGCAGATCACGACGATCCAGGGCGGTCGCTTCGCCGTCCGCGCGGCCGAGCAGGCGCCCGGCGAGCGGGCAACAATCGACAGCTTCCTGGTCTCGCTGGCGGAAGAACGCGCCGAGCAATCGATCGGCGTGATCCTGTCCGGCATCGGTGGCCACGGCACGCTGGGCACCGCGACGCTGAAGGATCATGGTGGTCTCGCTATCGCCGAAAAGGGCGCGAGCGACGAGGCTGAGCATCTCGAGGACTCCAACACGCCGGCGGCGATCGCCGATTATGTGCTCTCTCCGGAAGAGATCGCCGAGCACATCCAGGTCTATGCCCGTCATCTGCGGCGGCTGGAAGAGAAGCAGGGGTTCGACGAGGTGCTGGCCGCTGCCGCGACCTCGCTGTCGCGCATCGCCGACATCCTGCGCAGCAAGACCGGCAATGATTTCCACGGCTACAAGCAAAACACCTTCCTGCGTCGCGTGCAGCGGCGGATGCAGGTGGTTCAGATCGCCGAGATTTCCGCCTATGTCGATTTCCTACGCAACGACGACGATGAGGCCCAGCACCTTTTCAACGACCTCTTGATCGGCGTCACCGAATTCTTCCGCGATAAGCGCGAATTCGAGGTGCTGGAGAGCCAGATCGTCCCGAAGATGTTCGAAGGCAAGAGCGCGGGCCAGCAGGTTCGCGTCTGGGTGCTCGGCTGCGCCACCGGAGAGGAGGCCTATTCGATCGGTATCCTCCTGCGCGAGCACATGGCCAAAATGGACTCCGTGCCGCAGGTTCAGATCTTCGCGACCGACATCGACGGACGGGCGCTGGCGGCCGCGCGCGTCGGCCGCTATCGCACCAAGATCGAGACGGACATGACCAGCGAGCGCCTGGCGCGCTGGTTCGTGCGCGAGGGCGATACCTATTGCGTGGTCAAGGAGCTGCGCGAGATGTGCATCTTCTCGCAGCACAACGTGACCAAGGACGCACCGTTCTCGAAGCTCGATCTCGTCTCCTGCCGCAATCTGCTGATCTACCTCAATGCCGAATTGCAGAACCGGGTGATCCCGCTCTTCCACTTCGCGCTTCTGCCGGATCGTTACCTGTTCCTCGGCAATTCCGAGAACGTGACGCGGCATCCAAAACTGTTTGCGCCGATCGATCGCCGCGCCCGCATCTTCAAGAAGCTCGAGACCGGAACGCGGCTGCCGCCGGAATTTCCGATCACGACCGTCGCGGGCAGGGCGCCCGCCGAGGTGCCGCCGTTGCGCTCGTTCCGCCCCGACGTCGGGCTGGAGCGCCGCGCGCAACGGGTCGCGGAGCGCTACGCGCCCGCT